>JBBROJ010000030.1:0-40174 GCA_038229495.1 Chthonomonadales bacterium
ATGCTGACGCTGCTGGTAATCCCGTGCGTGTATACGTACTTCGACGATATCAGCCGGGTCATTGCGCGGGTGGTCTACCGGCGCAGACTTCAGAAAGATCCCGCTGGTGTGAGGGAGCCGGACACGGCGGTAGTGGACTGACCCGCCCCCCCGGCCCCCAATCCTGGGGGAGTTGGCCCCCCCCAGTTCTTGGGGGAGTAGTGGCGGAGGCGTGGTTGCAGGGGGTACGCGGCGATGTTTTATCTGCTCTTCTATGAGGTAGTCGAGAACTACGTTGAGCGGCGGGCGATCTATCGGACGGAGCATCTGGAGCATGCGCGCCGGGCGCATGAACGGGGCGAGCTGATTATGGCGGGCGCGCTAGCGAATCCGGCGGATGGCGCGGTTCTTGTGTTTCGAGGGGACTCACCCGAGGCAGCAAATCGATTCGCCGTGGCCGATCCCTATGTTAAGAACGGCCTAATTACGCGATGGCGCGTGCGCGAATGGACGGTAGTGGTCGGAATGCTCCCTCCGGACGATTCGTATAGAGTCGATATTCCTGATCGGGAGGTGACGACGTGAGCAATACAAAGATGGATGAGACAGGTATTGTGGTGGGTTGCGTGGCCTGCGGGCAGCGCAACCGGATTCCGTTCGCTCATCTTGGCGAGACGGGAATCTGCGGGAAATGCAAGGACGAGATTCCTCCTCTCTCGGAGCCGATCGAGGTCGAGAGCGAAGTTCAGTTCGCCAATCTCATCCGCGATTCACGGTTGCCGGTACTGGTGGATTTCTGGGCGGCGTGGTGCGGCCCCTGCCGGATGATGGCCCCCGAATATGCCAAAGCGGCCCAATCGCTCGCGGGCGAAGCGGTGGCTGTAAAAGTAAATTCGGAGGCTGTTCCCGGCCTGGCTGCGCGCTACCAGGTCGGGTCCCTGCCGACGCTCGCGCTCTTCGCAAATGGACGCGAGGCGGCGCGAGACATGGGATCGCGCCCGGCGGCGGCTATCGTTTCGTTTGCAAGGTCGGCGGCACAAACTGCAAAAGCGTAGCAAAAGTTACCTGGAAATTTATTTCCGGGTCTTTTTGACGAATCACCCGCCCACCTTTGACCCGAACTGATACACTCCCGACTCAACCTCCAACACAAGATAGCCTTTCTCCTGACGGACGACCTTGATTCCTTCCGCGCCTGCAAGCGGCTTCCCTAATTCGGTTACCTGCCCGTCGACGGTGGGGACGGAGACCAGAGCGGTCGTGTTGGCCGGAATTTCGACACGGAGAGCCAGCGTATCGCCCGTTCGGGTCCAGTCGCTGACGATGCGGCCACGAACCGAGTTGTACGCGCCACGGGCATGGGTGAGGTCGCCGACGATGTTGGGCTTGATCACGAACCGGGCGAATCCGGGAGCAAACGGGTCCGGGTTGATGCCCGCGAGGGCGCGGTAGAACCACGCGCTGATGTCGCCAAACATGATGTGGTTGCGCGAATCAGTGCCGGTCCAGGATTCCCAGAGTGTCGTCGCGCCCTGCTCCAGCCACCATCCCCACGAAGGCTGCGTATTCTGCGAAGCGATCCGGTAGGCCACGTCGGCGCGGCCGCCCTCCAGCAGCGCGTTCAGGATGTACTTGGCCCCCAGTATGCCCGTATCGATGTGGCCATTCGTCGCTTCGACCTTAGCCAGCAACCGGTTCAGCACGGCGGGGCGCACCTCGTCGAAAGCGAGGTCCTGGTAGAGCGCGCAGCTTAGCGAGGTCTGTCCCCCGTTCGCCACGTTTCCGGTCTGCGAGTCGATGAACTTCTTGTTGAAGGCCACGCGAATCGAATCGGCCAGCTCGTGGTACTTGTCCTCGTCATCCTTCTTGCCCAGGATTCCGGCGGCGCGGGAGACGATGAGGGCGTCCCGATAGTAGTAGCCGGTGCTGGTAACCTCGACCGGCGTCTCCGTCTTGAACGGAACCCAGTCGCCCAGCCCCAGGTTGTTGATTCCGTCCTTCGAGCGGCTCGTCAAATAGTCTACGTATCGCTTCATGCCGTCATAGTGGTCGGCCAGAACCTTCGTATCCCCGCAGTAGACGTAGAGATACCAGGGAATAAGCAGGTAGGCGCTGTCCCACGCGGGGCCGTTGCCCCACTCGTAGCCCCATCCGCTGGACGGCACGATTCCGGGCAGCTCGCCGGTCGGCTTCTGCTCGTCGTTCAGATCATTGATCCACTTTTCGTAGACCGGGAGGCTGTCGAAGTTGTAGAGGCCCTGCTCGGACGCAAGATGCGCGTCGCCGGTCCAGCCGTTCTTTTCGCGGTGCGGACAGTCGGTGGGAATCCCCTGCAAGTTGCTGAGATACGCCCACTTTGTGGCTGCCTGGATACGGTTGAGGAGTGGGTTGGAGCACTCGAACTCGCCGGCGGGCGGCACGGCGGAGTGGACAAAGCGCGCCCGCAAAGTATCGAGGCTGGGCCGCGTTCCCGCCGGGAAGCCGGTCATTTGGACATACTGGAAGCCGTGGTAGACGAATCTCGCCTCCCAGGCTTCCGCGCCGCCGCCCTTCGCGATATACTCGTCGGTCTGGAACCGCTTGGAAGGGTCGCGCTGGTGCATGTCGAGGTCTTTCTGGTCGAGCGTGCCGTCCTTGTTCAACCGCTCGCCGTACTTCATCGTAATCTTCGTTCCGGCGGGCGCGTTGACCGTCAGAAGCGCATGGCCCGCGAGATTCTGGCCGATGTCGAAGAGGAAGACGCCCGGTTTCGGCTCGGAAAGCTTGGCAGGCATGAGCGTCTGGTGAATCTTGATGGGCGGGTTCTGCTGCGCCGTGAGCAATCCCTCCGGGCCGTCCACCAGTTTCGCGGTTTCCCACGCCGAATCGTCATAGCTGGGAGTGTCCCAGCCCGCCTTCTCCAGCCGCGCGTCGTAAGATTCACCCGCATAGATTGAGTCGAAAGTAATGGGTCCGGTCGATGTCTTCCAATCAGGGCTGGTCGAGATAGTCTCGGTCTTGCCGTCGGTGTACTCGATTCGGAGGTCCATCAGCAGTCGCGGGGCCGCACGCCATGGCGCTTTCTCAAAGTACCAGACGGCGATCGTGTGGACGTTCTGCCAGCCGGTGCCGAGCATAACGCCAAGAGCGTTGCGCCCCTCTTTCAACTCTTTGGTCACGTCATAGGCGGTGTAGAGCGCGCGGCGGTCGTAGCGGGTGTAGCCGGGGTCGAGATGATGGTCCCCAATCTTCTTGCCGTTCAGCCTCAGCTCGTAGTAGCCCAGGCCAGAGATGTAGGCGCGCGCCCGCTTGATCTTTCCCTTCAGCTCGAACCCTTTGCGCAGCAGCGGAGCGGGCTGATACGCCTTGTCGGTCGTGCGGCCAATCCATTTGCCCTGCCAGTCGCTCTTGTCGAGCAGGCCCATTTCCCAGACGGCGGGCGCGCTCCAGGCGGACGGCTTCCCCTCGCGATCCCATGAGCGCACTTTCCAGACGCAGCGCCGGCCCGATTCCAGCGGCTTTCCGGCGTAGGCGATATTGAGCTGCGCGTCGCCATCGACCCTTCCGCTGTCCCAAAGGTCGCCGCGATTCGCCTTGAGATTCGAGTCGCTGCTTGCCACCAACACCTGATACGCGGTCTGCTTGTCCGCGCGACGGTCCGATTCGAGGACCCAGCTCAGGCGCGGATGACGCGCATCGATGCATTCCGGATTGGCGACGTATTCACTTTTAAGCGATGTCGGTTTCATGACTGCATGAGCGGACGGCAGCGTAGCAGGCGCCAGCGCCAATGCCAGGACAAGCGGACCCAGATATTTCAATCGAAAGACTCCTTCGTATTCTCAAACAGGACCGGCTATTTCCCGAGCAGCGGCGAAATGAGCGGCTGCAATGCGGCGTCGAGCGTCGCCTCGGTCGAGCCGATGTCCACGTTCTTGAACAGGCTCCACCTTTCGACGTGCTCGGCGGATTCACCCCAGTTCAGGTGGCGCATGGGCGCGAGCGTTTCCAGCTCCATGAAGGCGGCGGCGGTGTAGGTTTCGTTGTTGCAGCCCTGGTCCGGGTAGGTCGAGCCGTCGATGTACGGGAATCGCTTCACGAAGAGCGTGTCCTTGCGGTGGTAGGCGGCCCAGCCCCGTTTGTTCGCGCAACCGATCTTCTGCGCTTCCTTAATCGCCTCGTCGGTTTTGAGGCGGATATACTGCTTGCCAAAGGTCCAGCGCGGGTCGGTCATGTCGGTAAACGGCCAGAGCACGAGGCGGCGGGCAGGCAGCAGGCCGTTCTGCACGTCGTCATGGGAGGCGAACGGTTCCTGCGGAATGATGGTGGTGCCGCCGCCGTTCATGATGCTGAGCGCCCAGCAGGCCGTGTCCACCGCCCAGAGGTTCCGATTCGTTAGCCGGTGCGTGACCGTAACGCCCGTCCCCTCGGAATCGAGGCTGACGATCATCTCCTTCTGTATACCGGTCTTCTCTTCCACGGGCTGAATCAGGCGGACGGAGTTAGCCCCTTCCATCTTGAATTCGACCGGATTGCTGTCCGGTGCGTAGCTGCGCGGCCAGGCCTCGGGCGCGGTCCACAGGCGGTGCCCGCCCAGCGGCTTCCACTCGCCAAGCTCGGTTTTAACGGTCGTCTCGGGAATCTCCGCGAACGCGTTGTCGCCGCCCGGAAAGCCGTAGCGTATCACTCGCGGCCCGGCGTCGGTAGTCACGATGACCTCGACCGTGCCGTTGGACAGCTTGTAGCAGTTGGGCAGACTCAGGTACTGAACTTTCTCCACTTTAACCTCTCCTCGGGCGGCTCCCGGCATCAGGGCTATTCCCGCCACAAGCGGCAGGATGGCTGCGGCGGCTTGGCCTTTCGTTAATCGCATCAAGTTTCCTCCTCGATTCATGAACAGATTATTGCAGTGCCGCGTTTCCTATGGTCCCACGCGTGTAAAACGCGTGTCTGGAGGGCTGGCGAACACGCGTGTAAAACGCATGGAAGCGCGTGTCTGGGGGCCAGTGAACACGCGTGTAAAACACGTGGCAGGGGGGCCTTCGGCCGAACGTCCTCCGGACGGGAAAACCCTTTAAGCTTGTCAATTTTTAGTTACATGCCGCCCGTGAGGGCGTTCGGTGGCTTGTCCGCCCCCCTGCCACCCGTTTTACACGGGTGGGCAACTCCCGCCCCCCAGACACCGGTTTTACACCGGTGTTAAGACCACCGGTGGTCTGACCTCGATTCCCGTTCGCATCGGATTATTCCTATGTCGCGGCCCCCTCCTCGCAAATGCGGACCCGCCGCCCCTCGATTCGCAGTCGGCCTTCGGCAAACCAGCGAATCGCCTCCACGTAGGCCCTATGCTCGGCGGTCAGAACACGCGCCGCGAGCGTTTCGGGCATATCGCCGTCGCGCACGGGAACCGGAACCTGATGGATGATGGGGCCGGCGTCGTAGCGCTCATCGACGAAATGCACCGTCGCGCCCGAGACCTTCATTCCGCTCTCGATGACGGCGCGGTGTACATTCTCGCCGTACATACCCTTTCCGCCGAACAGGGGAAGCAGGGCAGGATGCACATTCATGATTCGGTCTCGGAACTGCTCCACCACGAGAATAGGGAGTATGCGCATATATCCGGCCAAGCAGATGAGATTTACGCCGCCCGAGCTCAGGGATCGCAGCAGTGCATCGGCGTATCCCTGCTCATCACCTTCATACTTGCGCGGCGAAACTACCACTGCCTTGATTCCCGCCGAGCGCGCCCGGTCGAGAGCCGGGGCATCCGCCCGCGTGCCAATCACAACAGTAACCCGGCCCGGTATCTCCCCGGAATCGCACGCGTCGACAATCGCCTGGAGGTTGCTGCCGCGCCCCTGGCCGCTCACGAGCACACCGATTTGCAGGCTATCCGGTACGCCGATTGTGGGAGGGGTCACGCTGTTATATGCTCCTTGCAATGTCGGGTCCACGCGTGTAAAACGCGTCTCGCACCACGCGTGTAAAACGCGTCTCGCACCACGCGTGTAAAACGCGTCTCGTACCACGCGTGTAAAACGCGTGTCGGGGGAGCCTGCGGCTAAACGTCCTCCGGACGATTAACTATTTACGGCGGATTCACGTCAGAGTTGTTCTCCCAGGATTGGGGGATGGGGGGCCAACTCCCCCAGGATTGGGGGCCGGGGGCAGCGTCGCGCCATGCCGAAATCCCTTCTCAGCCGGTCCAACAGGAAAACGGCCCTCCTTAAGCGAAGAGTCGCACTGAACCGCCAACTCACCGGTTCTTCACAGGAGCTTAACCTATCCCATGCGATTGAACTATACCCTGCGAACGGCGGCCCTGCTCGCTATAATATCGATTCTGTGCTCCGGCCCTGCAATGAGCCAGGCGAACGCCCCGTCTGCCGACGCGCTGAGATTTGCGCTCTACGATTATGACGCCGCCCTGCCCCTTCATGCCGAGCTGCTGTCGCTGGAGGATAAGACGGCGAGCCAGACCGCTCTTCGCGCGCGCTGGCATCTCGCTTACGACAGCGTGCACGATCAGCGCGTAACCGCTATCTTTACGATTCCAAAGAAGTTCGCGCCGGCCTATCCCGCGGTCATCCTGCTGGCGGGGTCCGGCGGCCACAAGGATACGGACTACGTTCGAATCGCCGCCGACATGATGGCGACTCTCGGCTATGCGACACTCTCTATTGATGCGCAGTACCACGGCGAGCGGAGCCGGCCCGGCAAGAGCGGCGATATTCACCTCATCAGCTCCGACACCATGCGGGACGCCTGGATTCAAACCGTCGTGGACCTGCGCCGCGCGGTAGACTATCTTCAGTCGCGCCCGGACATCGACGGCAAGAAGATCGGTTATCTCGGATTCAGCCAGGGCGGAATGATTGGAGGGACGTTTATCGGGGTCGAGCCGCGCGTCACGGCGGCGTGCCTCGCGATTCCGGGAGGCGGCTTTCTGGAATGGGGACCGAAAGCGGGCCTGTGGAAGGAGACGACTCCCGCCATCGAAGCGAACGCGGCGATGACAGACCCCATCCACTTCATTGGCAGCTTTGGCCCGCGCCCGCTCCTTATGCTCTCCGCGAAGCGAGACGAGCTGATTCCCAAGTTCGCTACCGACGCCCTATTCGCCGCCGCGCGGGACCCCAAAGAGATTGTCTGGTTCGATTCCGGCCACGTCCTCCCGCCCACCGCGCTCATAACCAACGCAAAAGGGTTTTTCCTGAAGCGCCTGGGGAAGCGAGAAGAGCGGTAGGTTGTTGGGTCGTTGGGTCGTTGAATCGTTCTTCCGACTTCCGACTTCCGACTCCCCCCTCATCCCGCCGCGATGCGGCCCTCGAAGGGCACGTCGCCGTGGCGGAGCTTGTGCAGCTCGGTGAGGGTATTTCGCCACAGGAACAGGAGTTGGGCGGCGACCAGCGCCAGGAAGACGGCCGCGCAGGCTCCATAGCTCCACCCCCTGTTCAGCCGGAAGAAAAAGGCCGCAGCCATCGCCACGCCGCACATGGAGAGCGGCAGCATATACACCCCGATCGTCATATCGTGCGTCTTTTGCTCCGTGATTCCAATCCACGCGCCGGTCACCACGGAGAGGGCAAGAAACAGCAGCGACGTGCCGAACCCCAGTCCCCATCCCCAGAATCCCGCGCCCGCATAGCCCTTTGACGCAAGAATGCCCGCCGATACTATCCCCATAGTTGCCGCTCCCGCCCATATGACCAGGGCCGGAATCGCGGCTCCAATCATGTGTCCGGCCGCAAGATTCAGGGAAGAGAGCGGTGTCATAAGCACGAATCCCAGGGTCGAGCGGTCGCGCTCCAGGCGGAAGGCTTTTGTCACGTTGGCACAAGCGGCCATTGGGCTGAAGGCGGTTACGAGCACGAGACTGGTAATGAGGTAGGCAAATCCGACCGCGCCGCCGTCCTCCAGGAGCGGGAGCGATTGAAACAGCATCGGGTTGAAAATCCACGGAAGAATGAAGGCCAGGAAAACTACCGGGGCTCCGTAAGCTGTCAACAGTCCCAACAACCCACATGCCGTGGCAACCGCAAGCTGGTCTGAATTCAGCGTGCCGGGCAGCACTCGCCGCGTGCTGTACAGGGCGACGGGGTTGTCCGTGTTTCTGGCCAGCCAGCGGAACACGGCGGCGGCAACCGGACTCATGGAGCGGTGCCGCCAGTCTCTCATAGGAGGCGGGATAGAAGCGTGGGGCGGTGGCGCGGGGCTCGCCCCAGGTCGATGGCCTCCACGGGTTATGACGCGCGGCTGCATGATGGGAGGCGGACCCAGCGACACCCCATCAATTTCAAATTCGAGGAGTTCCGAATGAGCCGGGACTGCCGAGTTGTACGGCGGGGTGTAACTATAGGGTGGAGGAATCGGGGGCGGCGCGATGATGGGAGGAACGGACGCGACCTGAACCGAGGGTGGCGGCCCACTCAGGCTCTCCGCCGCTTGTGACCGCCTTTGCAGGCTGATGGCTTGAGCCTTCGGGCCGGACCGCCGGAGGAGGCCCGTCTTCCACAGCGCGAACAGGAGCAGCGCCGCCGCCCACGGCAGCAGCAGTCCGAACCGGAGGAGCCGGGCCGGCAAAAACGTCTCAATGATAGGCTGCCAGGCCGCCCCCGTAAAGCCAATCAGGGCGGCCCTGCGAAGAAGGCGGCGAAATGCCAGCTCGGAGCGCGCGTCCGGGAGGCGGGCGATCTGCGCGGGGTAGGCTACGCGCAGGTAGAAGCTCGACATCCAGATCGCGCTGATGCGATAGAGAAAGAGAATCGGCAGGATCCAGGTCCACGGCGGCAGGGGCAGCCCGAACCAAGTGTAGGGCGCGGTGAGGACGCGCACGATGACCCACATGCCCGTCACGGGAAATGCGACGAGGGCCGGCCACACGTCGGCGGGGATGCGCGAGAGATACTGCGGGGATCCGTAGTGGGTTGCCGCCAGGATGCCGCCGGCCATCATCGAGCCGGGAAGACCCACGAAGACCATCAGTGTCGCAAGGCAGCCCGCGGAGCGGCCCTGATCCCGGAGCATCTGGCCTACCTGCTCAGGCGACTGCTCGCCGAAAGCGGGAGTGCGCCAGTTTGGAACCGCGATGGCGAGCAGGTCAAGCAGAAGATAGAGTACGAACACCTCCTGGATTCCCACGCTGTTGAGGCTCATCAGGAAAACATAAAACGGTAGACCCGCCAGCGCCGAAACCGCCGCCAGCTGGAACGGATAGAGAGCAGTGTGCGCGAGCATCTCAAAGGCCGGGACGCGCGTCATAAGGAGTTGAAAAAGCGTCCCCTGGCTCGCCTCGCCGGCGATGACGCGGTTGACGACGTTTCGAGAAGTGAAATATATGATGAGCCCGTGTACCGCTGCCACGACCGCGAAGATAGCGCGCCCGCCATCCTGACCGCCCAGCCACGCGGGAATATGGTTGTCAGGGAAAGTCCCAATGGTGAGCAGCAGCCAAAGGCCGCCCCATGCCGCGCCGAATACGGTCGCCAGCAGAAACGTGGTGTTCACCAGGCTGCGGTAGGGTTCGCCATGCCGCGCGCCGCGCCGCCGTTCGCGCCAGTAGAAAGGGTTCTCCGCGGTGTCCGGCAGCTCGCGAAGGACCTGGGCGTAGTCGGGTGGCAGTCGCAGATATTTCAGCATTGGAGTAGGTAATCAGGCGGGAGATTCGGGAAGACGGCGCATAGTGTATACGTATTGACATTCTCGCGGGAGACGGGCAACTCCTGCGAAACCGGCATTCCCTCATCGCGCCCGGCCATTCGGTCCGGTTCCGAGCACGCTATCAATTCGCAAAGGTATAATCCAGGCATCAAGTCAGGAGCTTCTACCCACATGCCACTCAATGAATCGCTGCCCGAACAGGTCGAACAGGCGCTCAAACAGGCCGGAGAGGACGATGCCGAGCCGCAGATCGCTTTTGCTACCGACATAGGCAGCCACGGGCGTTTCGGAGAAGAGTGGCTGGTCGTTACCAGCAAGAATCTGTACGTCTTCTCCCCGAACGGCCACGGCATCGCGGAAACGCGCCACGCGCTGCCTCTCGATTCGCTTCGTGACGCCCATGCGGACTCGCGCGTGGGCAACGGAGTGCTGGAGGTCCGCGTAAGCGATTCTCGGAACGGCGCGTCCGAGGTCATCCCCATCCTGCGCTACTCGAACGCCGTCAGCGGGACCGCAAACGCCGCCGCACGCGTAATTCGGTCGCTGGCGAAGGGCGAGGAGCCGAAGATCGAGGAGCCGGAGGAGAAGAGGCAGTGCGCCAACTGCGGCCGCCTGCTACCCGAAGAGACCGATGTCTGCCCCGCCTGCCTCAACAAGCGCGCCGTAATGCTGCGCCTGTTCCGATTCCTCGTGCCCTACAAGAGACAGGTCATCGCGGGCCTCGCCGTGATCATCGGACTGAGCATGCTGGAGCTGGTCGGTCCTTATGTCGGCGGCCGCATTATCGACACGATCATCCGCGAGCGCGGCACGCCCGATTCCGCTATGGTTCATCTCGGCATCTTTGTGGGAATCCTTGCCTTTACCCGTGTTATCTCGTCGATATTGCAATATTCTCAGCGACGTCTCAACTCATTCATTGGCGCGCGCACGCTGATGGACATACGAATCGCCCTCTTCGAACGATTCAACTTTCTTTCTCTCAACTACTACGATAAGCGCTCCACCGGGAGCATCATGGCGCGCATCACCAACGACGCCGACAATCTGTGGGACTTCTTGATGGACGGGATGCCGTTTTTCCTGACAAATATCTTTACGCTGATTGCCACGAGCATTGTCCTGTTTCGCCTGAACTGGAGGCTCGCGGCGCTGCTGCTCACCCCCGCCCCGATCCTGTTCGCGCTCACGCGCTGGTTCATGCCGAGAGCCCGCGCGCGGTTCCGGCTCGTCTGGCACCGAATCAGCCGGATGCACTCGGCCCTGAGCAGCGCCCTCAACGGCATGAGAGTCATCAAGGCGTTTGCCCAGGAGGACCGAGAGAACAGCAAATTCGGCGAGCGTAACCGGCAGGTATTCGAGGCCAGCTTCAACGCGAACGCAATGTGGGCGATCTACATGCCGATCCTCGCGCTGATCATGGGGATCGGCTCCTGGATTATCTGGCTCTTCGGCGGCTACCAGGTTCTCCACGGCACGATGACCATCGGCATGCTCACGATGTTCGCCGGATACCTCATGCAGTTCTACGCTCCCTTCCAAAACTTTACGCGCGCGCTGGACTGGTCCACCCGCTCGCTCACGGCCGCGGAGCGCGTCTTCGAGGTGCTGGACACCGAACCGGACGTGAAGGAGGCGGAGAAGGCGGTCCCGCTTCCGGTAATGAAGGGGGCCGTGGAGTTTCGCGACGTCTCATTCGGCTACGACAAGAACAAACGGGTGCTGGAGGAGTTCACGCTCTGCGTGAAGCCGGGCGAGATGATCGGACTCGTGGGGCACAGCGGCGCGGGGAAGTCGACCATCATCAACCTGTTGTCGCGCTTCTACGACGTGAGCGAGGGCGCGATTCTGATTGACGGAATCGACATCCGCCAGATTCGCCAGGAGGACCTCCGCAGCCAACTTGGGATAGTCCTTCAGGATCCCTACTTATTCCCCGGCACCATTCGGGACAATATCGCCTACGCAAACCAGGACGCAACTCCCGACGAGATTATGCGGGCGGCCAAAGCCGCCAACTGCCACGAGTTCATCCTGAAGTTCGCCGACGGCTACGACACCTTCTGCGGCGAGCGTGGGCAGCGGCTATCGGGCGGCGAGCGGCAGCGAATCTCCATCGCGCGCGCTATCCTCCACGACCCGAAGATTCTGATTCTGGACGAGGCGACGGCTTCCGTGGACACCGAGACGGAGAAGCAGATTCAGGAAGCCATCGCCCGCCTGATAGAGAACCGTACCACTTTCGCCATCGCTCACCGCCTCTCGACACTGCGCAATGCCGACCGTCTGGTGGTCATGAAAGAGGGCAAGGTCGCGGAGGTCGGCACTCACGACGAGCTGATGGAACAGGATGGAGTCTACGCGGGCCTCGTGAAGGTCCAGACCGAGATAAACAAAATCCGTGCGGCATAATCTTCACCACGAAGACACGAAGACACGAAGACACGAAGACACGAAGAAGCGAAGACACGAAGCACGTCAAAGTTATTTAGACGGGATTAACAGGATTAAACCAATCCAATCCATCCTGTCAAAAAGCCATTGTCGTTCTTCGTATCTTCGCGGTTAAATCTTTCCCTGCTCGGCTTTTGCCTTGATCGCTTTCATTTGGGCGTCGAGGTTCTGCTCCATCAGTTTGCGGATAAGCTGCTTGACCAGCGCGCCGACAAGCGGGACGTTGATCTCGTAGTCTACGAGCGAATCGAATCGCGTTCCGCCTCCGCCGCTGTCCTCGGTGAACTGCCAATACCCCGACATGCTGTCTACGTCGCCTTTCAGCGCCTTGAACTCGTCTCGGTGCGCGGCGGGGTCCCAGAGGTCCTCCTGGGTCCATTTCAGCTTCATTTTGAATTGACGGACCAGCCCCACCCACTCGGTTATCGTCCGGTTGCCGTCCTCGCTGCGCTCCAGCACCGTGATGGACTGAAGGTCGTCCATGTAGTTTGGAAACGCCTCCACGTCCCGGGCAATGGAGTAGACACGCTCGACGGGCGCATCGATAGTCAGGCTCTGCTCGATTCGGGGCATGAACTCTCCTCAATACAGCTTAAATTATGGTTGAGCATCGATTCGCCTATGAGCGCGTCAATTCATTCACTCGTTCGAGGGCCTTCGGCCAGCCGTCCTCACGGACGGAAAAACACTTATGCAAGAGGTCCATTGAAAATAAGGGGTCTCATTATTGGTGGGCCTCGATTCAACGGGGCCGCCCGCTATCCCTGCCCGGCGCTATCGGATTCCCCGTCTGGCTTTCTGCTCCGGCAGCCAGCGGTCAAGCAGGTCGCGGCAGTTGATGACCTTTTCGGCCAGATCGATGGGTATGAAGGCGTACTGATTTGAAGCCTCGAAACCCAAACGGGAATCGTTCTGCTGGAGTTGAAAGAGCCTCTTCGCCAGCGCCATCTCAACTTTTAGAAGGTGCTCCAATCTGCGTAAGGAAAATCGTGCTTTAGCAGTAGTCGGGGCCGCCTCCAGCGACCGGCGCTCGGTCACGAATTGCGCTTGATTCGTCGTGGAGCGAAAGTGGATCGCGCATGCCTCGGCGATGAGCGTCTCCTCCTGGAAAGCGCGTTCGCCCGATTCCCGCTCGCCCAGACGTTTCGCAGCAGTCCGGGCAGCCTGAACGGCGGTATCGAATCCATCCCCCACCCTGGCCATCTGCACTGCCAATTCATCAGAAGTATAGGGCCCGCGCCAGCCGTCAACATCGTCGTACGGGAAGCCTACCATTGTGGCGCGATATCTGGTCGGGCGCTCCCAGAGCAAATTAGCGGGGCCAAGCTGAACCGGCGCGTTGTAAACCACCGCACCGTGATAGGGATACTCCTTGAACGCCGTGCTGCAAGCACTCCACAAACTCACTAGAATGGGAGCAAGCTTCTTTCCAACCCTCTGCTCCGCCACGGTCAGCAAGGTGGCTTGAATCGCCCCCTCGCCTCCCCGCCCCCTCGATCCTTCGCTCCTTCCCGCCGCCGTCATGACTTCGAGGTTGGGCGACGGGTAACCGCCAAGAGTCCAGCCCAGCATCAGGCCGTCGACTCCGCTTGCATTGAGGTTTGCCGCATGGCGCGCGACATTCTCCAGCGCGGGAATATACGGGACGGTGGAAAGCTCCCATGTGCATCCAGCCTGCACCTTGGCGATTGTTTTCATGCCGCGTTTGCGGGCAAGATTCCAGTGCTTCGCAGCGCGAGGGCCGGGCCCGACGGCGCTGATGGAATACTCTCCGACCACGCTCTTCACCCCGCCCCGCTCGATGGGAAGGCCCCACTCGCTCACGCTCATCAGCCAGGCCGATTGTGGCAGCCGCTCGATGATTCCCGGCGCGGATTCGTCGGTCCAGCCCCAGTCCCACGCAATCAGCTTTGTCTTCGCGCCGGAGCGCGCAATTCCGTCCGCCAGTGAACGATTTACGTCGGCTATCACTTCCGCGGGACCGCGCGGCCCGCAACGGGGGCACTCCGCTCCCCGATGATGCGACCAGCAGTTGGTCAGATTCTCCGATGCCGTAATTGTAAATATACCGCCCAGGTCCGGCACCGCGCGGCAGATGGAATCGACCGAATCGGTGAGATATTTGCCTACTTTCGGGTCCGTAGTGCAGAGGGCGGCATAGTCGCCTTCCGCGACTCCCTTCATCTCCGGCCGGTCGTTGAAGAAATCCAGCTGCATGGCGCGCGGCTCGTTCATGTAGAGATAGACGCTGATTCCATGCCTCTTTGCCCGCGCTACGAGTTTGCGGAGGTTCGCCAGCCGCTGGGCATACCGGTCGCTCAGATGCGGGTCCCACGGAAACGGCGCGAGCTTGTAGAGCACGCCCTGAAGCCACACGCCATCAACGCCGCGCGCTGCCATCTGCGCCAGATAGCCGTCCGGATACGGGTCAACGCTGTCATTGAGCAGCGGATCGCCATAGAGCGCGAAATAGGAGTAGCAGAAGCGGGGCGAGAAGCGAGAACGGGTCGTCCCACGCGCTCGGACCAGTGGCGCGCGCGGGAACCCTGGGTCGTCGGGTCGTTGGGTCGTTGGGACTCGGGACAGGCGTTTAACAAATCCGAACAGGGGGTCCGGTCCCTCCGCGAGGCCGCCGGGAATCTCCTCGCGGAGAATTCGCGCTATCTCAGCCTCCCGCTTTGCTGTGGCTGCGTCCGGCGTCGCATAGCGAATCGGATCGCATTTCGGCTTAAGCAGACCCAGCTTGACGTAGAGAAAATCGTCCTCACGGAGCGTGTATGCCATTTGCTCCGGCGTGAAGTCGAGGAGCTTCAGGAGTTGTTCGTAGGGCAGCAGATGCCAGTTCCGGCGGATGACGGTGAGATACGCGCGCTGCTGCCTCTCCTTAGTGATGCGCGGCGGCTGCGGCAGCCCCATTGCCTTCCCGATTCGCAGAATATCCTGTGGCTTCGCCCTCGCAACTTCCGCCATGCGCGCGGTGGTAACCAGGGACCAGTTTCGCCAAACAAATGCGTGAAGTCGATCCGGGAAGTGCGGAATCGCAACGGGCGCGGGCGCGGCCCCCGCCGGGAGGTCTACGACGCTCGGTTTCGCAGTGCCCGGCTTCGCCGCGCTCGTGAAACTTACGAAAATGAGAGTTCCCAACAGGCCGGCAATCATATGTTTATCCTCTCTCAATTTCAGGGGCATGGCTACGATCTGTCCGTATTCGCCGCGATGCGAGCGGGGTATCCCGCGAGAACCGGTGCGGGGGCTTGCGCGAGAGCTTGCGAAGATATGTGAACCTTCCGGCCTGTCCGCGACGATTCGATCGCGCCGAAGACCATGGCGAGACTTTTGATGTTGTCGTGGCACTCGCCCATCGGGGTCGCGCCGGTTTTCAACGCGCTCACGAAGTCTCGCAGCGACCCGGCAATACCGGACGGGATTCCCTCTTCAATCTCTACTCGCCGCTCTTCCGTTTTGGAGAACATGCCTTCGGGTGCAACGACAACGTCCGCTGCGACTACATCCGCCATAATCTCCGTTCGGCCATCCCACGTCGCCGTGCCTTTGGGGCCCACCGCGCGCCATTCGCCCTCCCAGGAGGTATGCCTGCCATTGGCGCACCAGGAGCCGCGATAGGTGTATCGCAGTCCACCCTCCATCTCGAAAATGGCGATTGCGCTGGAATCTCCCTGAAACCAGCTCCAGGACGGATTGAACTCCTCGCAGTAGACGGTTGCCGCGTCTCGCCCGCATAAATAGCGCGCCTGATCGAACGTATGGATCGCCATGTCCAGCAGGAGGGGGCTGGGGATCTCGTCTCGAAAGCCGCCGAAATGCGCGCCCATATAGAAGTCGGCGTTCAGGATGCCCGGCTCGCCCACCTGCGAATCGATGAGCCGCTTATACGCCTGAATCCGGGGATCGTATCGCCGCGACTGGCTCACCATATAGAGCTTCCCTGTGCGCTCGGATGCGGCCACCATCTCTCTCGCGGCTTCCATAGAATCCGCCATAGGCTTTTCGCCCAGAACTGGTATCCCCGCTGCAAGCGCCTGAATCGTGACATCATGATGCGCCTCCGGCGCCGTAACGTCCACGATGAAGTCGGGCTTTGTATCCGCAAGGATTTTGCCAAGATCGCCGCCTGTTCGGACGTGAGTGAACCCGATCTCCTCGGCCGCTGCCGCGGCGGCGCCGGGCCGTATATCGACCCAGCCCGCGACATCCGTGAGATCGCAGTCCCGGAGATTGCGGCCCCACGCCTTTCCCATACCTCCGGCGCCAACAATTACCACTCGGAAGTCAGTCATATAATCCCTTTGCCGCTGCTGAGCAGCTGTTGTCTCAGCGTCCCGGCCTGGCAGGCATATCAACGAACTACGAGTTAGACGCAGGTGGAGTGAATTCCTTGAAAGCGCCGGACGGGGGATATGTAAGAAAGGCACGCGGCGAACTGCATGCCGCGTGCCCAAATGTGCTCAAATGTATCAGATCGAGCGCCCGAAAGCGCCAATTCGCAGGGAGCGTGACGACCGTGGCCACGCTTGGTTATTCACATCGGCGTAACATGCGCGGCTACGATTGCCCTGCGCGCTATAAAAACGCCGCCAGCGCGGGCCATGTTCCGTGCTCGGTGGTCCGGTTGGCTTGAATGCTGTTTCTTCCTGGGCTGCCACCGGGTGCACGCACAAGCAATACGTCACGAAGCCCATAGGATTCCGAAACAGGCGAACAATTGGCGAACGTATTTTTTATACTCTCGCAAAATAGTTAGCAAGATCTTCAGTTGTGGCACGGTAAATGCACTGTGTTCCTTGTACACGACTGTTGATGGAAGCGTTAGCTGCATCCTTACCCTCTTACCCTCTTACCGGGCGCTGACACAGCGCGCCGTGGCGTTACACGCCATCAACGTAATATCCTGGCAATATCCTGGCAATATCCCGGCAATATCCCGGCAATATCCCGGCAATATCCTTGAAAGGAAAAGGAACCTTCATGAAAATTGGTAAAGCCGTTGCATCAGCAGTGGCAGCATGTGCGGCGATCAGTTTCGCCATGCCCTCTCAGGCCCAGTTTGTGTACTATTCTAACCGGGCAACTTTCACCGCAGCCAACCCCGGCCTCACGATTGACGACTTCGAGGCTGCCAACACAGCCGGGACTGTTGTTGTGAGCGGTCCGCAGGACAGATTTACCAACAACACCGCATTCAAACCAGGCGACATTATCCCCAACCTCCGTATTACGGCTGTAGGCACTGACCCCGACCAGTTCTACGTCAACAACGGTGTCTACGCTCCTACCAAAGTGCTGACCACGAACTATGGTGCCGACTTTGCAAGATTGGACTTTTTCGAGGGCGGCACCGGCGCATTTGGCGTCGATCTTGGCTCTAACAGTACGGGCGGGAACTATTCTATTCGTATCTTTGGTACGGGCGGTCTGCTGGACACCCGTTCGGTCACCTCCGGCTTCTTTGGGTTCAGCAGCGTTCAGAACATTCTCAAGTTGGAGTTAGATGCCCCCACATTCGAAACGTTCGATAACGTCACAATCGGTGTTGCGGGCGCGCCCTTAGTTGTGCCGGAACCCGGTGCATACGCCACGCTCGCGGGCATCGGCATCGCCGGCTTTGGGCTTGCTCGCCGCCGCCGCAAAGCCTGAAATACACTCTCCACGCATGACGTATCGAGGCCCCGCAGGATTGCTCCCGCGGGGCTTTTGCTTGTCCGTGGCTGCTTGCGTGTTAAGCGCGACGTCGGCGAAGCAAAATCCCCACCCCGGTCAAGCCGATGCCCGCAAGGGAGTCGTATGTTCCGGCTTTGGGGACGTTCGAAGTTTTACCTAACTGGAACGTGGTAACTCTTCCATCAAAGAAGCAATGTACATTCCGTGGAACCAGTTACCGACTTTCGGCGTGGCGGTCAACCGCAGGCCATCGACCGTGCGGCCTGCAATTGGTACGACAACCAGCTGGACATCTTCAAGGAGAAGCCCGAGCACTTGCTTCCTTATCATTTTCTAGAATCTAAGTGCGCGAGCCAGGCGGGTCATCGTCTCTTCCGCGATATCGGACACGAGGTTGAGGGTACCGCCTGCCGCCTTCCATGACAGGATGCGGTATGGCGCAACGGTCTGGATTAGCATGCCTTTAGCGCTTCCGATGAGAATTTCGCGGCCATGGCCATTGTCGTTTGGAAGCTTGCTATTCGCCGGCATTTTGAAGAGCGAGAGGCTGGCGAGCCCGTCCGAATATTGCACCTGGATGCTTTTCGTCCCCGATGCGTCCACAACTCGCGCGCTCTGAAAGTCGAAGCCGCTGCCCAAAGACGCGGGGATATTACCAGATGTCGGAAGCAGGCGACGCGCCGCCTCAAGGTCCGTTGCCGCATTGTCCAGGGGACGGGTAACGATTCGATAGCCTTTCGGGGCTTTGAGGACGGTCAGCCCCGCATCCTGCATAGGGTTAATTACAATATTCGAGAAGATTGAAACCTCTTCCAGCTTGCCGGCGACATTGTATAACTCGCGCTTTAAAACGAGAGAGGTCTGCTTATCTATCCACCA
This sequence comes from Chthonomonadales bacterium, assembly GCA_038229495.1. Lineage (GTDB taxonomy): Bacteria > Armatimonadota > Chthonomonadetes > Chthonomonadales > CAJBBX01 > JBBROJ01. The sequence goes on from JBBROJ010000030.1 coordinate 18,634, forward strand.
CACGCGTCGAGGACGATCCGGCTGAGCAGGGGTCAACTCAAGAACGTAGACGGGTCGACTGGCGACCTGAGACATCTCCTTCCCCATGACCAGCCGGTATGTGCGCGCAACCTGGTTTACTATGGCGCCAATCTTGTTTTGTGGCACCGGCCTCTGAACGACCTCGGACTGAATAATCGTGCGGATAGCCGGTTCAATGGTCCAGCGAGTTTTTCCATCCCGGATAACCGTGCGTCCGGCTGCGCTTGCGGGGAGAACGTAGGTGACGCGGCTGCGCGCGCTGCCATAGTTCACCTCGTCCGTAATGGTGGCATCGGCTCTTTTCCCGCTGGAAATCACAACCGTTTGCCGCGCGCGGAACGATACGCGCTCTTCCGCGGCGAGAACGCGGCGGAGAAGCTCCGTTCCGGTTACGGCGTTCGTTGTGGATGGCTGCGCGAGAGCGGTGGGAGAGATCACCGCCATGCACATAGCCGCAAGCCGCAATGAAGTGTGTTGTGAGATGTTACTGAACATCCAGGCGGCCATTATCCTCGATGTCTGCCGCCTCTGCCTGCGAGGAGGCAAATCTGAGTTTCCCCACGTCCGCCAACGGGCTTCGCCCCCGCTCCCTTGCATACAGCGATACGAGCGAGGCCGGATTGATAGCCGTTTCCGGCAGGGGCAGAGGGACCCGGTCAGTCCCATGGGGGAAGCTCAGAAGCACGGCGACGATTCCGATAGCCGCAGCGAGACCGGAGGCGTACCGGAAATCGAGCCTTCGCATGCGCCGCTTCTGAACCGCGAGCATGCGCACAGCCCTTATGCTGTCATCCCAAAAACCAGGACGTGGAGCGGGAGCCGGAAGTCCCTTCAAAATGGCGCGAATCTGCTCGAATTCACGAAGATCTTCGCTGCATCGGCGGCAATTCGCCATATGTTCGCTCAACTCTCTCGTTTCGCGCGCGTTCAGCTTGCCATCGAGATATGCTGTGAGGCGTAAGTTACATCGCTCGCATTTCATGTCGGACACTCACTTCCGAGTAAAGTCAAAATGGGCAAATCCGGGCTGCGCGCGGCTGCATTAGAATCGCACATAGCTCTTCAACTTTTCCTTGAGAATGGCACGGCCACGGTGCAGGCGGGAGCGAACCGTGCCGATAGGACACCGCGCCGCCTCGCTCACCTCTTCGTAAGTCAGGCCCTCAATATCTGCCAATACCACTACCAGCCGAAACTCTTCCGGCAGAGCGTCCAGCGCTCTTTGAATCGGCTCGTCCAGCGTTTGAGCCATCATCGTGGCGTCGGGAGAGCTTCCAAGGTCGACTATCTCTCTGGGTTGAAGCTCGCCGCCCGCGCCCGGCACGCCGGCGTCGAGCGACTCGATACGGACTTTGGGTCTTCTCCGCACTCCGTCAATAAACGTGTTCCGCATGATTCGGAACACCCATCTGTCAAAATGGGTTCCCGGCCGGAATCTCGAAAAACTTTCAAACGATTCAATGAGAGTCTCCTGAATCAGATCTTCCGTTTCGTCCTGATTGCCGCAGAGCCGGTACGCCACCCGGTAGATTGCGCTCTGGTGCTCTCGGACAAGCGCCTCGAACCGTTCTATTTCATTGTCGCGGCGGGCTGTCACTCCCGCTTATGCTTCCGCTGCGCGGTTGCGGAATGATTCAGCGGTAACCTGAAAAACCCGAAAACGATGCAGGCGCCGGGCGCTTCTTTGCGCATCAATCATCTGATGTCCTAATCGCATCCTGTTCCACTCATAGTTCCCATAGTTCCACACATAGTTCCCGCGCCATTGAGCAATCGCCCGTTAGAAGTGGCTTAGAAACCCCTCACCCCCGGCCCCTCTCCCCTTTTTAAGTGGAGAGGGGAGCTTGGGCGAAGGTTCATACCTTCGCAGCGGTATATGTCTGCCCCCTCCTTACCAAGGAGGGGGTTGGGGGAAGTTTCTTTTTTGTCGCGTCAGATAGAGCGTCGCTTGATAGTCGTGCCCTGCGGATTGTCTCCCACTTCAAAGCCCATTTCAATAAGCCGGTCGCGGAGCTGGTCGGAAAGCGTCCACTCTTTGGCGATGCGCGCTGCGTTACGCTCCTTCACGATCGCCAGCGCGTCCGCGGGAATCTCCTCTTCCACTCGCTTATAGCGCTGCTCGATATCCAGCCCAAGAATCGAGTCGAACGACATCCACAGCCTATAGCTGTGACTCCTGTTGAGAATCGCGATGAGCTGCGGCGTGCCGAGGTCGTCGTTGAGCGCGTTGAGGGCCTCTTTATAGGCGGTGGCAAAGGCGGCGTCGGCTGCAAGCGGATCGTCTTCCGGAGATGCGGAATAGACCTTGCGGAGTCCTTTTTGCGCCGCTTCCAGATTCTCCCAGGAGAACTTGAGCTCGGACCGGTAGTGAGCCTGGAGGCAGAGATAGCGGTATGCGAGAGAGTCATAATCCCGGTTAATCAGGCTCTGAACAGTCAGGAACTCCCCTTTGGATTTCGACTCCTTACCGTACTCATCATTTTCGGTTTTCGTGAGTAAAAACTCGCCATGCAACCAATAGCGGACGAACGGCTTGCCCGTAGCGCATTCGCTCTGGGCAATTTCATTCGTATGGTGCACGTTGATATGGTCCACGCCTCCGCAATGGATATCGAACGTTGGCCCAAGATACTTAATGCTCATGGCCGAGCACTCTATATGCCATCCGGGATAACCGACTCCCCAGGGGCTGTCCCATTTCATTATGTGCTTTGGGCGGTTGGAGAACCAGAGCACGAAATCATAGGGGTGGCGCTTCTCCTCCTGCTTCTGAGCTCGCCCGCCCGCGCCTTCCTGCAATCCGCTGAGGTCCAGGCGGGCGAAATCCGCATATTTGGGAAAGCGAGAGGTGTCGAAGTAGACCGCGTCCGGCGTAACATACGCCGCGCCATGATCCATGATCTCCTTGATCATGCCGATCATCTCGGGGATGTGCTCGGTCGCGCGGCAGGTTATCTCCGGGCGCTCGATGTTGAGGCGGGCCGTGTCTTCGAGAAAGGCGCTTTCGTACTTTCGCGCGATCTCCCAGACCGTCAGCCCCTCGCGCTCAGCGCCCTTCTCCATCTTGTCTTCGCCTTCGTCGGCGTCAGATTCCAGATGGCCCACGTCCGTAATATTCATTACATGGGTAACGTCATAGCCGTTGAACCTCAGGGTCCGCCGAAGGATGTCCTCGAAGATGTAGGTTCGGAGGTTGCCGATGTGCGCGAAATTGTAGACCGTAGGACCGCAGCAATACATTCTTGCCTTGCCGGCGTCCAGAGGGACAAACTCTTCTTTCGCGCGCGTCAGCGTGTTATAGAACTGCATCTTACTTAACTGCGTCTTACTTAACTGCGTCTTATCGAACGGCATCAGATATCCTCGATGTGCTGGAGATCGTCGAAAAAGAGGTACTGCTGCGCCCAGCCTGTATACTGTCCAAACCGCTGGCGAAGCGCCCCTGCAAGCGTCTCATAGACTATCGGAGTGAGAGACTTCTGGGATAGCTTGGGCTTGTAAAGCCGAACGGCAATCTGGCGGACATGCGTGTCGATAGGGCAGGCTTCGTCGTGCCACAGCCCGAACAGGCAGATGCAGTCTGCAATCTTGTCGCCGATTCCATGCAGCGAAGTAAGCTCATGATGGGCCTCCCTGTAGGGAACGTCCCTCAGCGACTGAAGCCAGTCCTCGCCTTGCTCGGCCACAGTGCGCGCGGCGGCAATCACTCTCGGCGCGCGATAGCCCCACAGTGACGCGCGAAGCATCTCTTCGCTGGCCCGCGCCAATTGCGTGGCCTTCGGAAATCTGTATAGGGAGCGCCCATCTATCTCCGCGAGCGGTTCTCCATACTCTGCCGCAAGCGCCCGAACAGATCTCTTGATCTTCGAGACGGTGTTGCACGATGCGCACAGGAAGGAAAAGAATGCCTCCTCGGCCTCCTGGCGGAGTATCCGCAGCCCGGCGTTACGCGCAATGCTCGACGCGATGCGCGGTTCTTGTACGATCCAATCGTCGTAGAGCGCGCCCAGATCCACGTCTAGCGCGAAATAGCGGTGAAGAAGGTCCCACTGTCCGTTCTTGGGGTAGGTTTGCCACCAGAATCCGCTCTCGCCAGGCCTCAGCCTAACCGCGAAGTCTTCGACAACTCCAATCCAGTCGCTACTATTATCGCCACTAATCAGCCGCGCCCATCGGAAATTCTGCCCGCACTCGAGCGTAGCGGGGATATTGAGGGTAGAGGACGGTATGGCGGCCCATTCGAGTTTATCAAGCATGTGAGATTGACAAAAGTATACCTGCGCCGCTAAGGGGTGTCAATTTGCCCGCAAAGCGACAAACGGTAACCGTTCACGGGTAATGAGAGCGACAAGCGACAAGCCGTAAGTGGCAAGCGGGCAATTATGGCAAGGGATTTACTTCGGTTGCTGGCATGAGTGAGGCGTGTTGCGAAGCGGCTCAACGCATTCGAGAGGATTCGAGAGGATTCGAGAGGATTCGTATTGGTTACTGCCCTGCGCTCCCTGAATCGCCGGCTTCCTGCGAGCTGGCGGATCTTTCGATAAAGTTAATGACTCTTACGCAATCGGGCGTGGGAAGGCTGCTAAACGCGAGCCCGATTTCAAACCGCCCGGCCGCTAATACCTTGGAATGGGCTACGCGGCACGCTGCATTAATCTGCTCCCGCTCACCGGGAACTCTAAATCGGACCTCGGCAAGTTGAGGGGCCGTTAAGCAGTTGCTCATAATGACCCTCATCCCCCCTGCGCTGAGGTCCTTTGTGGCGGTCTCCTGCCACGCTTCAATCCGGCCGTCGTCATACAGCGCGCGAGCGGTAACCGGGAGGGCCACGGTGAGACGATAGGAGCCTCGCCGTTGTACGGGTTGAATTGCCTCTGTAAAGGTGAGCAGCAGCTTGTTTGAAACCGACTCAAAGTGCACTACGTTGGTTAGCATGCGGTATTCGCCGTGCGGCATGTTGAGCAGGACTTCGGCGGTACGCCCAGGATTCAATGCCTCCATGTTCACCGGAAGGCTCTCCATCACAACGGTAACGCCACCGGCGTTCATGGCAGCCATGCGCCCGTAGAGAGAGATTCCGTCCTGAATCGTAATCTGAGAGAGACGAGGCGTGGACATTTCAACAAATCCTTTCACAACGTTCGCAACAACCACAACATGTCTGACGGGTGATTCATCTGGCGAGCGCGCTATGGCACAGCCGCGCGACATGCTGCCTACATTATTATCGCCTGTAGAACCGGCAATCATTAGATTGATTGGGAGTTTGCAGCTATTAATATCATAGTTAATTCGCGAAGCGCGTGGGAGGCGTTGACGCGGATCCGTGCGGCGCGTGCAGGAGAAGCCCGGCGCCGCGTCCAATACGCTTCGGGACTCACTAATTCGATTAAGTTTGATTAAGTTCCATTGAGACGGAATGCACGCGATGAACCGAGGGGTCTTCTTATATTCGGATGCCTTTCAAGGGTACGACATGGGTCCGGGTCATCCGATGAAGCCCATCCGCCTGCGTAAGACGTATGAGCTCCTGCGCGAATACGGCGCGTTCGACCGTGTTGAGCTGGCGGAACCCGAGCCGTGCCCCGTAGAAACGCTCATTCATACTCACCGGCAGGACTTCGTGCAGGCGGTCGAGCATCTCGATTCCGGCAGTCAGCTTCCACACAGCTGCCACCGGTACGGCTTTGGAACTGGCGACAATCCCGTATTCCCAGGCATCTTCGAGGCGTCGCGGCTGTACACCGGCGGCTCGCTGCAAGCGGCGGTAGCCATTGCCGAGGGAAGGGCAGATGTTGCCGTGAACATCGCGGGAGGCCTTCATCATGCCCACCACGCGCGGGCGGCGGGCTTTTGCGTGTTCAATGATTGCGCGGTCGCGCTGCGCAGGCTTCGCGAGCGGTACGAGCGTGTAGCTTACGTGGATATCGACGTTCATCACGGCGACGGCGTTCAGGAGCTGTTTTATGACGATCCCGCAGTGCTCACGATTTCGATTCACGAGACTGGAGAAACGCTGTTCCCTGGAACCGGCTTTGTACGAGAGATCGGCGAGGGGCGTGGAGTCGGATATGCCGTAAATGTTCCCATCTGGCCGCACACCGACGACGAACTGTGGCTGCAGGCATGGCGCGAGGCGGCATTGCCCATTCTTCGCGCGTTCGCGCCGGAGGCCATCGTTTTGCAGATGGGAGCGGACGCGCACGCCCTCGACCCGCTTGCACACATCTGCCTTACGGCTCAGGGCTGGCTGGAGGCTGTTAAGGATGTGATGTCAATCGGAGCGCCCATCGTCGGGCTTGGCGGAGGCGGGTATAACATGACGACGGCCCCACGCATGTGGGCTCTCGCCGCGGGCGCGCTTTTCGGCCTCGGCCTCCCGGATGAGACGCCCGAATCCTACGCATGGCATGGTGAGATGCCGCGGCTGACCGATGCCGCCCTGCCCCGCGTTGAAGACGACGCCCTGTTCGAGGCAGCCAGACGCAACAGCAAGACGATTGAAGAGGCGCGCTCCACTATTTTTCGATACCACGGTCTCTAACGGTCTCTAACGGTCTCTAGCTGAAAGGACGTTCGACACTTGTCCATAAACTGGCGCCGCATATTTCTTGGCCGCCCGCTCCGCACCGAGCGCGCAATCCACGAGCGGCTCTCCATTGCTTTGGCTCTTCCCATTTTCGCTTCGGATGCCTTGTCTTCTGTCGCTTACGCGACGGAAGCGATTCTACTTCAGCTTGCCGACGCGCACCTGAACAGGTCGTATTTCCACTATTCCCTGCCCATCAGCGTAGCCATCGTCAGCCTGATCCTGATGGTGGTCATCTCCTACTGGCAGGTCATTTTCGCCTATCCCGGCGGTGGCGGCTCCTACATCGTTGCCAAGGAGAATCTCGGCGAATGGGCCGGGCTGACGGCGGCATCCGCGCTCCTCGTGGACTACGTGCTTACCGTCGCAGTGAGCATCGCGGAAGGCACGGCGGCGGCATTGGCGGCGCTGCTCCAGCTTGGACCTCGATTCGCGCACCTGGATGATCACAGGGTGCTGATCTGCTGTGCGCTTGTTCTCGTGGTCATGCTCCTCAACTTGCGCGGCATACGCGAATCGGGCGTGGCATTCGCCGCTCCGTCGTACCTGTTCATTGTAGGCATGATTGCGCTCATCTGCTTCGGCATGTATCGCACGTGGACCGGCCAGACGCCGGTCGAGCAGGTGTCTCCGCCGAATCTTGTGCCGTCAGGGCCCGCCGGAGCGCTGACGGTATTCCTCATCCTGAGAGCATTTGCTTCCGGCTGCTCGGCGCTCACTGGAATCGAAGCGGTATCCAATGGAGTGCAGGCATTCAGGAAACCGGAGGCGCGCAACGCGTCGCTGACGCTTGGGATCCTCGGCGCGCTGTTGGCGTTCATGTTTATCGGTATCACCTATCTGGCCAACCACTATGGCATTGTGCCTGGTGACCACCTTGCCGCCTACGGCGGCATAAATCGCCATGAACCGGTGGTTTCACAGGTTGCCCGCGCCACATTCGGCACAAATGTGTTCTACTACGTTATTCAAGCGGCGACGGCCATGATTCTGCTCCTGGCGGCCAATACGAGCTTTGCGGGATTTCCGCGCCTGGCTTCCATCCTGGCAGAGGATGGCTACCTGCCGCGCTACTTCGCCGCCCTGGGGGATCGCCTCGCATACAACAATGGAATCATGGTTCTTGCCGCCGTCGCAATGGTCTTTATTGCCATTTTCGGCGGCGAGACCCACGCGCTGCTGCCGCTCTACACCGTCGGCGTATTTATCGCCTTCACCCTCTCGCAGGCCGGAATGGTTTCGCGATGGCGCAAGCTCGGCAAGCTCGTCTCCTTCTCGGCGCTGATCAATGCTGTCGGCTGCCTCGTCACCTTTACCGTTCTAATCGTCGTAGTCATAAGCAAGGGGTGGGTTCGTTCTCGGGAGGCGACGCTCTTCCACATAGGCAGCGTGCCGATTCAGGAAGGAGCATGGATCGCCCTGCTGCTCATGGGCCTGCTGATATGGCTCTGCAAGTCAATATTTAATCACTACGAGACAGTAAATGCGCAGCTCGCCATTATTCCGGAAGGCTACAACAATCCGGTCAAGCATACGGTGATAGTGCTGGTTCCGTCTCGCATCCATCGCGGAGTCCTCCACGCTCTCAACTATGCCTGCTCCATCTCCCCGGACGCCATGGCGGTGCATATCATGTTCGATAGGACCAAGGAGCCTGATCTGCGCAAGGCATGGGGCGAATATGGCGGCGACATGCCGCTCATTATCCTCGATTCACCGTATCGTTCTCTCGTCGGCCCGCTTATGGGCTATCTCGACGCCGCCGACCAGGTGCGCGATGATGATATCATCACCGTGGTCCTGCCCGAATTCGTGCCCGCGCGCTGGTGGCACCATTTCCTGCATAACGCGTCGGGTTTCCTGCTCCGGCTCCTGCTCTTCTACCGCCGCGATATCGTAATAACAAGCATTCGCTACTATCTTGGAGAGCAGACGACTCAGCAAAAACCACGCACGGACAAGCATCCGGATAAGTAAGCAAAAGTAAGCAAAAGTAAGCAGATTTAAACAGATGTAGTCAGGTAAGCGGGTCGGGAAATTCACGTTTGCTTTATGTTCTAGAGTGTGGTAAGATACGTGCGTTGCTCCAAATGAGTAGCCGTGTCGGGTTTTGAGAGACTCAGCCGTATCTGAATGCTCCTCCGCGTATGCCGGTAGATTGCCTTTCTGATCGCTTCGTCTTTTCTCGCTGCCTCACACACTTTTGAATCAGAAAGGATTCTCCCCATGACTACCGGAACGGTAAAATGGTTCAATGCCACCAAGGGCTTTGGCTTCATCTCTCCTGAAAGCGGCGAAGATGTGTTTGTACACTTCAGCGCCATTCAGACGAGCGGATACCGCGAGCTATACGAGGGCCAGAAGGTCTCCTTCGACGTCGAAAACGACCCGAAGGGCAAGGGCCTCCGCGCGGCGAACGTCAACGTTCTCTAAGCTATGACCTGTGTGAAGAGGGGCCCCTCCAATGGCGGAGGGGCCTCTCTTTTCGGCCGGGCAATTATGATGTTATGCGATCTGGAGCATGCGCTCTAGTGAAACGCGTGCCCAGTTACGAATCTCGGGTTTTACGCGAATCTGGTTCACGACCACCCCATTGACCAGGTTCTCCAGGACCCACAGTAGATAGTGCGGGTCGATCCGGTACATCGTTGAGCAGGGACAGACCACCGGATCGAGACAGAATATCGTCTTGTCCGGGTGCTCATTGGCGAGCCGGTTGACCAGGTTGATCTCCGTGCCCACCGCCCACCGCGAACCCGCAGGCGCCTCCGATATCTGCTTGATGATAAATTCCGTGGATCCGTTCATATCCGCCGCGCGCACCACGTCCAGCGTGCACTCGGGGTGGACGATAACGTTGATATCCGGGTAGTCGGTCCGCGCCTTTTCGACCTGCTCGACCGTAAAGCGGCCGTGCACGGAGCAGTGACCCTTCCAGAGCAGAATGCGGGAGCTTTCAATTTTCTCAGGGGTCGTGCCGCCAAACGGCTCGTGCGGATTCCAGAGCGCCATGTCCGCATCGGGATCGAATCCCATCTCGACCGCCGTGTTGCGGCCCAGGTGTTGGTCCGGGAAGAAGAGGATTCGCTGTCCCTTGTCCAGCGCCCACTCCAGCGCCTTGCGCGCGTTGGACGAGGTGCAGCAGGAGCCGCCATGGAAGCCTACGAACGCCTTGAGGTTGGCCGCCGAATTGACATAGGTGATGGGGACCAGAGAATCTTCCGACTTCACACCGGTCACGCCGGTAATGTGGCACCAGGCGTCCTCCACCTGACGTATGTTCGCCATGTCCGCCATGGAGCAGCCTGCCGAGAGGTTGGGCAGAATCACAATCTGCTCTTCGCTAGTGAGAACGTCCGCCGATTCGGCCATGAAGTGAACGCCGCAGAATACAATGTACTTCGCGTCCTTGCGCTGTGCGGCGATCTGGGAAAGCTTGAAGGAATCGCCCCGGTAGTCGGCCCAGCGGATGATCTCGTCGCGCTGGTAGTGGTGACCCAGAATCACGAGGTAGGTGCCGAGCGCCTCCTTTGCGGCTCCGATGCGATTCGCCGTCTCTTCCGCGTCGAGACGGGTGTACTCGACCGGAAGCGGTTTCTGAAACATGATAGATCTCCTATTGGGCCGGCCAGCCTTTGTTGCAGTGGTCAGTCATGGATAACTAACCACGAATTTAGTGGCGGGGATGTTGACCGAAGCCCGGTTGTGGATTCCCGCCCACGGAGGTGGGCGGATGGCCGAAGGCCGGATAGCGGCAGGGTTCAGCCTGCCAGCGAGCGAGTGAATGAATTCACTCGCTGTCTCAGGCGCTCGGACCGTCTCCACCACTCGGACCAGTGGCGTGGTCGAGAACTCTGGCGCGCCCGAGAACTCTGGGCCTGCGGCCGATCGTCCTGCCGGACGAAAAACATGTATGCAGCACGTTTAATGATTATCTTCCACGAAGATTCAGCGAAACCGCTCGATCTCAACGCCCACTGCGGAAGCGATTACGTTCATCGGCGGCCTTATCTTGCGCACGCGCAGGCGCACCGAATCAGCCGGAAACTCCTCCAAAATCGCGGATGCGAGATGCGACGCAAGCGCTTCGAGAAGCCGGAACTGCTCGGACGATCCTATGGCGACCACGCGCTTGGCAACTCGCGAGTAGTTTACCGTGTCCTCCAGTAGATCCGAACGGCCTGCAGCCGATACGTCGTATCGCAGCTCCACGTCCACGGCATAGCGGTGGCCGACGCTCTGCTCTTCGTCGCTCGCGCCGTGGTAGCCATAGAACTCTATCTGTTCGACGAAAATGGTATCCAACGTAGCCTATTATACCAAAATCCGGCGATAGGCCGCTTTCGGGTCCACAATTGCAGGCATCTTGCCGTTGCTGCGTGAACATAGTGAACATATCGGAGCGGCCACAACGGTCATGAATCACAACGATTTCAGCTCACGGAGGAAATATATGAAGTGGATTGCGCTTGCGCAGGTTGGGATGGTCTTCGTATTGGCAGTCGCGGTCAATGCCTGGGGGGATTCCGGCGTCACAAAAACGGTATTCGGCAAGCTGAAGGACGGCTCTACGGTGCATCTCTACACGCTTAAAAACAGGCACGGCATGGCCGCGAAGGTCATGACGTACGGCGCAACGCTGACCGAGCTTCACGTTCCCGACCGCGACGGCAAAATGGGAGACGTGGTGCTGGGATTCGACAATCTCGCCGCCTACGAAAAGGGACACCCGTTCTTCGGGTCTACGGTCGGGCGGACCGCCAACCGGATCGCGAAGGGACGCTTTACGCTGGACGGCAAAACGTACAAGCTTGCCATCAATAACGGCCCCAACGACCTCCACGGAGGACTCAAAGGGTTCGATAAGCAGATTTGGAAGGCGGAGAGCGCGGCAGGAGCGAGCGGCGTTTCAGTCCGTTTCACCTACCGAAGCAAGGACATGGAAGAAGGCTATCCCGGCACCCTGGACGCAGCAGTAACCTACACGCTGTCCGACGACAACGCGCTTCGAATCGACTACGTGGCGACGACGGACAAGCCGACGATCGTCAACCTCACGAACCACACGTACTTCAATCTCGCGGGTGACGGCGAGGTGCGCGACCACGTGGTCCAGTTCAATGCGGACCGCTATACTCCCGTCGATACCAATGTGATTCCGACCGGCGAGATAAAAAGCGTCGCGGGCACACCCTTTGATTTCCACAAGCCCACGCGCATTGGCGCGCACATCGACGACATCTCCGGCACACCGGGCGGTTACGATCACAATTTAGTGATAAGGAGGAGTGGAAAGACCACGGGTCCCGCAAAATTCGCTTCGATTTACGAGCCGGCTACAGGACGCGTACTGGAGGCGTTCACGACCTATCCGGGCTTCCAGTTCTATACCGCCAACTTCCTGGACGGCTCTCTCACGGGCAAACGTGGATTGGTCTACAACAAGCAGATGGGATTCTGCCTGGAGGCCGGCGGGTTTCCCGACGCGATAAACCATCCGAACTTTCCATCGACAGTTCTGCGCCCCGGCCAGACCTACCGCCATGCAACGATATTCAAGTTCTCGGCGCGCAAATAGAGTTCGGCGCGAACTATCCGGCATCACTCGGTATGAATCGGAGTGCTATTTGCCCGGTTCCAATCGCAGCGCCCTGCCCTCCCCCGGCTTGAGCGTAAGCTCGATTCGGGCCATTCGTTGAACAGGCTGGCTGGCGACAACCTCCTGAGTCACTAGGTCAATCACGCGCAAGGGGGCCGCCAATCCAACTCCAAGCCTGCCCAGCTCAACGGTAATTACAGCGCTTGCGGATGCCTCCGAATCGTTCAGCACGGTAAAGAGCCGGTCCCCGTATCGCTCGACATACACTATGGGATTGTCTGAGCGCGCGTATGTGATCGGCTCCCACCCTGCTGCGGAGAGCTTTTGAATGGCGGGTATGTAGCGCTTGAAGAGTGGGCGATCGCGATTATACAAAGCCGGCGTCTCCCAATAGCGGTGGTTCGCGGCATCGGGGCTAAACATGCTTGGAAAACAACCGTAGAACATGCTCCGCTGGAAATACTTCTCCACCCGGTCCGTCCCGAACTTTTCAAACGTGGTATTTTGCAGCAACAGGTAAGGCTTGCGATAGGAAAGCGTTCTCCGCAGATTGAACACCGCATCTGAATCCGGTCGCCACGCGCCTCCAGGCGACCAATCAGTTTCAGTGCCTGCGACATCGAGCAAGGGCAAGAAATCGAACTTGTGCCACGGAGTGCCGTTTGCCATCAAGAGCTTGCCGCGCTTTCGCATGTCGGCTCGAATGGCGGCGGCATACTCCCAGACTGAAAACCACGTCGTGATCAGCGGACGATATGTCTCGCTCGCAAAGGTCGGAGGAACATGCGAGTAGCGAATGCTTTCCGGGCGATAGTCGGGCATGTCTCCCCACCCCTCCAGGGAGTCGAGGTACTCGCCGTCCTGAACTCCGGGCGAGTCCGACCCATACATGTGGGCGACATATTCCGGAGTGTAATTCACGCGATATTTCGTCCAGAGGCTGGCAGAATTCGGCAGATAAGGACTTGGATTCAATATCCACAGCGCCCCGTTCGACCAGGGCCTGTCCGCGTAGGTGACATTCAGCTTTCCGTTTTCGTCCCAACTGCCGGAGTTGAATAGAGCCTGTCCCGTTCGCTTTAACCCCTCATCCTTGCTGTTTGCAAACTCCCTTGCCACTTTCAGCGCGGCGTCGTAGGTACGTGGAATTTCCCTGGGCATCGGCATCCACCAGGTCATCGGCTCCGTGTATTGAAAGCTCAAAATGCCGAGCTTATCGTCTGCCGCAAGGCTGTTCAAGCCTTCGTGGTAGGCGATATGAAAGTCCTGCGGACGGTCGATAGTGGACGGATCGGTGAAGGGCATCCAGATTCCATCCGCTTTGGCGCGCCGGTCGAAATCCTCGGGGAAGAGCCGGTAGAACCGCTCGGCGGCGGACCTGAAACCCCAGGCAGGATCGACGTCGAATGCCGCCACCGCCAATTTTGCCGTGCCGTGCCCCTCGGCGTCCCTGTTGGCAACGTTATCTGGAGTAAGGGCGACGTCGAACGCGGCATAGAGCAGTCCGGCCTTTGCGTTGTAGCCTATTCTGCTTACGCGCGGGCCCAGGGACGGCGGCATGCCAACCGCCCTGCCCCGCTTGACCTGGGTCACGCATCCAAACGGATAGACGGAAATTGTGCCTGTCGCTCCCACGCCTACCCGCGTCATGTTGACGCGTTCACCGCTTAAACCGGCGGGAATGGCCTGCCGGATGTCGTTCCACCAAAGCGCGTCCGATCCCGCAAACCGCTCGACATAATACGCCGTTACAGCACGGGACCTGCCCGTCGTATCCGTCAGAATCGCTTCTTCGACGGCGTCGGGTTTACCAGGGCGAGTCACCAAACGCAAGCTGAGCGTGGAGTTCGATCCGTCGGCAGCCAGCGGAAGCACGCCCGATTTCGCTTCCACGTCGCGGACAAACCAGGCGTGGCTTGCTCCTGCCGGAAGCCTCGGCGGAGCGATGGCCTGACTGTCGAAAAACTGATCTCCCTGCACCTCGGTTACGGAGAAATCATCGAACCACGCAGTTCCGATGTGACTGCGAAAAAGCGCATAGACGGTTGCACGGCGCAGCGGCCTGGCGGGGACAACCAGCAGATCCTTCCGCTGCCAATCGTGGGTTCCCGCGGCAAACGGCGCTATCTGCCCGTAGAATGGGGACCCATCTGTAAACTCCAGGTCCAGATATAGGCTGTAGTCCGCGTCGGTCGAGCCGCCAACGCTGGCGGCGCGGCTCCATCCGGTGAAGAGCACGGGCCGCGGCTCGGATTGATTCAGCGTCACTCCATAGGTCGCGCCGCGCATATCGTCCGCTGATGTGTTCACGCATCGAATCGATCTCGCGCCCCTATGGTGAACGTTCTCATCAATTTCATACCCCTTGTAAGCAGGTGACCAGCCGGCAGCCTTCCCATTCTCGGCTACTTCGAAGCCTGGATTTGAAATTAACTCGTCCGGAAGCATTCCACTTGAGGCAACAGGCAAGAGCATGGGAACCGAGGCGACAATGACGGGGAGCACGCGCATGATAGTCCTCTTACAAAAGGCCAGACACGCGTGTAAAACGCGTGTCTGGGGGGCCGTCGGCAAAACGTCCTGCCGGACGGTATACACGTTCATGTTGCATTCAGAATCGATATGTTCCCGCCCGTGAGGGCGTTTGGCGGCTTGTCCGCCCCCCAGACACCGGTTTTACACCGGTGGTCAGGCGATATGTTCCCGCCCGTGAGGGCGTTTGGCGGCTTGTCCGCCCCCAAGACACCGGTTTTACACCGGTGGTCAGGCGAGCTACGGAATTCATCCCCTCGTTTCCTTGGTATTATCTGATTAGGGAGCTTTCTTCGCGTCCGGCCCGGTGACGAGCATATAGTCGGCGATGCCCGCATACTTCGAGCCGGGCACGTTCGGGTAGTCCGAATCGGGCCGAATCGAAACGACCATGAACTTGAGGCGCGGATTCATCTGCCTGAGGCGGTCCACGATTCCATAGCGGCTGTCGCTGTGGCCCGCGCCGTTCACCTGCATCACCTTCCAGCCTTTGTGCTCGCGGAGCGCCCGCGCGATGGAGTCGGCCATCGTAACGTCCCAGAGCGCCTGCGCCTCCTTCATATTGGCGGTCGAGGGCATGCCGTTGGGCGGCGAAGCCGGATTAGTCGGCGCGGGCGAGCCTGCCGTCTGACCGTGCGCGTCGCCGAAGAGGTCGGTCAGCATCTTGTCGTAACCTGCGGGCAGCTCCATCGAGTAAGGGAATCGCCCAAGATAGTTCCGGGAGGCTTTTGGAAGATCGTTCAACCCCGCCTGCCCTTTGCGGCTCACGATGTTGACGTAACGGCGCGGCGCGTTGGCAGCGATGATCGGCAGACCTTTCTCTTTGGCGAGCTCGACCAGTGGGCGGTAATCGGTCTTGTAGGTGGGCCACGGACGCGACGATTGGAGGAAGTGGCTCTCCGTGATATTGCCGCCGACATACTCGTCCACCACCGGCTGAACGTCCCGCTCGAACATTTCCAGCGAAAGGAGGGTCTTCGGATTCCGCGCCTGAAGTCCTTTCAAAATGTCCAGCTCCAGCTGGTGACCCCTCGCATGGTCGTGCTGCTCCCCCACGAAGACCGCGTCCGCCTTGCTCATATCGTCGAGCATTCTATCGAACGTAACTTGCTTGACTTGGCCGGCCGTTCCCAGTATGAGCACGTCCGACTGAGCATGCGCCTGAATCGCGCACCGGCCCAACAGAGCACAGACGGCAGCTGCGGCTATCATCCCTTTTGTCACCCGTCCACTCCTCCCGTTAGCGCGGCCATGGGCGTTAGGCGCATGGCGATTCCGCCCGGCCCGATTCGGGTTTCGGGCTGTTCCGGCTGGGTGACCGCCATATGTCCGAAGACCATTGTCGCCCACGTTTCCCGCGCGCGCGCCTGAGTCGCGCCGCAGAGGACCAGGTGCTCCCGCGCCCGCGTGAGAGCAACGTAGAGCAGCCGATTCGCTTCTTCCCGCTCCGCTCGCTTCTTATCCTCGGCAATGGAACGGTATGCCGCCGTCTGGTAGTCGGCCAGCTTGCAGCCGAGGGCCAGAGTCTTCGGGTCGCAGACGAACAGAGCGTTTTCGGGATAGGTGAGCGAGCGGCCTAGATCGGCGAGGAATACGACGGGGAACTCCAGCCCCTTAGCCTTATGAATCGTCATGATGCGCACCACTTCGGACGCCTCTTCCTCGGTCGGCGCGTCGCCCTCGCGGTCTGAGATCTTTTCTATCTCGCGAAGACGGCGGATGAAATCAGCGACCCCGCGCAGGTTCCCGCGGCTGGCCGCGCTCGCCATCTGGAGCAGCTTCCGCACGTTCGCGAGACGCCTGCGGCCTGACGGGCGGACCAGCAGCTTGGCGTCGTACCGGGTCTCGCTGAGGATTCGGTCCAGCAGCCGTCCGACAGTAAACCGGTCCTCATCGCGCCTCAGGTCGTCCATGACGGAGCGGAAACGGTCCAGCGCCAGGCGCTCGCTTTCTGGCGCATCTCCCTCTCTGACGAACCCTGGAATCGCGGAATAGAGCGGAATCTGCTTGCCATCCTTCTGCGCGAATCGGGCCAGGGCATAGAGCGTTCCGGTATCCAGGCCAACCATAGGCGAGCGGAGCGTCGCGGCGAGCGCAATGTCGTCCAGAGGAGTGTCGATCACAGTCAGGACATTCATGATGTCGCGGATCTCGGTGCGCGCGTAGTATCCGCGCCCGCCGCCCACCACGAAATAGGGCACGCCCTCCTCGCCGAATATCCGTTCGTACTTCTCGATGTCCGTCAGGCCCCTCATTAGGATAGCGATGTCGCTATATTTGACGGGTTTTCCGAATCGGGGATGTGCGCAATCCGTGATTCGAATCTCCCTTCGCTCCACCACTTGCTTGATTCGGCGGGCCAGGGCGCGAGCTTCCGTTGCGACGTACTGCGGCCTGCCGGTGTCGCGCGTTACCAGGAACTCGATTGAGGGACCGGGCTTTTCGGTGTGGCGCGCGCCGGGAGTGAGCGGCGTAAACGGCGTCCCCGCTCCGCGCCATACCTGCTCGAAGAGGTAGTTCACGAAGCGGAGCAGCTCGGGGCGCGCGCGGAAATTGTCGGCAAGCGATACGTGCCGGCCTCGATCGTTCGCGTGGAATGCGCGCTCCATCTCCTGAAAGAGCGTGGAGTCCGCGTTTCGGAATCCATAAATGGACTGCTGGACATCACCCACGACGAAGAGGTTGCTCCGCTGTTCCGGCGGCAGTCCGGCTTGGTCGGGGGGATGGATCAGATCGATCAGCTCTTTTTGAAGTGGGTTGGTGTCCTGAAACTCGTCGACCATCAGGTAATGAAACTTGCGGCGATAGCGGCGGAGAGCGCCGGGCGAGCTCTTGAGCAGGTGGACCGCCTCGCTCTGAAGGTCCTCGTTGTCCAGCACGCCCTCCCGCCGCTTACTGCCGTTATAGACGTCCCACGTCGCGGAGACCAGGCGAATGAAACGGTAGCAGAGCAGGTCGGCCTGCTCCTCGCGTTCGACGGTCAGTTGATAGAGGTTTTTGGCCGCCTCCGCGGACGCCTGAATCCTCGCCAGAAGCTGCTGGGCCGCGACCTCATTCTCGCCCGCGTAGGCGCGTGCCCGCGCGCCGCGAGTCGCAGCCTTGACTATCTCCTGGATGCAGCCGAGCGTCGATGCGGTGCGCTCCCACCTTGCACCCTCGCCCAGCTCTTCAAGTTCGTCCGCGCGCGCAATCACGTCGCGCCGCACTGCCTCCATCGCGCCCAGCACTCCGGTCCTCAGCTCGGCCAGCGCGTCGCGCGCGGCCGCGATCTCGCGTATCGTCGTGTTGACGACGTCAAGTACGGGCCTCATCAGGCGGCTCGCAATCGCCTCGCCTCCGCCAAGAAGCGCGTTCGACAACTCCTCCTGCCGCCAGCCCGCGCCGCGAATCCGATTCAAAACCGTGATGATACTGGCCTCCAGGGCAGCCAGGGGGTCGCGAAGATCGCTCCCGAAAACCCGCTCATCCTGGGCGGAGGCAACCAGCTCCGTGATCTCCTCGTCATTGACGGCGTATGCCTGCTCGATGACCGATTCGAACGCGCCGTGGAGCATCCGCCGCCCCTCGGTCTCGTCGAGGACCGTGAACTCCGGATCGACGCCCGCTTCGAAGGGGTTCTCCTTCAGCACGCGTGAGCAGAACCCGTGAATCGTGCTGATGTAGGCCGTCTCCAGCTCCCGTCGCTGCTCACGCAGGCCGGCGGCCATCAGCTCCTCCACGATGCGGCCCTTCATCTCCTTCGTGGCCTTCTCGGTGAAGGTGATGACGAGGATATCTCCCACGCCCGCACGCAGATTCTCGGGGAGCGCGCTGTTGACGCTGTCCCGCACGATTCGGAGGAAACGCTCCACCAGCACGCCGGTCTTACCCGATCCCGCGCCCGCCGCCACGCACACGTCGCGGTCGCGCGTGTCGATGGCGACCGTCTGATTGTCCGTCCATGTTTTGGTCAGGTGAGCATTCCTCGCCATCGAGCGAATGAATGAATTCACTCGCTGTCTCAACCACTCGGACCAGTGGCGTGGTCGAGAACTCTGGGCCTGCGGCCAATCGTCCTGCCGGACGAAAGATACTTATGCAAGAGGTCTAATCTTTGGGTAGGCCTCTGTTTCGCACGGCGCTCTCCTTTTCCTCCGGTCCCTAGGCTGCCATGAGCGACGCTGGACGATGAAAGCCGGACGGAAGCTCCATCCGGCTCTCGGGCTTATCTCAAAAATGGCAGGGCTGTTTGCGCTCTAGGAGTGAGCCCCCATGGAGAATCGGGAGTCAGCAACACGGGCCGTTTAGCGCGAATCGGCGGGCCGCTTTTTGAAGGGCTGTGGTCCCTCTCGATAACCGAATCCGCATACCAGATGGCCGTCCGCCGCCCTGAACAGGAGATTGATCTGACGCATCGCAACGCCCGGCTCGTTCGATTCATCGATGGTGATTGTAAGCCTGCTCGCGCCGCTCTTCTGTAATACGGCTACCTGCTCCTCCGTAAAGTACGTCGCAATGGCCGCGCTCAATGAGTCTGTCAAGGGGATCGAATCTTTCCGTCCTGTCCCTTTAGCCAGTTCCGGGAATCGGTTGAACAGCAGGAATATCCCTCTCCAGATCGCCACCTCCTTCATGACAGGGAACTCTCTCTCAATTCTCTCAAGTTGAGGCTTTGTCAGCGCCTCGGCCACCGTAATGAGCGTATCCATAGGAAGGATACGACCTGGAATTGCGTCCTTACGAAGTTTGACTAGAAGACGGTTTGGAATGGGCGGGTCCTCGTTCGGCCACGAAGTCGTGCTCACGATAAGCACGCCTTCCCGCCATTTCACCATAAGGTCCTGATTCCAGAGCTGTTTCCAATACTCTTTCAAAGCGCTGCCCCAGGGCTCCGATAGGCGCGGAACCGATTGGGTTTCATCTTCAGGAATCCGAGCGACGAGTGGGACTCGCGCGCCCTGTGAAACCTGCTCCAATCTTCGAGCGAGCGCCGCGATTCCCGTTTCAACTGTGTCAGGGTCCGGTTCCATAAGGCTGGGTATGTCCCGGTTTGGGCGTTCCGTGGGAGGCGGCGGCTCAGGCGTGGCGTTGTCCGGCCTGGTCATGACCACGGAGTCGTCATGACCGTCTTGCGCATCGCCGTCCAGCTTCCAAAGCGCCTTCATTCGAGCCCACCATGCACGAACGGTATACGCGCCGCCTATACCCGGCATATGGGTGGTGCAATTCGGCATATATATTGTGATAGCTTTTGTGGAATGATACAATTCCGGCTCGAAATAGATTAGCTTTTGTTCGACAAGAGGAGGCCTGCCGCTCCCTGGAGGAGCGTACTGCGCAGCAAGATCAAGGTATGTTTTGTGATAATACGCCTGTGACTCGGAACTCAGCCGGCTAATGGGCGCGGCGATGGTTCGTCCGCGCAGGACCGCTAACCGTTGCTCTGGCGAGAGCGCTTCCTTAAAGCTTTTCATATCGATCCAGAATCGCTCCGGCGTAAGGGCCTGATTCTTTGCATAGTTATCCGGATCTCCGCAAACCGCCATCAGCGCCGCCTTCTTCTGCGCCTCCGTCCCCTCAGCCGCCTCGACCAGAAGCGCGGCGTCACGCTCGAGCTTCCTCTGTTGTTCATCGCGAAGACGCTGCCGGAGCCTTTGCGCGGAACCGGACTGCACGAACCGATACCGGTAGTCTCCCTTCTCGCCTGTTCGCTCACATTCCCAGAAGCCCAGGCGATAGCTCATGCAGGACCAGAGCGCGTTCAGCATTCGCGCGAGAGGCACCTCCTGGCAGACGACCATAACCGATTCGTCCGCGGCTCCATCCCTCTCGCTCGCCGTGATGGCTACTCCGCTCTGGCGAGAGACCTCGGAAAGGAACGCTCCTACCGATGTCTTGCCCAGCCTCACCGTAATCGGCCGGTCCAACCGCGGATCGTCTTTCCGCATTTCGGCGGTAATTTCATGCTGAGCAGCAACCGGTCCCACTTTCGTTTGCGCGCCTGCGCAGGTACCGAGTATTACCATCGAAATACTAAGCGCAAGCGAACCTATTCGCAGGACTCCTCGAATGTCCAGATCTTGTATTTGCATAGCTTCGTCCTCAACGAGAATCGGTCCGGCGGAAGCCTAAGCCTCCACCGGACCGAAGATACCGATGCGCGTTAGCCTTCGCCGTAAGTGGCGAAGTCTACGCTGGCCGAAGCGTTGTTGTGCGCGAATCCCATGGGCCAATCCGTGGGATTCGTGCTTGCGAACGCCCTGCCCGTCCCGTTTCCGTCGACAATGAAGACGTCGCCCGTACCGCTCTCGACTACGGGGTTATTGCTGCCCTCACCGTTTATATCGGTAGTGATACTAACGAAGTTATTGGTAACGGTGGTACTGGTTGCTCCTACGCCATATATATACGTCGCGTGGAACGTATAGGTCGTATTCGCGGCAGCTCCGGTAACGTTGAGCCAATGCTTTGTAGATACGGAGACAGACATGGAATGCCATGGCGATCCGACCGCGGTGTAGCCGCTCGTCGGGCTGGTAACAGAAGCATTTCCGTTGACTGTCTGGCAGTTCGCCGCAGGGGGAGTGAGCGCGAGCAGTACGCCGAGCGCTATCAAACCAATCATCTTTCGCATTTCAGTGGTCCTTTCGGATAGAGATCAAGTGGTGAAATGACCGGACTGGGCGCGTCGCAGGTTAACGCCCCCATGCTTCCGAGCGAGGCATGCGATACTGGGATACTCAGCGAGTGATTGGGGGGCGCGCGGGAATGGTTAGAACTTCCGGTCTGAAAGCAGGCGAACAAACGGGGGGTCGAGAGTG
>JBBROJ010000031.1:0-39831 GCA_038229495.1 Chthonomonadales bacterium
ACTTCGGTGATCATGATTCCCGGAGGACGCGTAAACGCCTCTCCTCGCGCGTAATCCTGACACCATCTTCACTACCGGCAGCACGTCTCGCTTGTGCCGGTCCACAAAATCCCCCGTGATGGCTATGATGTCGGGCTCCAGTGCGTTCACGCGGACGACTGCCTCGCGAATCAAATCGTCGGTGCCTCCGCAGCCCCGGTGAAGATCGCTGATTTGAGCGATGGTCAGTCCTTCCGCCGCGGGTGGAAGAAGGGGCAGAACTACGTCGTGGGTGGTTATTTCGAGATCGAATCGGCCGGATTGACAACGATTTTTGCCTTGCGTGTGTAACTCGGAACGAATCATATTGCCTGCCGAATCGGGAACTATCGAGAACTGTAGTGGAGTGGTTGTAGTACAGCGGGATGAGCTTCTGAATTATACCACCGGCGTGGTCCGCGCGGCGGTTGGCGCATCGACAACCCCTCTTTGCATAACCGCCCCGTGCTATACTAAAAGCATGGACGCGCACACCCTGCGGGTGCTCGAATACGAGAAGGTTTTGAACCGCCTCGCCGCCCATGCGTCGAACGCTATGGGCCGGGAAGCGGCGCTTGCTCTCGTCCCCACGAATTTCCCTGAGATCGTGTCTAGAAGGCTCCAGGAGACACGCGAGGCGCGCGGTCTCGTCGAGCTTGAATCGGGCATGCCGCTCGGCGGCATCCACGATATTCGAGAGAGCGTGGAGCGGGCTTCCGTCGGCGGGCGGCTGGCTCCCATTGAGCTTCTGGATATTGCCCACACGCTCGGCTCCGCGCGCCGCCTGAGACTCTTCCTCCAGAAGCGGACCGACGCCTATCCGCTTCTCGGCGAGATTTCCGGCAACATTCCGCAGTTCCCCATGATGGAGCAGAAGATTGAGGAATCGATTGCAGATAACGGGGATGTGCGCGACTCGGCCACGCCGGAGCTTGCCCGCGTTCGGAGCCAGCTAAAGACAACGCACACCCGCCTCATGGAGAAGCTGAACTCCCTCCTGGGCAGCGAGAAGTACCGCACCGTCATTCAAGAGCCTATTATCACCCTTCGCGAGGGGCGCTACTGCATCCCCATCAAGTCGGAGAGCCGCGCCCAGCTTGGCGGAATAGTGCACGACGCAAGCGCAAGCGGAGCGACGGCTTTCGTGGAGCCGGGCGCTTGCATAGAGCTGGGGAATCAGCTCAAGGAGCTGGCGGTCAAGGAGGAGCAGGAGGTTGCGCGCATCCTGGCCCGCCTGACCGCAATGGTGGAGACCGCCGCGCAGGATATCCGGGCGATGCTGGGCCTGTTGGCGAACCTGGACCTCGCTCATGCCAAGGCTCTGGTCGCGCTGGAGATGGGGGCGGTAGAGCCGCGGATGAACCGTCGCGGCGTCGTACGATTGCGAATGGCGCGGCATCCGCTGCTGACAGGAACCGTCGTGCCTATCGACGTGGAGATCGGCGACCGCTTCACGACCCTCCTCATTACCGGCCCCAATACCGGCGGCAAAACGGTAACGCTGAAGACGGTCGGCCTGCTCACCCTTATGGCGCAGGCCGGCCTCCAGGTGCCGGCCGCCGTGGACAGCGAGCTTTCGATCTTCGACTATCTGTTTGCCGACATTGGCGACGAACAGGACATCCAGCAGTCGCTCTCCACCTTCTCGGCGCACCTGAAAAACATCGTCCGAATCCTCGCGGCTCTGGACAAAAAGTATCCCGAAGAGAATGCGCTGGTCATGCTCGACGAAGTGGGGGCGGGCACCGATCCCGCCGAGGGAGCTGCTCTGGCAAAAGCGCTCCTTAACGAGATGAAGCGAAAGGGCGCGCGCATTATTGCGACGACTCACTATGGCGAGCTGAAGGAGTACGCCTATTCGGACCCCGGCGTCGAGAACTCCGCGGTAGAGTTCGACCGCGAGACCCTCGGCCCCACCTACAGGCTCCTGCTTGGCGTTCCCGGCAGCAGCAACGCCTTCTACATCGCGGGGCGCATCGGCCTCCCGGACAGCATCGTTACGAAAGCCCGCGAGCATCTATCCCGTCGTGATCAGACCTCCGCGGACCTTCTCCAGCAGATAGAGGAGAGCCGCGGCAAGGCATTCGAGATGGAGCGCGCCGCCCATGCCGCCCAACGGGAAGCGGAACGGCTGAGAGACGAGTACGAGAAGCGCGTCAATCAGGTTGCGGACGTGCAGCGAACGGTCCGGCAGCAAGCCGAAGAGGAGGCGCGCATGGTTCTGCGGCGCGCCGGCGAGAAGGCCGAAAACATTTTGGACGAGCTGCGCAAAATGAATCGGGGAGCGCGCAAGGGGCCAACCGCGCGCCAGCGGCTCGTCACCCTACGACGCGAGGTGACGGACGATCTGGCCGTGCCGGAGCCGGAACCTTTGGAGCCCGCGCCTGCCGGTGGATTTCGATTCAAGAAGGGCGACCGCGTTCGCGTTACGACGCTTGGGACCTACGGCGAGCTTCTGGAGGAGCCCCGCGACGGCGTGGTGGCGATCCAGATAGGCGCGATGAGAGCGACTCTGCCAATCGACACGCTGCGCCCCGCGAAAGCCGCCGAGCCGGCCGCGAGGCGTGAAAAATCTCAGGCAAGTGATATTCAGATGCGCAAAGCGCTGCATATCTCGCCGGAAGTCACTATCCGCGCGATGCGCGTGGACGAGGCCGCGCCCCTGCTCGACCGCTACATGGACGATGCCTATGCCGCGGGCCTGAAGCAGGCGCGAATCATTCACGGCAGAGGGACCGGCGCGCTCCGCAAATATGTCGCCGACTATCTGCGGGAACACCCCTCGGTGCAGTCTTTCCGGCTTGCCGACGAGAGCGAGGGCGGAGACGGCGCGACGCAGGTGACGTTCAAGGCGTGACGGCGACAGTGGATCGGGGCTGTAGGCTGTAGGGGCGAATAAATCGCGGTAAAAGTTGGGCACGGCGAACAAAAATCCCGTTGCGATTTACTCGCCCCTACGAATCGCATGTCCCGCGCGGCGGACCTGGCTCGTGAACCACGATTTTCCTTACAGGAGCTCCATTTGCTGGACGATTCTGCTGTTTCCGCGCTGATTGCATGCGCAATAAAGACTCGGGAATCGGCCTACGCACCCTATAGCAATTACAAGGTGGGCGCGGCGGTGGTAACCGGCGACGAGCGCGTCTTCTTTGGCTGCAACGTTGAAAACGCGTCGTACGGACTTTCGCTCTGCGCCGAACGTACGGCCATCGCGTCGGCCGTGGCGGCGGGCGCGAAGCGGATCCGGGCGCTAGTCATTGTGACGGATGCGGATCCGTCCGGCACGCCGTGCGGAGCCTGCCGGCAATGGCTGGCGGAGTTCGGCGGTGATGATATCGAGATCATCGTCGCCAATACAACCGGCTCCCTGCTACTAAGCCGTTACACCCTCGGCGAGCTGCTGCCGAACGCTTTCCGTCTCGAAAAACGGACGATCTAATAACGCATGCCGCGTAAAGCCATTCAATTTGGGGCCGGCAATATCGGACGCGGTTTTCTCGCCCAACTCTTCCACGAAAGCGGGCTGGAGGTTGTTTTCGTAGACGTAGTACCGCAGATTCTCGAGGCGTTGAACGCGCGTCGCGAATACACGATTCGTATCGTGGGCCAGGGCGCGGAGGATGTCCGCATTACGAACGTTCGCGCGGTGGACGGCCGAGATACCGAGGCAGTGGCGCGGGAGATTGCGGAGTGTAAAATCGCAAGCACGGCGGTCGGCGCGGGCGCGCTGAAGCATATCGCGCCGAATCTGGCCGCGGGGCTTCTGCTTCGTCACCGCCAATGCGGATCGCCCCTGAACATACTTCTTTGTGAAAACCTGCACGATGCGAGCGGAGTAATAAGATCGCTTGTGTCCGCCCTCCTGCCTGACCCTGAGCGCGAAGCTATCCTTGCTAAGACCGGCTTCGTGCAGGCCGTCGTGAGCAGAATGGTCCCGCTCCAGACCGCTGCGGACAACGGCGGCGACCCGCTGGCAATTCGCGTCGAGGCTTACAAGCGGCTGCCGGTGGATGGAAATGCCATGAATTCCATAACAGGGAACCTGCCGGACATTTCCGGCGTCGAACCGGTAGGGAGCTTCCTCGCGCATGTAGAGCGGAAGCTCTATACCCATAACTGCGCCCACGCTATTCTCGGTTATCTTGGCTGGCAGCGCGGCATTGAGTTCGGCTACGAAGCCCTCGCGGATTCGGCAATTGAGAGGACCCTTCGAGGCGCACTGCGGGAAACGAGCCGCGCCCTCGTCCGAAAACATGGCTTTGACGCCGGCGAGCAGGAAGCGCACGTGGAGGACCTTCTGGCTCGATTCGCCAACCGCGAATTGGGCGATACCTGTTTTCGCCTGGCGCGCGATCCTGTTCGCAAGCTTGCTCCGGACGATCGGCTGGCCGGGGCCGCTCGCCTCTGCGAATCGGAGGGAGTAGAGCCAATTGCCCTTGCGAACGTAATTGCCGCCGCGCTTCAGTTCGACTCGCCGGACGATCCGGCCGCTGTTGAAGTGCAAAGACGGATTCGCGAAACCGGCATAGAATCCGTATTGCGCGACATATGTGGAATCGAAAAGCGCGAGCCGCTCGGAGAGCGTATTCTCGCCGCGTACGAGAGGGGCTCGCGCGGTGACTGAGACCGTCCGCGCAATCCGTGAGAGCGAATACGAAGAGTGCCTCGATCTATGGCAGACTGTTTGGCCGGAAGATGAGCGTGCCTACTTCGCGCGCTATTTCTATGGGGATCAGGATTTCCAGCCGGAGTATACGCGAGTCTGCGAAATCGACGGCCTAATCGTCAGCGTCGCGCACATCGTCAAGCGCATCGTGTCGTGCGGCGATCTGAAGCTGACCATGGGCGGAATCGCGAATGTGGTAACGCTGCCCAAATTCCGCCGAAGAGGATATAGCGCAAAATGTCTCCGTCAGGCCGTGCAGGTGATGGAAGCGGATGCGATGGACTTCTCGCTTCTCTTTAGCGGGGCGCACGCGCTCTACTCGGGCTTGGGCTGGGAAAGCGTCGGCAGCGAAGAGTGTGTCGTCAAGCTGCCGCCCCAGCTTGATGCGAGGCCAACGAACCTGTCTCTCCGGCCCTACATATCTGGTGACGACGAGGCGCTGCATGGCATTTATAGGAGCTTCAATGATTCGCGTCCCATCACGGTAATGCGGTCCGCTCCCTATTGGCGCGACTGGCTGGGCTGGTGGCGCGGGAACGCGCCGGGACAGGCGGTTATCGCGGAAAGAGACGGTAAACTGTCCGGCTATATTCTATACAGCCTCTATTCAGGCAGCAGAAGCGCACCCATGGCGTCGATTCAGGAGCTTGGCGCGCTGGAGGGATCGGAGGATGCACTCGATCCCCTGATCGAGCAAGCCGCCCGGCACGCATTGGACCAGGGCATTCGGAAGTTAAGAGCGCCTCTCGCCCGCCATCCCGCTGTTAGGGAGACACTGAGCCGGATAGGCAAAGTGGCAACGGACGAGAGCGACGATCACGTAATGGCGCGCTTTTTTCAGGGAGACAATCTGCTGCGCGGCCTCGCCCCGGAACTAACTATGCGCTGGATTCAGGCGGGATCTCCGCCCGGCGGGCTTTCGTTTCGCGGTCCCGGCGGAGTAGCGCGCATAGCATCGGACGGCGGATTTCTTCATATTAGCGCTGTCGATTCGCCGGGCAGATCGCTTAAGCAGTCCGACCTGTTCAACCTGCTCGTCGGTCGGCGGCATCTGGTCACAGACCTGCCGCAAGCGGATCGCGATTTCGCGGCCGCGCTCTTTCCAATCCGGGACGCCTGGTTCTGGGAAATGGATGCGTTTTGAAAGAACGGTATTCAGGTGTTCAGGTATTCGGTGTTTAGGCCATGGACACCTGAACACCTGAACACCTGAACGCCTAATACCTGAACGCCTGACCATCTGAACTGAGGAACCGATGTCATACATGCTGACGGAGATGCGGGAACAGCCGGATTGGGTGGAGCGGTCCGTTGAGTCGGAGCGCGGCAATGCCGCAAGAATGGCTGCGGCAATGCGGGACAACGACATCCGATTCGTTGTCATCGCCGCGCGAGGCACTTCCGACAACGCCGCTACGTACGCAAAGTACCTGTTCGAAATTGTGGCCGGCCTTCCTGTCGCCCTCGCGGCTCCCTCGGTCTACACGCTGTACGACGCGCGCGTGCGCATGAGCAACACGCTCGTCATCGGCATTTCGCAGTCCGGCCAGGCCACCGACGTGGTGCAGGTGCTCTCGTCCGCGAGGGCGGCGGGCGCGCTGACCGCATGTATCACCAACAGCTCAGATTCACCTATTACGCAGGTGAGCGACCACGTGCTGCTGTGCCACGCTGGGCTGGAGAAGTCGGTCGCCGCTACAAAAACGTATACGACCGCGCTGGCAATTGTCGCGCTGATTGTAGGAATGCTCGCGGACAGGCGCGACCTCCTGGCGCAGTTGGATACCGTACCGGATCAGATGCGGAAGATGCTCGAGGTCGAGAAGACAGTCGAGCAGTCCGTCGATCGATACCGCTATATGCATGAGTGCGCCGTGCTCGGACGCGGAATCAACCAGGCCACCGCTTTGGAGGCCGCGCTGAAGATGACCGAAACCTGCTACGTGGTCGCCAAGCCCTACTCCGGGGCCGACTTTCTACACGGTCCCATCGCTATGGTCGCCGAGGGGTTTCCCTGTTTTCTCTATGCGCCGGAAGGACGAGCCTATCCGTCTATGCTGGAGCTGGCGCTCAAGATTCGCGAGCGCAACGGAGAGCTTCTGGTTGTGAGCCATGCTCCGGAAATTTTGGGGCTGGCGACCGTTCCGATTCAGATTCCCGTCGAAGTCGATGAGCTGCTTAGTCCGCTCGTCTACATTCTGCCGGGCCAGATGTTCGCCTACTATCTCGCGAAAGCGCGGGGTGGAGACCCCGACAGTCCCCGTGGATTGTCAAAAGTCACCATAACCCGATAAACCTGAACACCCGAACACCCGACCAACAATCGGAATCCGCTATGGCAGCTATGGTAACTATGATAAACGAACAGCGCCTTATCGATCTGTTTATTGAAATGTGCCGCGTCAATACGCCCCCGCGCCACGAGAAGACGCTCGTGGACATAATCCAGCCCCGGCTGGAGGCGATGGGCGTTGAATGCATTCGCGACAACGCGCACAAGGAGACCGGCGGCAACTGCGGCAACCTTATCGCGACTCTGAAGGGAAGCGTACAGGGCGCGCCGCCGATTTTTTTCTCCTCGCACTTCGATACGGTTGAACCAAATCCGAACGTGCAGATTCTAATCGAGGACGGGGTGATTCGGACGGACGGCGCTTCAATTCTCGGCGCGGACGACAAGGGGGGCATGGCTCCGATAATCGAAGCCGTGCAGGTGATTCAGGAACAGAACATTCCGCACGGGGATATTCAGCTGCTCCTCACCGTCAGCGAGGAGATCGGCCTGCTGGGCGCTCACTACCTCGATCAGTCCCTGGTGCACGCGCGCGTAGGATTCGTGCTGGATACCGGGCCGCCCATTGGCACGGTTGTCTACAATGCGCCGACGCAGGACTCCTTCGACATAACGATTACGGGCCGCCCGGCCCACGCAGGCTTCGAGCCCGAGAAGGGTATCTCGGCGATACAGGTTGCCGCGCACGCTATAGAGCGGCTTCGGCTTGGCCGGATCGATGCTGAGACGACGGCAAATGTCGGAATAATTCATGGCGGCCTGGCGACCAACATAGTATGTCCCGACGTGCATATTCGGGCGGAAGCGCGCAGCCGCAACGCCGAGAAGCTTGCTGCGCAGGTCGCTCACATGGAGGAGACCTTTCATGAAGCGGCAACGCACTACGGCGCTGACGTTATTGTAAACGTCCGCCGCATGTACAATGCATACCGCCTCGGGGAGGACGACCCGCCAATCAAAATTGCCCAAAAGGCCGCTCGGAAGCTCGGACTGGAGACGGGTCTCCGGCAGGCGGGTGGAGGCAGCGATGCAAACGTGTTCAATGCATTCGGATGGCCAACATGCGTGCTGGCAACGGGCATGCGCCAGATCCACACGCACCATGAGTGCATCGCCATTACCGATCTGGTAAAGAGCGCGGAGTGGGTCGTAGCCATCGCGCAGGCTGCGGCGGAACAGGAATCGGAATAGAACGGAACGAGGGATGGCCCGGATCACGGCCGGGGCCATCGGAATTCGGGGTAGACGACGTGCGGGCACGGGCGCAAGGAAAGGTTGAGTCTATATTGGCGGAGCGTCCAGGCGCGCAGGAGATCACTGTTCGCGTGGACGGAGCGCTTCGCACGGCTATCTCCTATCCGTCGCTCATGGGTCCCGTGCATGTCGGAGAAGTGGTGGCGCTCAACACGTGGGCGGTAGAGCTTGGTCTCGGCACGGGGGGATATGACTTCGTTTGCGCGGTCGAAGGGCGCGAGATGGAAGCAGAAGCGCCGGGCCACATCATGAAGCTGCGGTATACGCCGCTCCAGATTCCGGTCATGGTCGCCTCGGCTCCTGAAGGCCCTTTCCACGCCGCCATCGAGGCGTTTACTACTCTCGATTCGATTCCCGTAGTCTGCGCCGAGCTGCATAGTCAACTGCCTGCCATCGCCGCGGCGATCAAGTGGGAGACCAAGGGCGGCGCGCGGGTAGCATACGTCATGTCGGATGGGGCCGCCCTTCCGCTCGCGTTCAGCAAAACGGTTTGCCAGATGAAGGATCGCGGTATAATCGACGCGACCATCACCGCCGGACAGGCGTTCGGGGGCGATTATGAGGCGGTCAATATCTACTCCGCTCTGGCGGTTGCGCGCGTTGTGGCAAAAGCGGACGCCATTGTGGTATGCCAGGGCCCCGGCAATACCGGAACCGGTACGGCGCTGGGATTCAGCGGCATAGACCAGGGTATCGCGCTGAATGCGGCCGCATCGCTCCATGGCGCTCCAATCGCCGTGGCGCGCCTTAGCTTTGCCGATCATCGTCCCCGCCACATAGGTCTGAGCCACCATACCCGGACGATTCTGGAACGGGTGGCGCTTCGGACTGCGCTGGTGCCTATTCCTCGTCTTCCCGAAATTGAGCGCCACAACCTGATGCGCTGCCTGGAGGAGACCGAGCTGATGGAACGCCATGAGTTCGTAACGGTGGATGCCGATGGGGGCTTCCGCGCGCTTGTCGAGTGTGGAATAGCCGTTACGACTATGGGCAGAGGCATAACCGAGGATCGCGCCTTCTTTTTATCGGCCGCCGCCGCCGGCCTCCTCGCCGGACAGTGCGCAACTGCCCGCGCAACGCATCGGGATTAGTTTGGATTGGTATAGCGAGAACAGACACATGTGCCGGTCTTCGGCGGGCGGCCAGATGCCGGGTTCGCGCGACCTGCCAGACGCTGATACGGGCGGTCCAAACCGGTTTGGACCGCCCGTACTCCTGCTTACTTTCCTATTACGCGACCGCTCAGTAGACGTTGGTTCCGCCGGGCCGGTTGCGATTCAGATCGCGATCCGTATCACCCAGATTCTCCTCATCGACCTCCGCGCCGGCATCGCTCGTGGCAGTCGTATTCGGGATGGAGCTCTTCATGTCGTCGCGCGATGGCATATTCTCATGGGCAACGCCCGCCTGCTCGCGCGAAACTTCTGATATTTCTGACGCTCCAACCCCGGAATACCCGGTTGCGTTGATACCCTGGTCCGTGTTGATTCCAGCATGTCCCCTGTTCGCGGCCGCTGCCGCGCCGGAGTGGTCCGCATCCGCCCCAACCCGTTGATTGCTGTCCGAACCGGAGCGATTGGCGGCTTTGCTGCTGTCGGCGCCCAAGCCCAGATCTGATTCAGTCGCGTTGTAGCCCGTGTTCGAACCGGTGGCTACACCGGAATACCCAGAGATGGGACCCGCGATGGAACCCGCGCCGGTCCCGCTGCCAAGTCCGGAATTATCGTATCCAGCTCGGCCTACATAGCCTGCGTTTTGATACTCTGCTCCGCGCCGCTCGATATCCACCACATTGTGGCGGTGCATTATGCTCACGAAGTCGCTGGCCTTGCCATCGTCACATGTCACCGTCACGAGTGTTCCGCCACGCCGGACACCTTCTTCGTAGTAACCCGCCTCGTGTTCAGGCACGCCCGCCTCGGTCAGCGCGCCAATGAGGCCGCCTGCTGCCGCCCCCGTCGCCGCCCCTATCCCCGCGCCTGCGATCGCCGATACGAGCCATCCGGCGGCAATAACGGGACCAAAGCCTGGGATCGTCAACGCCCCCAATCCCGCGAGCAGTCCCACCGTCCCGCCGATAGCCGTGCCTGCGGTTGCGCCCGTAACCGCGCCAGTAGCCGCCGCATCTGCCGTTTCGCCGGCAGTCAAACCGTTGTCGGCGTTTGTCGAGTTAATCGCAGAAGCGCCCGAAGCGCCCCCGCTATCGTTCGCCACGATGCTCACCTGGTCATGCGGGATTCCGCTGGTTTCAAGCTCGCTTACGGCGTCCCGCGCTTCATTAAAGTTGTCGAACAGGCCAACTACAGTCTTTGCCATCGTGAGTCTCCTTTGCCTCTTCCTGGAGGCTGCCCATCGCGACGCTGGAAATCATCCGGAGAACATCTGAAGATCAGGCTGACGAAAGATGCTTCTCCAACCCGGACGGCAGCGCCACGGACTTACAAAAATCCAGAGTGACAATGCTCTTACGCACGCCCACCGGCGTAGTTCCCTCGCCCAACGTCGATAGAAGAGATTTAATGAAGACTTACCGCGGCTATAGCTGCGATTCACGGGTGCGCGATCTCGCCGCAGCCGGCTTTCTACTGTCTTGCGCTTTGTACGCGTCAATTGCGCCGAAACGCCGCTTGAGAGTCAACGAGCCGGCTTTCTACTGTCTTGCGCTTTGTACGCATTCATGGATGGCAGCTATGGCGCGCGCAATGTCCTCGCCGTCGACATCATTGTGGGTGACCATTCTGATTCGGTGCGCCGCAGTCGAAAGGCACAATATCGACCGCTGCGCCAGCCGCTCCACTACAGCCGCCGCGGGAGATTCCGTATCGATGTATACCATATTGGTCTGTACCGCTTCAATATCGACAGCTTCGATCTCGACAATGATGCCCGGCGCGCCCGCGATTCCCTCGGCAAGCATGCGTGCGTTGGCGTGATCCACCGCAAGACGGTCGATCATCGTGTCCAGCGCAATCAAGCCGCACGCTGCCAGGATGCCGGACTGCCGCATTCCTCCGCCGAACATCTTCCGCACGCGCCGCGCCCGATCGATGAACGTCTGATTCCCACAGAGCACGGAGCCGACAGGGCAGCCGAGTCCCTTGGACAGGCAGAACGTGACGGAATCGGCATAGGCGGCGAACTCTCTTGCCGGAATCCCTGTTGCAATGGCCGCGTTGAACAGCCTGGCCCCGTCGAGGTGGACTCGCACTCCGCGACTCTGCGACAGCGCATACAATTCGCGCATAACGGAGAGTGGAACGACCGCCCCGCCCTGGCGATTGTGTGTGTTCTCCACGAGAATCAGGGTCGTGCCGGCTCCGTGCAGACTCTCTTCGTGGATGTTCGATTCGATCTCGCGCACGTCGGGGATACCCCGGCGGCTCCGGTACGGGCGGGTCTGCACGCCGGAGAGCGCCGAAGGCGCGCCCGCCTCATAACAGAGAGAGTGCGAATCCCAATCGCATAGAATCTCGTTGCCGGGCCGCGTCTGGACATTTATCGCGAGGTTGTTTCCCATCGTGCCGGACGTGACAAAGAGCGCCGCCTCCTTTCCGAGAAGCTCGGCGGAGCGGCGCTCAAGTTCAATCACCGTGGGGTCGTCCCCCAGCACGTCGTCGCCCACCTCCGCTTCGGCCATTGCACGGCGCATCGCGGGTGTGGGTTTCGTCACCGTGTCACTGCGTAGATCGACAACGTCATGCATTCCGTTCAGCTACTTTTCGCACGGTTGACGCCTCCATGCCGTTCACGGCCGGGATTAACACATATCTCGGGGCACGCTGGCCGGAGTTGGTAACGCCTATTCACCCGGGTCAAGACCTAGCAGGCGGCCCGCGTTCGTGTAGTAGATGCGGCGGCGAACGTCATCCGTCAGCGGTGAATCCTCGACCAGCCCCATTGCCGCGGCAGCGTCCACATGGGGAGCGCCGCTTCCAAAAACGATTCGATGCGCGCCAATCGTTTCGAAGGCAGCCGGAATCTTTGCGCGGTCGAGCGGACCGGAAGTTTCAAGATAGATGTTCGTGGAGGCATGGGCGGCGGCGATTGCCGTGCGCCAATCGTGACCGCCCATGCCGAAAAGCACGACCTTGATCATGTTATACGCCTGGGCGATCTCCAGGGCGGCGTGAGTCATTTTGCCGTTGTGGGCATAGAGGAAGAGCGGCTTGCCGTAACGCCGGTATGCGTTGATAATATCGTCGGCGATAATCTTCTCGACGGGCTCCTCCTCGCCCATGCCGGTGATTGCCATGCCCACGAATCGCTTGCTCGCCATCAGCTCGCGCATCGCGGCCACGGAGGCATCCACCCGATTCACGTGGGTTACCAGGCAGCCATGCAGAATCGGCGACTGCTCCAGTATCTTCGCGAGAAGCCGGTTGCCTGAGAGCGGATCGACGTACCGCGCGTGCGCCGAGAACACGATGGCTCCGCCGACTCCGCGCGCCTGCATGGTCGCGGCAATCGTCTTGGCGCTGTTGGCGACGCCGGGAATCACGCTTCCGCCGAAATAGCTATGTGTATCGAATACCGGCATTCATGCTCCCTACCGCAAATCCCGAGAAGAGTTCCGTGCCTAAATTCCTAGCAGCCGCCTGGCGTTGCCGCCCAGAATCTGCGCTCTCTGGTCGTCCGAAATGTCCGCGTTCCGCAGCACGCCGAGCGCGCTGGCCATGGGCCGCGACGGAGCGCCGGATCCATAGAGCACCCTCTCCGCGCCGACGCAGTCGACCACCTGCTTTATGGCTCCCACCGCGACGAGATGGGAGGTGTCGATATATATCCCCGAATGCGTCCGCATAACCGCGATGGCCTCCGCAACGGCGCTAGCGTCTATTCCCGTCAAAATGAGGGGCGCGGGGTGCCGCGCGAGGGCGTCCACGAGGCGAGTCGCCGCTCCCGAGCCGCCAACGTCCACCATGATCGGAAGTTTCTCCGCTTCCAACCGCCCGGCCAGCGCCCGAAAGGGCGCATAGGCCGCGTCCCAGTCCTGTTCCATAGGGAAAAAGCGGACGATCTTGAATCCGTCCGACTTGAATCGCATATACGGACCGTCATCGGTGAACACTGTCTGCGGATTGAGGGTGGCTACGGGAAGAAGACTGGCCTGCTCGCCGCAGGCTGCGCGCGTGGCTCCATTGCCCGAGTTGTAATCAAGCAGCATTCCAACGGTCGAAAGGGTGCAGCAGGCGTGTATGCCGTACTTCCGCATCATCTCGCCGAGCTCGTCAACCGAAAGGTCTGCGGCTCCGGCGGGCAGCGGACCGAACATTGTATTTACATCGATTATATTGCCAATATTATCCATGCGTTCCTATTTCGACCGTGCCCCGACGATGAATCGCCGGGCTGTAATACGAAAGCCGCATTCGTGGCTTAACCCCCCACACCCAGGCCACGAATGCGGCCTTCGTTTCACAGCCCGGACACTTATGTCCGGGAGCTATTCCACAACCCAGTCTTTCGCGCGTTCCAACCGTGCTGTGACATGCTCTTTGCCCAACACGGTCAGAAGCTCGAACAGGCCCGGACCGACCGTGCGGCCCGTCACTGCGATTCGGAGCAGATGGATGACGGGCCCGCGCTCGACGCCCAGCGACTCTGCAATGCGATTCGTGGCCTCTTCTGCCGACTCGAAGGACAGCTCGCCGTCGATAACGGAAAACAGCTCGACTGCCTTGTCCAGGCGGGTCCGCGCATCAGCGCCCGTCAGCCACTTGCGCCTGCCCTTCTCCTCCGGCTCCTGGGGCTCCCGGAAGAAGAACTCCGTCAGCGAGACGACCTCCGGCAGCAGCTTCATGCGCTCTACGACGAGCGGCAGAATCGTCGCGGTGAATTC
This sequence comes from Chthonomonadales bacterium, assembly GCA_038229495.1. Taxonomy (GTDB): domain Bacteria; phylum Armatimonadota; class Chthonomonadetes; order Chthonomonadales; family CAJBBX01; genus JBBROJ01. The sequence continues at coordinate 14,071 of JBBROJ010000031.1, forward strand.
GCGCTCCAAATTGGTGGGCGGGTCGCTGATGAAACCGGCTTCGACCAGGTAGGGAGCGCAGAGATCCAGGAGGCGCTGCGGATCGGCATGCCTAATGTAGCTGCCATTCATCCAGCGGAGCTTGTCGTAGTCGAAGACCGCGGGACTGTTGTTGATTCCGCCGATGCTGAACCGCTCGAGTATCTCCTCTTTCGTAAAGATTTCGCGATTCTCGTCCCCCGCCGACCACCCCAGCAGCACAAGGAAATTGAACATCGCCTCGGGCAGATAACCCAGGCTCTGGAACTCGATGAACTGGGTCGCGCCGTGCCGCTTGGACAGCTTCTTCTTGTCGGTGCCGACGATGAGAGGCAGATGCACCCAGAGCGGAGGCTCCCACCCGAACGCCTGATAGAGCAGAATCTGCTTGGGGGTGCTGGGCTGCCAATCTTCGCCGCGCAACACGTGCGTAATTCCCATCGCGTGATCGTCCAGCACGACGGCCAGATGGTAGGTGGGCCAGCCATTCGACTTCAGGAGTACCTGATCGTCGATCAGCTTATTCTCAAAGGTGAGCTCGCCATAGACCTCGTCCCGGTAGGTGGTCTTTCCCTCCAGCGGCACCGCGAGGCGGATAGTGAATGGCTTCTCCTCTGATATGTAGCGCTCGCTGTCCTCTTTCGAGAGGCGGCGGCAGCGGCGGTCGTAACCGCTCGGGACTCCGCGCGATTGCTGCTCGGCCCGCATCTGCGCCAGCCGCTCCGGCGTGCAGAAGCAGCGATAAGCCCATCCCTTCTCGATCAATTCGGAGGCTGCGGTCCGGTAGGTCTCCAGCCGTTCCGACTGCACGTAAGGCGCGGCGGGACCGCCAGTTACCCACCATTCGTCCGGCTCGATACCGAGATAGATCAGGCTCTGCTCAATGTCGCGTATGTGTTCCGGCTTATACCGCTCCGGATCACGGTCGGTATCCTCCAGCCGCGTAATAAACTGCCCGCCCATTTTGTGGGCGAGCAGCCAGTTGAAGATTGCGGTGCGGATATTGCCCACATGCGGGGAGCCGGTCGGACTCGGCGCATAACGTACACGGACAGGCATGAATACTCCAAGCGTGAGGCGTGAGGCGTGAGTGGCGAACCTTTGCGCCTCACGCCTCACGCCTGTTCCCGACTTCTTCAGGTACATGCGCTTGCTCTTGTCGAAGCCCTGCGACAGCTTCTTTGCGTCGAACACCCACGCGCCTCCACGCTGGAAGTAGCAGTGGTATCCCGACAGAAGCGAGGCGACCATACGGCGCGTAGTACGGCGCGAGATATTTGTCTCCGTCAGCAGAGTGATAAACTCGATGCCCTTGCGATAATGCTCCATGATCTCGCGCAGGATATCGAACGTCGGGAGCTCTCCGTCGTCCGCCCGGCGTCCCAATTCCACGAGCTCATTGACGCGGTTGCGGCTGATGAACATCGACGGCTCGGTCTCCTCGCCATAGGTAAGGACGAAGCGGTCCGACGCCTGGCGTTCCAGATAGAACACCGCGCCGCTGTCCACGGGCAGGGTGTGATACCAGTCGATGAACCCGTAGACCAGACGGGTCTCGTTATTCACCCAGAGATCGGCCTTCTGCCCCGTCGGTAGGGTCAGCTCAACCTGAAGGACCGGAGTCTCTACCGGGAAGAATCCGGGAGGAAGCTGGCAGAGCGGATACGTGCCGATCTCCTTATGGTGGAACTTCAGCACGCAGCGCGCCGTGGCCGGCGGCTCGGCGTCGGGAGTATAGGCAGGCTCTTCGTCCAACGCGTCCTGCGCCTGCAAGCTCAGCACTTCGCGCTGGAGACCGCCGTCGAATCCGTCGTCATCCAGCAGGAGGTCGAGCTCATTTCCTTCGGGATCGGTATAATGCGTCACCGGTATTTGCAGGATTTCCGGCACGGTGAACACATATTCGGGGATAGAGCCTTGCGGCACAAACCGGTCCGCCCCAATCCAGACGACCCGCTCATCGTTGCGCAGAACGCCTAGCACGGAATCGAGGTCCGCATTCCACGTCGTTTCGCCGGGAGAGACCTCGAACATCGATTCCAGCAGGCCGGCAGCCCGGCTCGCGCTCTCGCTCGCAATCACGGACTGAATCAACTGCTCGCGCTCCTCGTCGGAGATTACGAGCGGCTGCGCCTCTTCGACGACCTTGTTGTCGCCATGCTCGTCCACCTCGCGGGCCGCGATGGACGGGAAAAAGCCTTGCAGTTTCTGGACCGCCTTGGGACCTATCCACAGGCCGCCGGAGAGGCTGACGGCGCGGCCATCATTCAGCAGTCCGGTGTAAAGCTTGATGGCGTCAAAAGCCTCAGGTTTCGCGCGCCACACCAGGAACTGAAGCGCCTTGTTTGACACTGGCGCGTTCTGGGCGTCGAGGAATGTGACGACGGAGTTAAGATCATTCGGCTTCAGCTTGGCCGCGGACGATTCAAATCGTTCAACGTCCGTTCGCTTGAGGTAGTTATCGAACAGCACATCCTCGTCCGATTCGCCCTCAGAGCAGAGGAGCCACTGCGTTAGGCCGTACGCGGCGTTTCCGGCGGAGAAGTAGCGCTCTCCATTGGAAAGCACGCGCGACAGTGTCCGCTCGAAGTGCTCCGCGGGCCGCTTATAGATGGCAGCCATCTCTCGCGCAAGCGCCGGCAGGTCGATGGGAGCGCCATAGCTTCGAAGGACTTCGTCCAGGTTGCGCTCGGCTGCGCGGCTTGGATCCGCGAAGCGGGACCAGAGCGTCCATTTACGCTCGGTCGAGGTAAAGCGGCCCGGATGGGTAGCCAGCACGACACGCGCAATACGTAGGTCCACGCTCGGATTGCCGGCAAGCTTTGCCGCCTCCGACGCTTTTACCGCCTCTCCCGCCTCCAGCAGCGCGTGATGCAGCAGGTCCGCCACATAGTGCACTGCCAGCGCTTCATCCAGCTTGGTTACCGGTGCTGTTGCCACAGACGCTAATGCCACAGATTATCCTCCAGAGGGAGGGACGAGGGATGAGGGATGAGGGATGAGACGGTCATTGCCGTGATCTCATCCCTCATCCCTCGTCCCTCATCCCTATAAGATCATAGGGACGCGCGTTCGTCACCTTTACATTTATGAATTCGCCCGGCTTCGCGGAGCAAGGCAGCTGGCCGGTAATAACTACATGCCCATCAATCTCCGGGGCATCGCGGAACGACCGACCGACCGCAATAGGGAAGGTATTGGATAAGGAATTGGAAAAGGCAGCAGGCGGGGATTCCGTAATCGTCCCTTCCTCCCTTCCTCCCTTCTTCCTTTCAAGACTTTCGACCAGCACTTCCATCTCGCGGCCAATCCAGGCGCGATTGCGCGCGAAGCTGATATCCTGCTGAAGGCGCATCAGCCTGTCCTTGCGCGCGCGCTTTACCCGAGAGGGAACGCGATTCGGCAGGTCCGCGCTGGGGGTGCCGTCCTCTGTCGAATACTCGAATGCCCCGACGCGGTCGAACTGCGCCTTCTCGACGAACCGCAGAAGGTTCTCGAACTGCGCTTCCGTCTCGCCCGGAAAGCCCACGATGAACGTGGTGCGAATCGAGACGTCCGGCGAGGCGGCGCGGAACTGTTCGAGAATCCGCAGATAGCCCTCGCCGCTCATCGGCCTGCGCATCGCCCTCAGAACCTCGTCATCCGCGTGCTGCAACGGCATGTCAATGTACTGGCAGACCTTCGGCGTAGTTGCGATGGCCTCGATTACGCGGGTATTGACGCGCGAGGGATAGCAGTAGAACAGGCGCAGCCAGTGAATCCCGTCCACCTTCGAAAGCGCGGGCAGAAGCTCGGGCAGCATCGGCGCTTTATAAAGGTCGTAGCCGTACTGCGTCGAATCCTGGGCGATTAGATTCAACTCGCGAACGCCCTGGCGCGCCAGCATCTCCGCCTCTTCGACAATCCGCTCCATCGGCTTGCTGACGTGCCGGCCGCGGAAAGAGGGAATCGCGCAGAAGGTACACTTGTGGTCGCATCCCTCGCTGATTTTGAGATAGGCTGTCCAGGGAGCGGTCGAGCGCACGCGGGTGGGAACGTCAACCCAGCGGTGATGCGGTTTTTCGGCGACTTGCAGCATCTGGCCGGGCCGCACGAGCGATTCGCCCACCACTTGCGCGATGCTGCCCATCTGGCCGGTGCCGAAAAAGACGTCCACGTCCGGCATCTCCAGCGCGAGCTCGCGGGCGTAGCGCTGAGCAAGGCAGCCCGCGACGACCACCTTTCGCACGTCGCCGCGCTTTTTGCGCTCCAGCGCCTGTAGAATAACGTCGATGCTCTCCTGCTTGGCCGCCTCGATAAACCCGCAGGTATTGATCACCACCACGTCCGCCGAGTCGCTGTGGGCATCGAGCCCGTAGCCATTATCGGACAGGACCCCCAGCATCTCCTCGGCATCAACGACGTTCTTGGCGCACCCGAGATTGATCATCTGGACGGTCGGTTTTATTGCAGTTTCCGGCATAAATCGGCGTTGCTTCCTGCGTGTCCGTCAAAGATAGGCGAGACTCGGCACACGTCCAAATATTATACCCGATTGCGGAAATTCTCCGGGCAAAAACGAGGGCGGCTAGCGCTGCCCTCGTTCACATTCTATCGAATTGACTGTCGTCTCAACTATGCGACAATCGGAATCGTAATACGTACGCATCCACCGCCCTCCGGGAGATTATAAAATCGGACCGAACCGCCCAGATCCCAGCGGCTTAAATGCAGAATCAACTCTAATCCCGTATTTGCAGCCTTGACAGGGTCAAAAGCCGGCGGAAAACCGGGACCGTCGTCGCATACCTCCAATATCGCGTACTTATCCTCCCTGGAGAAGCCTACGTGAACCGAGTTGCGGCCATACTTAATTGCATTGCTGAACAGCTCGTTTACAACCAGCGCAAGAGACGTGCCCTGCCGTACCATGAGCCGTACGTCATCCACGTTGTGAGTGACCTGTCGGGGACCGGCCGTTGACTGAATCATGGGCAGTAATTGGTCCAACATGGCGCGGGAGGATATTGTGTGCGCCTGACCGTCCTCCTTGGACTCCGCTGTCAGCAGCTCGTGGACTGCGGCGAGGACCCTGATGTGCCTGCCGAGTTTACGAAACTCCTCCGTAGGAACGGCTTCGGAATCGTCCATCGCACGCATGTCCACCATGGCGGCGATGATCTGCAGGTTGTTCTTTACGCGGTGGTGAGTCTCAGTCATGGCACGCTGGATCCGCTCATTCAAGGCTTCGATATGCGCCTGCTGGTACTCGGCTTCTTTCCGTGCCTCTTCGGCCCTGCGGAGCATATCCCTGACAAGGTATTGCTGACGACGGGCGCGGAGCGCAACCTTCACCGCGGAGAGCAGAGAGGCGGGATTCATCGGACGTTCGAGGATGGTCACAGTGTTGAATCGCAGCGAAAGGTCGCCTATCCGCTCACAGCTCACCCCCCCGGATAGAACTACGAGGGGGATGTCGGACCAGGGCTGCTGCCGCTTGAGAACAGTCTGCAGCTGATTGAGACTTGAGCCCTCCAGCGCCTCGGACGTAACGACCGCCGCCGCCGCTCCCCTCTCGATTTCGCTGCACAATTCATTGAGTGATGCGCAAATATAAGGGGTGAGGCCTTCTCCCGTAAAAAAACGAGCGGTGAGAGGGCCGTCCCGCCCAACCGGGGCCAGAATTAGAACCCGCTGTTCATCGACCGGGACGGCGCTGAGCTGATTGTGCGTTTCGAGCGTCATAACTCACTTCGATTTTTCTTGAGCTGCCGTTTTTCGTATTGCGGAGCGATAAAAGCCTTGCGAATCTCGCGGCCCACCTCCGAACGAATCGGAATGTTTTGCAGGTTGGGGTCGCTGGAGGAGAGCCGCACCGTGGCCACGACCGTCTGGTTCAGCGACAGATGTATGGATGCGTCCTGTTTCCGGGTTGATGAGCTTCGGCAAGGCGTCCGCATAGGTGGATTTGAGCTTCGCAAACACGATTCACGATGAAATTGAACATTGGGATGCCTCCTCCGTCAGAAAACCCAGTTACAAACTCGCGCGGTTGACCTTCAACCGCGCGTCCATTGGAGGAACCAGGTTCAGATGAAGAGTGTTAAATTTTTTGGCGTGGCGGCGCTCGCGCTCAGCGCGATAGCTTTGATTGGACAGCCGGTATTGGCGCAAAAGCCTGGAAACGCAGTTAAGGCAGGCAAGGGTGAGCGACGTGAGCATGAGGGTCGGCTGGAGAAAATTCTGTCCCAGTTGAACCTGAGCGACGCGCAGAAGGCGCAGATCAAGCCTATCCTAATGGAGCATCACAAACAGGCAAAGGCGATTCACGAGGACACGAAGCTCACAGCTGACCAGAAGAAGGACAAGCTGAAGGAGCTCGGCAAGGACGCGCACGAGAAGATTCTCGCTATTCTGACGCCGGAGCAGAAGGAGAAGCTCAAGGAGCTTCATCACAAGGGCAAGGGCGGCGACAAGAAGCCGGCCAAGCCGTAGGTAAGGGCGTCGGGGGTTGGGTGTAGGATGTCGGAAAGGCGTTTCTGCCCGATTCTCGGTCAATAGGAGTAACGTGCTAACGGGGAAAGCGCGTATAATGAGCAGGCGGAGTTGCGGGAACAGCAGCTCGCATGCCCGTTATACGCGCTTTCACTTAATTCGCGAAATTTGGATTAATGTACAAACCGATGAGTATTTGCCTGGCGGCTATTCCTGCTGCCGCCTGTTTCGCCGCAGTGTCGATTGCGCAGCCGCCGGATGGAATTGTCCTGCGCGATGTGAAGGGCGCAAGCGCGCGGCCATTCGATGGCGCGGGCCGAAAAGCGACATGCGTTCTCTTCGTCTCGACGGACTGCCCCATCTCGAACAAGTATGCGCCGGAATTCGGTCGAATCGCGCGGCAGTACGGGCCAACGGGAGTCGCGTTTTACGTAGTATATACGGATGCCGATGGCAAGCCAGCGGACGCCGCCAGGCATTGGAAAGAATTCGCATACCCCTGCCCCGGCCTCCTGGACCCGAAGCGCCTGTTGGTAAAGCGCGCCGGCGCGACCACTACTCCGGAATCAGCGCTCTTTACAGCGGACGGGAAACTCGCATACCGCGGTCGAATTGATGACCTGTATGTGGACTTTGGGAAACCCCGCTACGCCGCGACCATCCACGACCTTCGGCGCTCGTTGGACGCCGTGCTTGCGGGCAGGCCCGTTCCCATCAAGACGACCAGGGTGATCGGCTGCTTCATCTACAATCCGCCATAGGATGCGGAAATGATTGCCGGCATGCATGTCGGCGCTGCGAAACAAAAGCCGACTTCGCGGCTTCTAATCTTTTGCAACAGAGTAGGCTATCCTTATTATCAATAGTCCACTTCTATCCGGAGGCTTACTATGTGGAATCATCGTTTAACGGGTGCAGCGATTATTGTTGGCAGCGCCGCGATGGCGATCAGCGCGCATGCGTTACACGATGCCAAGCGCGCGAATCCCGAAACAGCCCCCGCGGCACATGAGCCCGCGTACGCGGCACGGCACAAAGGCGCTTTAACCTACAGCAAAGACATTGCGCCGATTGTCTATAAGAACTGTACGGCGTGCCATCGTGTTGGAGAGGTTGCGCCGTTCACGCTGGCGAGTTATGAAGATGTGAAGAAGCGTGCGGCGCAGATCGCGGCGGTTACGGAAGGACGGGTGATGCCGCCGTGGAAAGCCGACTCGCATGGAGAGTTTCACGATGAGCGGAGGCTGAGCACGGACGAGATCGGGATTATCAGGCAGTGGGCCGGGGAGGGCGCGAAGGAGGGCAGCAAGGCAGACCTTCCGCCTGCCCCAAAGTTCACGCCGGGATGGAATCTCGGTCAGCCGGACGTGGTTCTGGAGCCTTCCGAGGACTACAAGCTGGCCGCCGAGGGGAGAGATGTTTACCGCTGCTTTGTGATTCCAAATCCCAATGACGCGGACCGATTCCTTTCCTCCCTGGAGGTGCGGCCCGGAAACCGGCTGGTGGTCCATCACGTAATCGCCTATCTCGATTCGACCGGGCAGGGGCGCAGGATGGATGAGAAGGACCCCGGCCCCGGCTATTCGGCGGACGGAGGGGGAATCGGATTCCTGCCGTCTGGTTTCCTGGGCGGGTGGGCGCCGGGCAACTTCCCGCGCCGCCTGCCGGAGGGCGTGGGGATTGCGTGGCCGAAAGGCTCGGACATTATACTTCAGGTGCACTACCACAAGGTCGGCAAGCCGGCGGCAGACCGTACGCGGCTCGGCCTCTACTATTGCAAGGGGCCGGTCGACAAGAAGCTCTACACGATTCCGCTCATTCAGCATCTCCTCTTCATTCCGCCGGGCAAGGCCGATCACACGGTCCGCGCGCAGATTCCGGTGGTGTTCGACGCCACGCTGCTTACGGTGATGCCTCACATGCACCTGCTGGGCCGGAAGATGACGGTGACCGCGGCGCTGCCGGACGGCTCTTCGCAGCGAATCATCGACGTGCCGGATTGGGACTTCAACTGGCAAAATACCTACTCCTACAAGAAGCCGCTGAAGCTGCCGAGCGGGACGAAGGTGAGCCTGACCGCAACCTATGACAACTCCGCCGCGAATCCGCGAAATCCGAACAACCCGCCGAAGCTGGTAATGTGGGGCGAGCAGACGACGAATGAGATGTGCATCGCTTTTCTCGGCTTTACGGTAGATGGCGAGCACCTGACGAAGGGCGAGGCAGCAACGGGCGTGCCGTCATTTGGAAACAGGCGACGGCAGGGCGGCCTCCGCCGTCTCTTGCAGCGTTGAACACAAATTGAACCTGCGCCGCGAAGACGCGAAGATACGAAGAACGACAAGAGTCTGGTCCACAGATTGGCACAGATAAGGGCAAAATCCCTGATTTCCCCCGTGCTCCCCGTGGTTTTTGGGCCGTTTGCCTTTCTTCGTGTTCTTCGCATTTTTGCGGTAAAGAGTTCTTAAGGAGTCTCTATGTGTCTTTTCCTTCTCCTTGCCCATCTCGTCTCGTTCCCGACACGGCCCGAACAGGCGGCTTATCAGATTCCCTACCGGCTTACGGGCACGAATCACATCGTGCTGCGCGCGAAGCTGAATGGGTCGGGCCCCTACAACTTCATCATGGATACCGGCGCGCCATCGCTCTTCGTGGCCGAGGATGTCGCGAAGAGCCTTGGAATCAAGCCGGACGCGCAGCGCTGGGGCGTGGTGGACCGGCTTGAGATTGAGGGCGGCGCGGTAATCGAAAAGATCAAAGGGCGCGTGGAGGGGCCGTTTCAGCTCCAGACGATGAATCAACTTGCGCTCATCGGCGTGCCGATTCATGGGGTCATCGGCTACAACGTGCTCGCCCGCTTCCGAATCGCGGTGGATATGACGCAGCCGAATCTGACATGGACAAGGCTGAACTACCATCCGCCTCCTCCCGCCGTCGTGACGCCCGCGGACATGAAGAGACTCGGCCAGCCCGTTCAGAACCAGAAACAGTTGGAGGCGATGGCGAAGATGGCCACGGCGATGTTCGCCAGGAAGCCACAGGAAGTTGTTCCTCGCGGATTCCTCGGAGTCGAGTTGGGCGACGCGACCGCGGGGGCCAATATCCGGTCCGTGCTGGCCAGGAGTCCAGCGGCGGAAGGCGGCCTTATCGCGGGCGACGTGGTGACCGGCGTTTCAACAGGAGGCAAGGAGTTGCAGAGCGTGCGGAGCGGAGCGGCCCTCACAGCCCTTCTGAACGAAATCTCGCCCGATGAAATGGTGAAGCTTGCGGTGAATCGCGCCGGCTTCAAGACCGAGGTCAGCATTAAGGTTGGAAAGGGCGGCTTGTAATGCGTTCGGAATATTGCCGCGCCGCGCTTGCGTTCTTGATTTGGGCTGTGCCGTGCGCCGCCGCGCCAACCGCAAATACCGTGCCTCTCCACGTTTTCCGAAGCGGTCATATCAGCGTGCAGGCGAGGCTAAACGGACAGGGCCCGTTCCGGCTGGTGCTCGATACGGGGTCGCCCGTCACCTTCATCAGCACAAAGGTCGCGAAGAAGCTTGGACTTTCGGCAGGCATGGCGGGCAGCGCGACAAGCGCAACTGGCGCACCTGGCGGAATGTTCGGCATGGGCCTGTCCATGAATCCGTTCGCCCGGCTCAAGAGCGTCGCCATAGGCAGCACGGTCGCTAAAGACCTGGAGATCATGGTGCTGGATCATCCAGTCATCGATATGCTGTCGGTCGTGGAGGGGCCGGTCGAGGGAATCATCGGCTTTTCATTCTTCTCGCGCTTTCGGACGACCCTGGACTACGCGGGAAAGCAGGTCACGTTTAGCCCGGTCGCGTTCGAGCCGCCGGACCTGATGAAGAACGTCTTCAAGCTGCTGATGAATCGAGGGGGCGACAAGCGTATCATTGCTCCGGCGGCGCTCTGGGGCATGTCGCTGGATAAGACGGCGGGCAGGGCCGGCGTGGTGGTCACGCAGGTATACGCAGGGGGACCCGCCGAAGCCGCGGGACTCCTTGCCGGAGACATAATCACCTCGGTAGACAGCCGATGGACGGAATCCGTACTCGACTTTTTCGATCTCGCCGCAACGATCAAGCCTGGCAGAGACGTGATGATTCAGGCTGCCAGAGGCGGCGTGGCGATGGACCTAAGGGTTCGTCCCCGGACCGGCTTGTAACGCAATCTATTGTGAGGCCTTAGTGAGTGTTGAAACAGCAGGTGTTGTGCCTGCGACCGGCCCCCCAACCCCCAGTCCTGAGGGAGTTTATGCCAGCCTGGCCCCTCGGTCTCCCCCAATATTGTGAGTTGGGGGGTTGGGGGCCTGTTTTTCAACGAGGACTTAGCATGCGTCCATAAATAACCCAGTCACAAAGACGGACTTCGCGGGCGAACTGAATAGTTTCGTTCGCCGTGGAATTCGTGTCGTTCCACGTTGACCGAAACCAGTTCTTCGTCTGACACCTTGATTCCGGGTGGGTACTCGCCCGTGTCTAAACGGCTTTGGACCCGAAGTCCGGTGGATGAGGTGGTGTCGGCAATTAGACTTACAATGACCTCATGGCTGACTTGTGGCCTGGCACGCCTATTCATTGTGATGTGTGAGAACAAGCGGTGCTCAATCATGTTCCACTTGCTGGTTCCAGGTGGCGCCGCCATCCGTGGACGACCAGAGTCCTCGGGTGCTCACGCCGGCCATCACCTCATCCCTGCCCGGAAAAACCGTCATATAGGTGACGCCAAAGATCCCCCATTTGTGCTCGGCGAGGTCGCCGACCGCGTTCCTCCAGACCCCGGACGTTTGCGGCGCTGCCGCGCGAACGGCCTGAGGCTTGGTTTGGGCGGTTGCGCCGGCCGCCCAGGCAACCCATGCCACAGTAGAGAGCGTTATGAGCGCGCAGATTCTTGATTGATTCATTGTGATTTGCCATTATTGCTTCTATGCGGGACCAATCTCCATTACGATATGCTCGCCAAGCGGCCCCAGCGACGTTCGTATATTCACTACGTAGTCTCGATTTTCGAATCGAATCGGAATCTCACCTTCCTGCGGTTCATCTTCTACTATCAGCAGCAGGTTCGCCATACTCTTGAATCGCGCGAATAGAGGCGGTTTGATGTAGTGGGGCATGCTTAGCCTCTCATTCCAACTGCCCGCGACCTCATACATAACGGATAGCCGTGGAATATCCGCGTCCAGACCTAGCAGCGTGGCCTTCGCAATGTCCGCTTTGATTAGGCCAATCATCGAATCGTCATCCAAGTCGACTTCGCCGACCGCTCCGGCTCCTGTGGCCGGTCGAATCAACGTTGGCAGTAATTCGATTCGAGCCGCATCCTGTTTGATGGCTTCCATCAACACGGTATTCGCGACGCGAGTAAGCGGCGTTTGCTCTAGCCTGCTTTCTCTTACTTCAATACTGGCGATACTATCCCGTTCCCGTCGTATCGCGTATTGGACTTGCAGCCAATGCCGAAGTCCTGGCCTCCGCCTTAGTTGGTATCGGAGCAGCCGGATAAGCGTTTCGCCGCACTCGGGACAGTCCTCAACATGCAAATCTACCTCTTCGGCGAACGGTCCGGGCGATTTCCGACCTGGTACGTTTAAATAACAATAGCTCTGTCCTTCTGTGAGCAGCTCTTGTGCCTCCGCGCAGCGCATTCAATCCTCTCCGAACTACGAGTGGCCCTCAGAAGGTTTCGTCGCGCCCTCCGCAGGGACGGATTGGTCGGGCGAAGCGACCGGCGGGCGGCCAATCAGGACGAGAGCGCGGTTGGCAATGTTTTCCGGCGTGAGGCCGAAGTTCTTGTAGATCGTCTCGTAGGGCGCGGAGGCCCCGAAATGGTCGATAGCGATCACGTCGCCGTCGCTGCCCGCATATTTGTGCCACCCGAGAGACGCCCCCGCCTCCACGGCAACCTTCCTGACTTCGCGCGGCAGCACCGACACCCGGTAGTCTTCCGGCTGGGCGTCGAACATCTCCCAGGAAGGCATGCTCACGAGCCGCGCCCTGACGCCCTGCTCGGTAAGCAATTCTTGAGCGTCCACAATCAGGCTGACCTCGGACCCGGTAGCGATGAGAATCACCTGAGGCGCGCCGCCTTCCGCTTCGCGCAGAATATACGCGCCCTTGCGAAGTCCCGAGGCGGCCGCGAAGACGCCGCGATCGAGAGTTGGGACCTTCTGCCGTGTCAGGATGAGCGCGACCGGTCCCACCTGATGCTCGATAGTAAGCCGCCATGCTTCCGCCGCCTCGTTCGCGTCGCCGGGACGGATAACCGTCATGTGCGGCGTGGCGCGCAGGGTGGCAAGCTGCTCGATGGGCTGGTGAGTGGGCCCGTCCTCTCCAAGTCCCACGCTGTCGTGCGTGAAGACGTAGATGACCGGCGCTTCCATGAGGGCCGAGAGCCGCAGCGATGGCTTTAGATAGTCGACGAAATTGAAGAAGGTCGCGACATAGGGGCGCACGCCGCCGTGCACCGCCATTCCGTTGCCGGCGGCGGCCATGGCGTGTTCGCGGACTCCGAAGTGAATGTTTCGGCCCGCATAGCCCCAGCCGCCTCCCACCGCGCCCTCGTCACTACCGTGATCCGCATGCGCGGGATTCTCGAAGTCGCCCATCCCTTTTAGGACCGTCTCCGTCGAGGAGTTGAGGTCGGCGGAGCCTCCCATGAGCGCGGGATAGTTCGGAGCGATGGCGCTCAACGCCTTGCCCGCGGAGGCGCGTGTGGCGAGCGCCTCCTGCGGCCCAAAGACGGGAATATCGCGATCCCACCCGGCGGGCAGCATGCCGCCGAAACGATCCGCCCACTCCTTCGCGAGCTTCGGGTTGTCCGCCGCCCATGCATCCACCCGCGCCTGCCACTCCTTCTGACTTGCCGCCCCGTCGGTCAGCGCCCTGCGGAAGTGATTCAGCGCGTCTTCCGGAATGTAGAATTCCTTGTCCTCCGGGAAGCCGAGGTTGCGCTTGGTCGCCGCGACCTCGTCCTTGCCGAGCGGGTTGCCGTGCGCCTTGGCGGTGCCGTGCTTGTTGGGCGAACCGTATCCAATGATCGTCTTCACCTCGATGAGCGAGGGACGGCCCGTCTCCGCTTTCGCCACTCGAATTGCCGCGTCGATGGCCTCGACGTCGTTGCCGTCGGGCACCGTCTGGACGTGCCAGCCGTAGGATTCGAACCGCTTCGGCACGTTTTCGGAGAAGCTGACGGACGTGCGCCCATCCAGGGAGATTTCGTTGCTGTCGTAGAGGCAGAGGAGTTTCCCCAGGCCGAGGTGACCCGCAAACGAGGCCGCTTCGCTGGCTACGCCTTCCATCATGTCGCCATCCGAAGCAAGCGTATAGGTATGATGGTCGATCAGGCTGCCGTACCTGGCGTTCAGGTGGGCTTCCGCCATCGCCATTCCGACCGCGGTGGCGAATCCCTGCCCGAGTGGGCCGGTCGTCGTCTCCACGCCCGGCGTATGAGGGTACTCCGGATGGCCGGGCGTCTTGCTTCCCCACTGCCGGAAGCTCTTCAACTCGTCCAGCGGCAGGTTATAGCCGGTGAGGTGCAGAAGACTGTATAGCAGCATGGAGCCGTGCCCGGCGCTCAGGACGAACCGGTCGCGGTCGACCCACTTGGGATCGGCGGGATTGTGCTTGAGATGGCGGGTCCAGAGGACGTAGGCCATGGGCGCGGCCCCCATCGGGAGTCCTGGGTGGCCGGAATTGGCCTTCTGTACGCCGTCTATGGAAAGGGTGCGGATGGTATCGATGCTAATCTGGTCAAGCGACATGAGTCTAACTCCGTTATAAGGGGAATGGCCGCGCGCCCGATAAGTCTTGGCGGAGCACAATTGGACTCCTAGTTTCGCGGCAGCACGGTTAAGTACCTTCCTAACGAGTGTAAACTCCGAGGCGCAGGCGACAGAATTAGCTTTACCAGGTTGGATAACAAATCAATAGTAAGGTACTGGTAAAGTAGCGCAGGGCAACAGTTCAATTGCGCTCCGTAGGCGGCGTGTGGGGCCGGCAAACAGCGAAACTGCAAAGACGGCTCTCCAGCCATTCAGAAACGCGACAAAGCAGCAGGACGGCGCGGTGTAGAGGTCAGGCTCCGGCAGCGAGAACACCGGCGAGCCCTGCAAGAGTTGCAGGCCCAGGATGATGCCGGGCTTAAGCGGCCGCCGATATTGGAATAACTTGGAATAACATTGAAAGAGGCGGCCGTCAAGGATCTACAAAGATCCTACTAAGATCATAGCGGCTTCGCATGTCGGAGGCGGAATCGGATCGCCATCCCTGCGCATTCCTCTAAGATGGAACTCAATCGCTGCCCGAATATTCGTCTCTGCCTGTTCACGCGTCTTGCCGGTAGCCACGCAACCAGGAAGGTCGGGCACATAGGCCGACCAGTTGGACGAGCCGGATTCGAAAACTACTGCGTACTCTGCCAATCTATTCCTCCCACCCGGCCTGCCGGAAGACACTCCAGAGTGTTTTGGGGTGAAGGTCGTCGCTGGGTCTACCGGAAACGGTTACCTTTCCCGGTTTCTCATCATGCTTGTATTGCCGATGGCTTCCTTCGACTTCGTAGAGAAACCAGCCGTCCCGCGAGAGTTACTTGATGACTCCCTTCACCTTCATTCCAATTTCGCCCCCCGGCATACGATGGTAAGACCATTGGTCGCTAGGACGGCGCTGCTCCGAAATCAACTGTGTAGTTATACTACCGGTACGCGGCGGAAGTGTCAAGGCAAGCTGAGCGTGTCTCGCCCTCTTAGAGCCAATCTGCTACAATACTTTATCTCGCGAACCGAAATATGAAGTAAATATGAAGTAAATATGAAGTAAATATGAAGTAATGGTGAAGGAATTCTACTTGATGCCGCGCCTGCCGATCTACCTCGACAATAATGCCACAACGCCGTGCGATTCCCGCGTCATAGAGGAGATGCTTCCCTACTTCACGGAGATGTTCGGCAACGCCGCCAGCACCGGCCATTCGTTTGGCCGCACCGCGAGGGTAGCGGTCGAGCGGGCAAGGGCCTCCATCGCGCGAAGCCTCAACGCCGCCGCCCCCGGCGAGATAGTATTCACGTCCGGCGCAACGGAATCCGACAACCTGGCGATAAAGGGCGTCGCGGAGCGATATCGGGAGCGCGGGAATCATATTGTCACCTGCGTATGCGAGCACAAGGCGGTACTGGACGCCTGCAAGCATCTGGAAAGCCAGGGCTTCGAGGTCACCTATCTTGGTGTTGGCAGAGACGGGCTGGTCAGGCTCGACGAGCTTGCCGCGGCGATAACCAACAGAACGATTCTAGTCTCCATCATGGCCGGCAATAACGAGAGCGGCGTGGTGCAGGACGTCGCCGCGATTGGCCGGCTGTGCCGCGAGAAAGACGTCCTGTTTCACACGGACGCCACGCAGTACATCGGCAAGCTTCCGTTCGACGTGCGCGCAATGAATGTCGACCTCGCCTCCATGACCGCGCACAAGATATACGGTCCGAAGGGGGCGGGCGCGCTCTATGTGCGCCGCGACCCTTCCGTAGAGCTGACCGCCCAGATGGACGGCGGCGGACACGAAAGCGGATTCCGATCCGGCACGCTCAACGTTCCAGGGATTGTCGGGCTGGCGGCCGCGCTGAGGCTCTGTATCGAAGACCTCGGCACGGAGATTCGCCGGCTCACATCCCTGCGCCAAAAGCTCAAGAACGGCCTGCTGGCGCGCTTGACAGGCGTATCGCTCAACGGCCATCCGGACCATCGGCTTCCCGGTCACCTCAGCCTCTCGTTTACCGGAATTATCGGGGAAGACCTGCTCGCAGCAATCCCAGAGATCGCGGTGTCTTCCATATCCGCCTGCTCGTCCGGCTCCGCCACGCCGTCGCACGTCCTGCGGTCGCTGGGATTGACGGATGACGAGGCGTTCTCCACCGTGCGTTTCGGAATCGGACGATTCAACACCGGGGAGGAGATCGACTATACGGTGAATCGCGTTTCCGAGGCGGTCACGGCGCTCCGCAGCCGGCCCGCGAAGCCGGCCCTCACGCTCATCGGCAGCGGCTGATGCCGCCACCCGTCAAGATGTCATCCACCGAGTACGCAGCGTCCACAGCGTCCATCACCTATCTACCCGCCGGTCTTACGGTAGCAGCGCGTCGAGGAGATACGCTGTTGGACGCAGCGCTCGAGCACAGCTTCGACCTCCCCCATGAGTGCGGCGGAAACTGCTCCTGCACGACGTGCCACGTGATAATCGAGGAGGGGTGGGAGAATCTTTCACCCATTGAGTACCCGGAGGCCGAGAGGCTGAACGATGCCGAGGGCCGTACCGAAAGATCGCGGCTCGCGTGCCAGGCGCTGATAATGGGCGGCCATATCACTGCGCGGCTGGCGAGCGAGCCGGTTTAGCGGCACGAATATTGATTTTACGGATGGCTCGCACCGCACGGGAGAAACACGCCATGAATCGAGATTCTGAATGGCCGGCCCTGCCGCTGAACGACTGGAAAGATACCTACGCGACGCTCCACATGTGGACGCAGATCGTGGGCAAGGTTCGTCTCGCGCAGTGCTCAAACCTCAACCACTGGTGGAACGTTACGCTCTATGTGTCGCCGTGCGGCCTTACAACCGGCCCAATGCCGTATGGCGGCCAAGCATTCGAAATTGAATTCGACTTCATCGGCCACCATCTCGTTCTCCGCACCAGCGATCATGAGTCACGCAGGATGGCTTTGAAGCCGCAGACCGTTGCCGACTTCTACTCCGCATTCATGGAGATGCTGCATGGCGCGGGAATCGAAATCGCGATATGGACCACGCCTGTCGAAGTCGCCGATCCGATTCCGTTTGAAAAGGACACGATTCATGCGTCGTACGACCCGGAATATGCGAATCGGTTCTGGCGCATCCTGCTGCAATCCGACCGGATCATGAAGGAGTTCCGGTCCCGTTTCCTCGGCAAATCGAGCCCGTCGCACTTCTTCTGGGGCAGCTTCGACCTCGCCGTCACGAGGTTCTCGGGCCGAACCGCTCCACAGCACCCCGGCGCACCCAATGTATCCGACCGCGTCACCCGCGAAGCCTATTCACACGAGGTGAGCAGCTGCGGATTCTGGCCGGGCGGCGGTCCCATCGACGATCCGGCCTTCTATGCCTACGCCTACGCGGAGCCCCCCGGCTTTGCGGATTGGAAACTAGAACCCGAATCTGCGTTCTACGACCCTGCTATGCACGAGTTCTTTCTCCCCTACGACGCGGTGCGCGAATCTGAATCGCCCGACCGTACGCTCCTGACGTTCTTCCAGTCGACCTATGAAGCCGCCGCGCAGCTCAGCAAGGGGGATCGCATAAGCCTGGAACGGTAGGAGTTTGTTGAAAAACAGCCCCCCAACCCCCCAATCCGCAAGATTGTGAGTCGGGGGGTTGGGGGGCCGAGCGTAACTTCGCCGGCAACATAGCAGGAAATCACGCGAGATATGGGAATATCTGTCCAGCGACCAAACTGTTCCTTACCCACGGAGAGGAAAAACCGAGATGTCAAAGATATTCGACAAATCTCTGAACTTTGTGCTCGATCACGAGGGGCGTATCTTTGAGAACGTTGACGGCGATCCGGGCGGGGCTACGATGGACGGCATCACGTGGCGTGACTACAACGCCTACCGAAAGGAGCACGGCCTGCCGATTCGGGACCTCCACCAGATGACCGCGGCGGAGATGGGCGCCGTGTACACGGAACACTATTGGCGGCCCATGCACTGCGACGATCTGCCGTTTCCGGTTGCGATCACTCTCTTCGATTCGGCCGTCAACGTCGGATCGGGCCGCGTCGTCATCTGGCTCCAACAGGTCATCGGCGTGACGCCGGACGGCGGATTTGGCCCCGTTACGCTGGGCGCGGTGAAAGGATATGTCAAAATCCATGGGGCGGAGGCGCTTGCCCGAAGCGTTCTCGCCCGACGCGCGGACTATTACAGCTTAATAGGTGCGCCAGGCAAGAAGCTGAACAAGTTTCTCAAGGGCTGGCTGAACCGGGTAGCGGACCTCAAGAAGTTTGCCGGCCTATAGCGGGCAGGCACGGCGCGCAAGAGCGAGGGCCGGGAGAATTCTGCTTCTCCCGGCCCTTATCTGTATTGGCCGGCGCTCGCCGTGCTCGCAGTAAGAAGTTAAGGCTGCTTACCCGCGAGATTTACATAGCTGTACTGTCCGTCGTTGTCCTCCGCGATGCCTCGCAGCAGGGCCATGCCGGGGAACTGCTCGCCGAGGCCGAGCGCCAGGGTCGTAATCTTCACTTTCTTAGCGCTGTTCAACTCCTTGACGCGCTCTCGAAGGCGGCTGGGGTCCTTGATTCCATAGGTCGGCTCTCCGTCCGAGAGCAGGTATATCTGCGTCAGGTCTTCGAGCTTGAACGCCTCTTCGAGCGCGGCGGACACATTGGTGCCGTCCGCAGTGCGAAGCCGCTCGACGAAGATGGCGGCCGCCTCCACATTACCCTGTGTCGCGGGTACCATCAGGTCGGCGAACGCGCCGACCCGGCCCCAGAAAATGATAACGTTGAACGTGTCCTTCGGCTTCAGTTCGTTGAGCGCCTTGATCAGGGCGTCCTTCGCCTTGCCGATCTTATTGCCGTCGCGCATGGAGCCCGAGATATCGAGTACATAGGCGATATGCACCGTCCCGCCGCCTCCCCCGGTAGGCTTTGCGCCGAAGACCGCCCCCCGCCCGGGCCCGCCGGGCCCGCCGCCCTTGCCGCCTCCGCCATTCGGGTCGCCCTTCAATAGCCCCGCAATATCGCCAAACGGGACTCCACGCATCCGGCCGGGCCGCGTTCCGTCGCCGACACCGGTCCCCTTGCCATTTCCGACGCCAATTCCACTGCCCCGTCCATAGCCGATTCCGGTTCCGCCGGTGCCGGGCAGCTCCGCTCCCGTCCCCTTGCCGCCGCCTGGGGGCTGCGTTCCAATCTTGTCGCCGACGCCCGCGCCGATTCCGATTCCGGGCTTACTGCGCAGCGTTGAAAGCGCCTCCTTGCCGTCCATGCGCGTGCCGATACCCGGGCCGCGGCCATAACCGACTCCATTGTTGGCTCCCGCGCCTTGGCCGCCCCCGCCGCCCGGACCCACGCCCGGCCGCTCTTCGGGGATCGCATCTTTGGCGAGCGGATTCTCGACGGATAGAATGGCTGCGCCGCCCCCGCCGCCAATGCGCGGCGCAGCCTTGGGCAGCTTCTGCCCGCCCGCCCCGCCGCCGTTAAATAGAATGTCCTCCGGCGGAGTCTCCGGGCCCTTCGCTCCGCCATTGCCGCCCGGAATCAAGCCGGGCGCTGGCGAGCCGCCGCCTCCCGGATTCAGGTCCACCTTCGCGATTCTCTGGAGCTTCGGCTCGCCCGCGTCCTTTACGCCCGTCGGCAGGCCGGAGGACATCGGTTTCTCCTCCCGCAGCTTGTCCATGCCGCCCGGCTCCGCGTTGGGAGCGACGGGCCGCTTCTCGGCCACAGGCTTGTCCACCTTCACAATACGAACGGGCCCGCGGTCCACATTCGGATTTACGGTGACCGGCGCGGGCTTCATCCTAACCGGATGAGGATTTAGCAGCTTGGCGAGATCCTTCTCGGTCAATCCGGGCAGCGGCTTCGGCGTGGGAATGGGCTTGGGCGGCTCGACCTTATTCTCCACAGCCGGCGTCTCCGGCGGCAGAAGGGTAACTTCGATTTCAGCCGGCTTTATAAGGGACGGCTGTGTATAGAATCCGGGGCTCTCTAGCGCCAATCCTATATGGAGCGCAAGAGAAACGACGCAGAAGAGACCCAGCCAGTACCAGCGTTCAATACGCATGTTGATTACCTGTAATTGTGACGCTTAAAGCCCTAAGAGAGCGTCGAAAAGCCGATGGCACCCCCGTGCCCAGCCCCCCGACCCCCAATCCTGGGGGAGACAGAGGGGCCAGGCTGGTTTCAACACGCCCTAACATCACGGCGTTGCGCCGGGTTCCTGCGAACCTGTCGCATTGGCGGCCGCAGGCGTTGCAGCGGGCCTCCCATAGCCCGGGGTCTTCGGGTCGGTGGGCAGCACCACGCGCGTCAGCCCGGCCTGGCGCACCATGTCCATTACGTCCATAATTTGCGAGTAATGCACGTCGCGGTCGCCCTTCAGAAGTACGCGCGACTCTTTGTCCCTGGCCGCCTGACCTCGCAGCAGCGCTTGCAGTTCTTCCGGCGTCTTCTTCACCGCGTCGATGTAGAGATCGCCCGTAGACACGACGACGATGGTCATGTCCTTCTTGGTCTCCGGGGAACCCTCGCGGGTTACGGTTTCCGGCAGCTTCAACGAGACGCCGGGGTGCTTGATGAAGACCGTCGTGACCATCATGATGATCAGCAGCGTGAGAGCAATGTCGATGAGCGGGATGAGGTTCATGTCCGCCATCGGCTCGTCTTCGGAAGCGATGTGGCCGTGCATTTAGACCCCCTGCTTCTCGCGCGATTCACGCTTGGATTCGGCTCCCCGCCCATTTTTTATAGCTGCTGTTTCGGACGCCTGTTCCACCGGAATCTGCTGAAGCAACGGCAGCAGCCGCGCAACGTCAGCGTTGATTCTCAACACGCAGGGCTGAACCCGGCCAAGCAGGATGTTGTAGCAGACAACCGCGGGAATGGCGACCAGCAGGCCGACAGCAGTCGCGCTCAACGCCTCCGAAATTCCGCCCGCCATCGCCTCGCCGCTGAGCTGCGTCTTGCTCATCGCCTGAAACGCCTGCAATACGCCGAGCACGGTGCCGAAGAGGCCGATAAACGGCGCGGTGCTCCCAACCGTCGCCAGACCGCTGAGGTAGCGGCGCAGGCGGCCCCGCTGCATCGCGATTCCGATCTCCTCCGCGCGGTCGATAGCTTCTTCGCTGGCGTTTCGTATGGGAGCGATGGCGCGCAGGATAACCGTAACAGGCGCGGCCGCGATATTCGGATCGTTCAGCGCCTCGATATTTCCGTCGGCAAGGGCGGTCTCGAGCGATGCCGCCGCGCCCTGCTCCATGCTCATCAGCCGCGCGATGGTAAATATGCGCTCCAGGACAATAGCTATTGCAAGAACGGAACAGAAGCCGAGCGGCCACGCCACCCATCCTGCGTGCTTAAACAGATCGATTAACATTCGATAGAACTCCTATCCGCCAACCGCTTTCAGGGCGGCGAGGCGAATCTTTGCATTGGCGACGCGGGCGTGCGCCGGGTATTGAGTGACAAGTTTCATTAGGCGCTGGATCGCGTCCGGCTTCTTGCCCGCCTTGTCGAGAGCGACCCCGGCCCAGTAGAGCGATTCCGGCGCGTAATCGCCCGCAGCCTTCTCATTTGCTACCGCATCGAACTGGGTCGCAGCCTCATCGGGCCTTCCAGCGTTGAATAGCGCGCTGCCCAGCTTGTACTTAGCCTCATATACGAGAGGGCTTTTCGGAAAATTGGCAATCAGCGCCGCGTACCGGTCGCGCGCCTCATCCCACTTCTCGGCCTTCATCCGGGCGTCCCCAATTCGCAACAGGGCCTCCGGGGCGTATTGACTCTTGGGATAGTCGTTTGCAAGCTTCTCCCAGAGCGGCAGACTCTGCTCCGGCATGGCGCGCTTCTCCGCGACCCATGCCTGCGTGAAGAGGACTGCCGCAACCGTGTCCGGCGGTGGATAGCCCGTCAGTAGCGCCTTGCTGCTATCAAGAGCCAGATCCCACTTCTTCTGGTCGAGATAGGCCTGGAGGAGAGCGAGCCGCGTCTGCTGCTGCGCCTGCGGCTCCAGCTTACCGCTAAGGGCGGCGTTCGCGGCGGCCTCGGCTTTATCCGGCTGCTTCAGATTCAGATATATCCAGGCGAGGCGGCTCTGCGCATCGGCCGTCCATGACGCGCCTTTGCCGGTCCGAACCGCCGTGGCAAGCGCCGTTTCGGCCTGCGCGTCCTTATCCAGCCCCTCATAAGCGATGCCGAGCAGATAGCTCGCTTCCGAAATGATCGCATCGGTCGCCCTGGGAGGATTCGATTTGACCACCGAATCGGCTGGGACGGTGGGATTCGCCTTCAATAGTTCGACGAGCGGCGCGGCGGCCTCCGCGTACCGTTTTTGCTGAAGAAAGAGCCGCGCGAGGCGCAGCGTTCCCGGTCCCCGCTCCGCGGTCGGGAGCGTCTTGAGTGTTGCTGCCAGTTGCGCCGGATCGGTAATTCCCTGGACCACGTCGGCGCGCGCCTCGCCCGCCCGCAGCGCCGCCTTCTTTGCAAGGTCGGAATTGGGATATTTCGCGGCCAGTTTTTGAAAGGTTGCCGCCGCCTCGCCGGACCTGTTGAGCGCAAGCTGCGCGTTCGCCGCCCAGTAAAGGCCTTGCGCCGCCACCGCTTCTTCGCTCGATTTGGCGGCTTCGTTGTACGCATTCAACGCCTGATCGTACTGCTTCTGGCGGTAGCGCGCGGTGCCGAGGCTGAGCTGCGCGCGGAAACGCTGCGGATCGGTGGCTGGGAGCCGGCTCAGGGCCGATTCGAGCCGTGGAATCGCCGCGTTATAATCACCCATTTCCAGCAGCGACTGAATCAGGCTGTCCTCCGCCGCCGCGCGAGTCTCCATGGGCAGGTTCGGCATATTCAGCAGCCCCTCCAGCCCGGAACGCGCCTGCTGCCACCGTTTCTCGTTCACGTCCAGCTGCGCCAGCCCAAATAACGCGTTCGCGCGATCCTCGCTCTTTGGGTAGCGGTCGATCACGATGCGATACCGCTGCCGCGCCTCTTCGGACTTGCCCTGCCGCTGCGCCGCGAGGCCCGCTCCATAGTAGGCGCTGTCAATCAGCTCGCTCCGCTTCAGCTCGCGCGTAATCTTGTCATACGCTTCCTGAGACGCCCCGAACTTTCCAAGTTGATAGTTGGACTGGCCGATCCAGTACCACGCCGTCGCCGCCCGATCGATCTTCAGATCGGTCTTCGCCGCTTCCGTCAGCGCAATAATTGCTTTATCATACTGACGCGTATACATCGCGGCTTCGCCCAAGCCCAATTCCGCCAGCGGAGTGATGGCGGCGTCCTTTGCGGCGACGGCCTTCTCATAGGCGGCGACGGCTTTGTCGTACTGCTTCAGCTCGGCGCGCGCTCTTCCGAGGGCGAATGCAGCTGCCGCCGCTTTGGCGTGCTTCGGATTCGCGGCCAAAAATACGTCCAGGCGCTGTGCCGATTCGGCATACTTCTTCGCGTCGAAGAGCGCGGACGCCGCAGCAATCTGCTCCTCGGGCGTGTCGGCCTCCTCGGCGCGCACAAAGGCAGGGCTGGTAAATAGAACGCTTGCGAGCAAAAGAGGAAAATGTCTACGCATCAGAATAGCTCCGTGCATGCGCTGGGTAATCACGCCATAGAATCGGAGAATGGCGGAAGGTGGTTAATATCGATGAGGAAGCGGCATCCACCGCGCCTGACAAATGCAAGAGTTTACAGTAGCACCCTATTTTATCACGGCTTTTCGCGCTCCACGTGACAAGCGCGTCACGGTAAGCCACAAGAATCCACAGTAAGTCAGGGATAATTCATAGACGTATCAGCCACGCGGATAGTTGCCGTTTGTTTCAAGGCCGGCGCAGAAGAGGGCAAAGTCCAATTGAACGCGGGGATTTGTTGCGAAATAAGGTCTTTTCGTCAGCCGTCCAGTTGATCCGCCAGATCCTGAACGGTCATTTCGGGAGTGAGCTTGAATGGCTGCAACGATATTTCGGCGTCGGGGATCTCGATCTCAAACTCCTCTTCCAGCGCCATTATCACCTCGACGATGTCCAGGGACTTTGCTCCCAAATCGCCAACAAGCGTAGAGTTGGGCTGAATCCTATTTACGTCGATACGAAGTGTCTCTGCGAGAAGACGCCGTAGCCTGTCGAAAGTATCCTTCATAGTCCCATCTTTCCCACGAGGAACCTTGCGGATCGCTTCAGCTCTTCGATGCCGCTCACGCCATCCTCGATGGAAACCCAGCCGTCGAATCCAACTCCGCGCAGAATGGAAAAGATAGAATCGTAATCGATGAGCCCGGTGCCGATCTCCCCGTGGATGAGCTGCGTGTAGTCCGTGACGCCCTCCGGGCCGATCTCCACGCCGGGGCGGGGACGGCGGTCGGATGCGTGCATGGTTACGACTCGCAGAGCTATGCGGCGCAGAAGCTCCAGCGGGTCCTCACCGGCGAGCAGCGTATTGGAGGGATCGTAGTTCACGCCGAACCACGGGCTTTCGATTCTCTCCACGATTTCACAAAAGAGGTCCATCTTCTGCGCGAACTCCGGAAACTGCCAGTAATTGTCCTTGAAGTGGTTTTCGATCACCAGGACGATACCCTGTTCCTCGGCATGTGGCAACAGCGATTCGATGCATTCCACGACCCAACCGATTCCCTGCTCCCGTCCCACCTCCGGCCTGCGCTGACCCGAGAGCACGCGACAAGTCGAGGCTCCTAAGGCAGCGGCGACATCTATCTTCTTGCGTTGGTTGGCGACCTCGGCGGCTCGATCCGCCGAGTCCGGCTTCGTAAAGTCCGGCGAAGCGCAGAACATCGGCCCTGCCAACCCTGCCTCGTCCATGGCGGCTTTGACCTCGCCGAGATACGACGGTGAATCGTTCAAGAGCGAGCCGTGATAGAATTCCAGGCCGGTAACACCGACCGGCTTCAGCTCGTCCCGCGCAATCGCAATCCAGTCGAATATCGACATCGTTCGGTGAACGCAGAGCTCGTCCATGTAGCACTTCGGGAACGCGGCAAGTTTCAACACCCTTCTCCTTCGCTCCACCGGTTGATGGCGGCGCGTCCGCCTCCGTCGTTTACCATTCGCGACCCATTGTCCTTTTATTGCTCGTATTACATCCCTCTCGCGATAGTTAAAATCTCATTTCCATCTCCGAAAACGGCGATTATCGGAACATATCTTCTCCTGCCGGAGGCGATTTACCGGTTTATAGGTCGCGGTCGCGGTTTAGGGCAAACTGTCCAACGGGCTTCTCACGCCAAGCCCTCCCTTGTTCAAAACATGAGTATAGATCATGGTAGTGGAAACGTCCTTATGACCAAGAAGCTCTTGAACGGTGCGGATGTCGTAGCCCAATTCCAGCAGGTGCGTGGCGAAGGAATGGCGCAGGGTGTGACAAGTGACGCGCTTGGTGAGCTCTGCCGTCCTGGCCGCCCGAGCGAGAGGCCGCGATATTGATTCCTCCGTGGCGTGGTGGCGGCGAACGACGCCGGATCGCGGATCACGCGAAGGGGCAGGCGCGCGGAATAACCAGAACCACGCCCACTCGCAT
>JBBROJ010000032.1:0-39470 GCA_038229495.1 Chthonomonadales bacterium
AACGCATCCTCTACGCCATCGCCGTCTCTGTCAGGCGGACCGGTAGGCCGCGGCTTGCCGATGCTGGCCGCATCACTGGAGAGCTGCGTCTGCCAACTGCTTCGCGTATTGGCTCCTGTCGCTTCCACGAGCGCGCCCTGCGGAACCGTGCGTGACGAGCGAAACGAGCGAAACGAGAACCTTACCGCGCGGCGCCTGCCGTGGGAGGTGGCGTCGAATCGCGACAAAGCGCTGCCAATATTTGCGTCTGCGGCCTCAGTTCATAGCTGAGCGGACCCCAGCCGAGGAGCCGAGCTGCACGCCAATCAGCGCCGTTCGGGATCGCGGTTCCCACCGGACGCGCGATACCCCTTTTACGCGAAACCGAGTTCGCGGCCGCGGCGGACTACTTATCGACCACCAGGATTGAAAACGAACCCGGCACCATCGAGCCACGGCTGAATCGTCCGCCAGCCGGCGGCGGGGCCGGCGCGGCCCCGAACTCCGCAGCTATGAGAAGAATCTTGCCGGTCTTGCTGTCGAGGGTCAGGGTTTTTGCTCCCGGCATTGTCTTGAGGGTCTGTTCCACCACGAAGCTCGTCGGACTGTTCTCCTTAATGACCGTCAGCGTGCCGTCACCCTGCGAGCTGAAGCACTCCATCGTTTTCGGATTGAACACCGCGCCATCGCAGCCCCGCCCAATCGGCAGGTCGCCCAGGTACTTACCGTCGTTGGCATCGAGCATGACCATAGTTTGAGGGTTGCGGCAAGCCACGAACAGAATGTGGTTCTTTACGTCGAGCGCGAGCCCGGCGTTGCCGCCCCCCTTTCCGTTGAGACTATACTGCGCGGTGACTTTCATGGTGTTCGCATCTACCACCGCGACGGTATCCTTGTCTTCAATATCCACATATACGTGGCCCTTGCCATCCGCGACAGCCTGTTCGGGAGCCCCGCCAAAATCAATCGTGCCAAGCACGGAGCCATCCGTCGCGTCCAGCACCGTCGCGTTAGGCGCGCTGTGACTGAAAACGTAAATGCGGCGGTTAAAGGCATCGCTCAGAATTCCGTCCGGCCTCCCGTCCACAGGGATAGTTTTGATGAGCGCAAGCGTCTTCGTGTCCCACATCGCAACCGGTTTGCTGGATGCAAAACCGTGATGGGACTTGGCGTCCGATGCCGCGCCACGCGCATTGGTCATTGGGATTTCGCCGGCGGGATCGAGCGTATCGAGATTGAACACCGAAACCCGTGGCACGGGACCGGAACGGGCAACATACAGCCGGCGTCCGCTCGGATCGGCGTAAACATAGTCGAATCCGCCCTCGCCGCCGACTTTGGCGGTCTTCTGCACCCGGTAAGGGCCTCCCGCATTGCCTGCGTCAGTTCCCTGTTGGGCCAGACCGGTCATCGTGAAGATCGCAAGACCGGCTGTGATCGATGGACAAAAGAGTCGCATAGTAGATACCTCCACCATTCAGTATTGCATGATTGCCGATGTCTGCCTGGATATTGTGCTGGTTTGCGTTAATAGAGGCGAAAATGGGCTGCCTGTCTCCTTAATAGACCAGCGGACCACTCCATGGGTAACACCTGCCGGTGGTAACACCGTTTGTGTGAAAAGGGAATTGAAGCGATTTACGCGAATAGTACGCAACCCTGTGAACTTCTTAAATTTGTATCGGCCAGGTAGAGATCGCCGCTCGTCCTATTTCCGTTAGGAATCGCATTAGCATGCATGCTGAACCGCCGAAACCGCCAGAGCGGCCAGAATATGCCGGTGACTTAAACAAACTCAGAGACGACATACTTGTCCGGCTGCAAATCGAAGACGAGATCAAATCCTCACGCTCCCAACCGCAGCCGGCAGCGACGCGCAGGTGGTGGGATGTGCTGAACAGCGGCCTGGGGCTCCTGCTTCTTACAACGCTGCTTTCGTCCTTCCTGATCCCGCTCTTTCAGAAGCACCAACAAGACGTGGACTGGCGGCGGCAGATGCGGGCGGACAACGCCAAATATCATCTTGGGCTGATGCGCCAATGTCTCGAAGACCTATCTAGCTCCGGCACATTCACGTCGATAGCCTACGAACGAATCCGTCCCGTGCTGCGGACTTTAAGCATCACCGATAAGGAGTTCCAATCGACCCGGGCGGCGTTGATCGACCTTCAGGAACGGCGATTCGTGCAGAACGCGAAGGTACGAGCGCTTCTGGTCCATTTCCCCGGCCGCAAGACTATCGAGCCGCTTGTATTCGATTACAACCGCCGGGCAACCATGTATATGCGGCAGATCGAGACGTTCGTCTATGCGGTGCATGCACAGAGCGCCGCTTCCAAATCGAAGGACGTGGGAGGAGGCGTCGATCTCTCTTCTCTCTCCGCGGAGTTGAGTGAGCCGGAAGAGATGTACAGGGCGCTGGACACATGCACACGAGAGATATTCAGGCAGATCGAGCAGGAGGAGAACCGCTATGAGAACGCCACGTTTTAGTTCAGTGAGCAGGAGCGTGCTCATAGGAGCCTGCCTGTTCGCCGTCGGTGGCGCACAGACCCTGATTGCGGATGATGGGGGGGGCTCGGGCGACCCCAGGTCGCCCTACGGACTCCGAATCACCGTGTCGGTATCGGATGTAGAGAAGATGTTTGACCGTGCAGATCGCAATGTCACGGCTGCATGGTCGAATGGCGGGCAGTCGGAACGGTGGCAGAAGGTCGGCTTTGCCTACCTCGGCAGCTCGAAAGAAGTCCTTAAGCCTGGCTATTCGATTCGCGGGACGATAGATACGGGGCCTAAGGCAGCCATCAGATTGAGCCAGATACGCTCGCTAACGGTGAAAAGATACGACGCCGACAGGAAACGCGTCCTGGTAGAAGTCGATCAGTTTCCGGCAATCTCTCCCAGGCAGATCGTAGAGGCCAGGCCGACGTATCGAGCGCTCGAGGAGCGCTTCACGAAGCGTGTTCTTCTATGGCTGACCCTCAAGGATGACATCAAGAGAAATCTGGCGCTCGTCAACGTGAAAGAATCGTCCGATCCCTCCATCAAGCCTGTGGTGAACCGTTTTCCGCTTGCGCAGCTTTCGGAGGGCGCCAGGATCACGTTCGCCGGAGACCGCCGGCTAGTGTGGTGGGGTATTCCCTCCGTTGCCAACAGCGCCGGATATCCTTACCGGCTCGCGGTCCAGGTGAGGTGAAAGGGAATCTCCTAACCAGAATGCGATTCGCGTCCGGTAGCACGCCCGATGGGAGGGAAAGGGTGGAGTCGTGGCGCAGTGCAGAAGGCTTAATCCGCGGCAATGGCGCCGTTATCGAATCGACCCATGAGATAATCGCGATTGTGCAAACTCTTGCGGCGCTCAGTGCGTCTAATTGTTATCGAAATAAGACTGACGCTTCATTGATGCCAACTCAAATCAGAGGGCTATCGTCACTCTTGAGCTGTCACCAGGACTGAGTGTGTGCGAAAGAGGTGGCAGATACGTGAATGCACCGATAGTCCTTGTTGCAGTAATCTCAGTGTCGGTTATCCTGATGCCCGGACCAGAACCGCCTGAATCTCCGCCACTGCGATATTCGGTCAAGAACCTCGGCGCGACCAGCATCGGCATCTCCTTCGGTCGCGACATTAACAGCGCTGGACAGGTTGTCGGCGTCGCCTGGGGACCGAGCAGCTATGGCATTCTGTACTCCAACGGCCGAGCCATGCTCCTGCGGCCGTTGGCCGGTCAGGATGCAAGCGGCGTCAACGCGATTAACGATAGTGGTATGGTAGTCGGCAATTCCAATGTCCGTATACTCGCTGGCCTCAAGCGTACGCGTGCGTGCACGTGAGTGGGCGGCAAGGTGCATGACCTGGGTATGTTGACAGGGGACAACATCAGCGACGCCGCAGGTATCAACCGCTCCGGCGTCATCATAGGCAACTCCGGCTCGTTCGACATCAATGATCCGAAGACCATGCGCTCTCGTGCTGTCACGTGGGTCAATGGAAAGATCCAGGCGCTGGAGGGCATTGCAGGAGAGATGAGCACCGCAGAGGCCATTAACAGCGCCGGAACGATTCTCGGCATGCGGAAAATAAGGGAGCCTGATGGTTTCCCATTCCTATACCAAGCCGGCAAGACTTTCGATCTTGCGAAGCCTGCGGGCGGCAGAAGTTACGTAGCGGCGCTCAACGACAAGGGTCAGGTGGTTGGCGAAGGCGATATTAGGAAGGATGTTTCGCACGCGCTCCTGTGGTCTGGCGGCAAGGTAATCGACTTGGGTGCCCTGCCGGGCCAGAAGCAAAGCAGCGCAAGCAACATTAACAACCTTGGAGACATTGTCGGCCATTCCGGTAGTGAGAAACAACATTCGTTCCTTTGGCGGAACGGACATATGTACGACCTAAACCAATTGATTCCAAGGGGCTCGGGTTGGGTGCTAGAGATGGCAACGAGCATCAATGACCGGGGCCAGATCGTGGGACACGGCACGTACCGGGGCAAAAACGGCGCGTTCCTATTGTCCCCTCGATAAGCGAGACTCTTCTATGTCCTTGCTGTTCGCCCGCGCCATCACGGGTTGCTTTTATGATGGAAGGGGTGGATCGACTTGCTCTGGTAAGGGGTAAGAAACGACGTTGATTACAGACGCAATACGGTGGTGCAGATACCCAACCCGCAATCTTAATATTCGATAACGTCCTTTATCGGCAACAACTAGCCTTGATTCCTTCCTGTCCAAGACAGGAAGAAATCGAGGCTATGATTCTTTCAACAATTCTTTCGAAACCTATTGATAAGTATACGAATGTGCGCTAGTATATGCAGTAAAGTATGGGAACCGGCCAACCCGGGCCCACCGCCGTGCTTCCATTCATGGATTGGGGCTCGTCGTGCAAGCATCTCGTTCCTAGTAGTGCAAGTATCTCGTTTGCAGTCGTGCAAGTATCGCGCGTTGAGCCGGACCGAAAGGAAATGAGGCGTAAAGACAAGAGACGATGAGGGAATGAGGCGACAAATGCCTAACGCGCGACTTCTGCGCGTTTTCGGTCCAACGCCTCATCGCCCGCTCGCCTCATCGCGTCCTTCGGAACCCGCCGTCACCCGTTCGCCGACTCACGATAAACAGGCCGGTTGCCCATGTGCCAACAAAGAAACGGCGGGCAGTCGTTATCGCAGCTCATTGACAATACGAGCGTAAGAGGCCGGATTCTTCAGGTCGTTAAGGCTCCCATCAGAATGACGGCAAGGCCCTATGGGCGAAAGCACGCGCCACCGCCAATGCTCCCCCTCCCGCTCCGGGAGGGGGCGGGAGGTAGACCTCAACCCGCGATTCCACCGCCCTAGCTCCCCTCCCCTTGGTAAGGGGAGGGCCGGCATTGCGCTATTCCTCCACGCGGCCTCCGAGATGCTTCGCGAGAAACTTCTCGGCGTGGGCGTAGAACTTCAGGCGGTTCTCCGGACGCGCGAATCCGTGTCCCTCGTCCTCGAAGAGCAAGTACTCCACCTCCTTGCCGCGGTCGCGCAGCGCCTGCACAATCTGCTCGCTCTCCGCCTGCTTCACGCGCGGGTCGTTGGCTCCCTGGGCAATCAGGAGCGGACGCTGAATCTGGTCCGCTTTGTACAGAGGCGAACGCGAATCCAAGAACTCCGGCTCCGTGTCCGGGTTGCCCACCCGCACGAAGAAGAGCTGCTTCAGCGGCTCCCAATAGGGCGGAATCGAGGCGATGAGCGTCCGGATGCTGCTCGGCCCCACGATGTCCACCGAGCAGGCGAACACCTCCGGCGTAAAGGCCGCGCCCACCAGCGCTGCATAGCCGCCGTAGGACCCTCCGTAGATCGCCACGCGATTCCGGTCCGCGATTCCCTGTGCGACCGCCCAGTCCACCGCGTCCAGCAGGTCGTCGTGCATCTTCGCGCCCCACTCGCGGTCGCCCGCGTGCAGGAATCGCTTCCCGAATCCGGTCGAGCCGCGAAAGTTCACCTGAAGGCAGGCGTAACCGCGATTCGCCAGCCATTGCGCCTCCGAATGGTAGCCCCAATGGTCCCTCGCCCACGGCCCGCCATGAACATTTAGCACCAGCGGCAGATACTTCACCGCCCCCGCATCGCCCGGCGGCAGCGTAAGATAGCAGTGAAGCGTGAGGCCGTCGCGCGACGTGATGTGGACCGGCTGCATCTGGGCCAGCGTCTGCTTCTCGAGCACAGGCCGCGTGGTGAAGAGGAACTCTATCGAGCGCGAATCGCGGTTGTAGGTGTAGTAGGCGGCAGGCGCGTTGTCCAGCATGTAGAGCACAATCCACGTCCGGTCGTCCAGCGACCGGCTCGCAACGTGGACCTCGCCGTCGCGGAATCCCTGAAGCGTCTCCATATCCCCGGCAATATCAGTGTCCAGAATCTGCCAGTCCAAACGGTCTTCGTTAAATCCGACCGCCTGCACGTGATGCCTGGTGGGGTGCACGATCACTTCGCCGAGGTCCACCGCCGGATTCGAGGCAAGCGTCTCCTCCCGACCAGTCTCCGTGTCGATGGTCCGAAGCTCCTGCGTGTCGCTGCCTATGCTGCTTCCGATGTAGAGCGACCGGTCGTCCGGCGTGAAACCGTACGGCTGCCCCTCCTCCTCCGGCCCCCAAGTTATCAGTTGCCTCCACTCGGAGAATCCAGCTTCCGCCATCTCCCCCAGGATTGGGGGCCGGGGGGCGGGGGCCGCCTGCCGCACCCTGAGCTGAAAACCGCCGTCCGGTAGCGCAGCCTGCGCCCCGCGAATCCGAAACCGTGAATCGGCTACCCATCCAACGATGTCGCCCGGATTCTCCGTATCCAGCGTCACCTCGGCGGAAGTCAGGTCTATTCGGTGCACGTCATGGACAGTGGCATCGCGAAGATTCAGGCCGACCAGAATCTCATTTGGAAAGGCGGGCTCCACCGCGATAAGCTGCGCCTGGACGTTCTCATAAGGCGTAAGGTCGCGGATGTCGCCGGTCTCCAGGTTGACGCCCCAAACGTGCCAGTTCTCATCGCCGCCCGAGTCCTGTATATAGAGCAGGTGAGTGCCGTCATACGCCCAGAGAAAGAACCTGATTCCCCGCAGCCGGTCACGCGTCACGGCCCTATCGTCCGCATGTCCCACGCTGCGCACCCACACATTCAGGACCCCCTCGTCCGGCGCGAGGTAGGCCAGCCGCGTTCCATCCGGCGAGATGTGCGGCGACGCCTTTTCGGGGTTCCCGAACAGGTCATCACGCGGAATGAGCGGGATAAGCGGGACTTGCGGCGGCAGCGATTGAGACGGCATAACCAACTCCTTTGAAATTGACCACAGCGAGCACGGCGAACAACACGAAACAGCAGAATCTTGAATTGTCGTGTTCGCCGTGTCCGCCGTGGTTAATTACTGCTCTTTGGCGAACGGCGGCGTATACTGCATCGGGCGGATGCCGGCGAGGTCCGCGCCGTTTCGCACCGCGATCATCTCAGCGGCTATCGAGACGGCGATCTCGCCCACCTCGCGATCATTCAGCGTAAGGCCCATCGGCGATCGAACGCGCCGCAGCTCCTCCGCGGTAGCCAGTCCGTCGCGCAGCATCTCCTCGAAAATAACGTGGATCTTACGCTTGGAGCCAATCATTCCAAGATACTTCGCATTGGAATGGATGCAGGCGCGAAGGACGTGCGCATCGTGTCGGTGGCCGCGCGTCACGATAGCGATATACGTGCTGTCGTCGATGGGGAAGTCTTCCAGGAAACTGGGTATCTCCACGACCTCCACGCGATCCGCGAAGGGCAGCCGCTCGCTATTCGCGAAGGATGGACGGTCATCCACGATAACCACCTCGAATCCGCAAAGTGCGAGAACCTGCGAAAGCGCTTGCCCAATATGGCCCGCTCCGGCAATAATAGCAGTCGGGCGGGGAAGAATCGGTTCGACATAGACGCTGGACCCATCCTCCATGTCGACGCGCTTTTCTCGCCCGGCATCGAGCGCTTCCGCAACAAGAGCGTTGATCGCGCTTGAATCGGCCTCCCCCGAGGCAAGCCACGCGCGGCCCACAGTCCCCTCGTTCGCATCGGCCGCCTTTACCGTCATGCAGAGCGCGACCTTCTCGCGGCGCCCGGCGGCGGCGAGTGCGGCCTGGTGGGCCTCGACGTTCAGTTCGGGATGCGGTTCGATGAATATCTGAACCCGCCCCCCGCAGATCAAGCCATCGTCCCATCCAAAATCGTCGTCCAATCGCAGCTCGAAGAGGCTGTGCGTCTCCTTGCGCAGGCAGTCGAGCGCGATCCGGCGAGCCTCCGCCTCCATGCAGCCTCCGCCGATGGTTCCGATAAGCCGTCCATCCGGCATCACAATGAGCTTTGCGCCGGTGTTCTGCGGACTGGAGCCGGACGTGGAGACGAGCGTGGCGAGCGCGCACCGCTCGCCACGCTCGGAGATCTCGATCAGTTTACGGTAGATTTGCAGCATAGTTCAGGTACCTCGCGAACGTAAGCCCTGTTTGATTCGCCCGGTAATGCCGACTTTCCTGCGGAGCGTCCGAATCGTACGACCGGCCATCAAGGTGAAGCTGACTTCTGTCTCTTGTTGGACAAGAGGCGTGAAATCTGTTTCTGCATGTAGAGGTTGATTTCACAAAATCGGCTTGGTTAATTGACATACCACTGCTTTCGGGCTTATAATGAAGCCATGAGTACCCGTGCCTCAAAAGCATCCGCGGCAGTCGGCCCCGTACCGGCGAGAGAGACTTCCCGCTCCGGGAAGCGACGATCTTCCAGCAATAAAAAGAGAATCAAAACCGCGCTTGCCCTCCTTACACTTCTGATTCTGACCACCATTGCGATAGGTGTCATCTACTTCATGGTTGTTTTCATGCAGGTATCGAAGGAGATGCCTTCGCTCGCCGACCTCGGCAGCATCAAGACCGCCGAAGGGACCAAGATTTTCTACTCCGACGGGTCGGTAATGGCGGTATTGGCGAGCGAATACCGCAGGCCGAAACCGCTTTCACAGATCAGCAAGAAGCTGCTCGAAGCTACCGTCGCCACCGAAGATTCGCGCTTCTATGAGCATAGGGGCGTAGATCTGCACGGCATCGTCCGGGCCGTGTGGCGCAACGCAAGCGGCGGCGAGATGCGGCAGGGCGCCAGCACCATCACACAGCAGCTCGCGCGCAACATCGAAGAGCTGGGCCTCACGCGTGAAAAGAAGCTGCGCCGCAAAGTACAGGAAGCCATCCTTGCGATGCGAATCGAGCAGTCCTACAGCAAAGAAGAGATACTTGAGCTCTACATAAACCAGATCAATTATGGGCACGGGGCCTACGGCATTGAGGCCGCCTCCAGGACCTACTTCAAGAAAAGCGCTCAGAATCTCGACCTTGCCCAAGCCGCGTTTCTTGCCGGCATTCCACAGCGGCCATCGCTCTACTCGAACGATATGGACGCCGCCCTGCATCGCCGCAATCAGGTGCTGGAGCGCATGGTGGAGACCGGCAAGATTACGTCCGAAGAACGCGACAAAGCAAAGGCGGAAAAACTAGCGATTCCGAAGAAGTTCACGGGGAACGGCACCCGAATCTATGGTGCGCCCTACGTCGTAAACTATGTGATGCAGCAGATAGACCGCGAGTACGGCTCGGAGGCGGTCTACAGCGGCTGGAAGATATATACGACCATTCACCCGGACATTCAACGCGCGGCGGAAGAGACGCTTCGCGCCGGAATCCACAAATACGCGGAGAACGCGAACCAGGCTGCGCTTATTGCCATCGATCCGAAGACCGGTTCCATTCGCGCGCTCGTGGGCGGCCTCGATTTCAAGAAGAATCAGTACAACATCGTCACGCAGGGACTTCGCCAGCCCGGCTCCTCTTTCAAGCCCATTGTCTATGTGGCCGCCTTCGACAATGACATATGCGATCTCAACAAGTATTACGCCGACGATTCGCACTTCGAGGGCGAAAAGGAAGGCAACACGTGGCATCCTCAGAACTACGGCGGCAAGCACTATGGCGGCGCCACGGTCTTGAGCGCGATAAAGCAGTCCATCAACACGATTGCCGTTAAGGTCGCGATGGAGACCGGCCTCGGGACGGTTATCGATTACGCGCGCCGCCTCGGCATAACGACCATCGATCCGTCTCGCGACAAGTATCCGCCGCTCGCGCTCGGGGCCGCCTCCGTGCGACCTGTAGAGCTTGCCAGCGCTTACACGGTCTTTGCGAACAACGGCAGGCGCGCTGTACCGATGATCATCTCCCGCGTTGTCGACGATAACAACGACGTAATCAAGGAGGTGTCGCCGCAGATTCTTGAAACAGGCGTGAAACAGGAAGCAATCGACCAGATTAACGAAGCGCTGCGAGAGGTTGTGCTCCATGGCACCGCAACCGTCGCTGCGGATGTTCCCAACGCTCACGGCAAGACCGGTACGACCAGCGACAGCCGAGACGCCTGGTTCGCCGGATATACGCCGGAGCTAGTCACAGTCATCTGGGCGGGACGCGAGCACTACAACAAAAAGGGCCGCGTGGACAAGTACCTTGAAATGCCGGGCGCAACCGGCGGCCATCTCTGCGCCCCAACCTGGCGCGATTTCATGCTGAGAGCCGTCCCTATCCAGCAGGCGGCCCTAAAAAACGCCAATTCCGCTCCCCCGGCACCTCCCGCAGCCTCGGCTTCTGCCCAGTCTATGAATCTTGACGAAAAGAAGAAAGCGGAAGCGAAAAAGGCTCAGCCCGCCGCGACACTTGTGCCAGGACCCGTCCCTAATGCCGCAACTCCGCCGGGCAGCAGCACGGGCGTCCAGCCCGCTCTCTCGCCCGACGGCGCGCCGATCAATCCCGGTCCATCGGAGCCCGCCGGTCCGGCGGCCGTGCCGCCCGCGAATCTGCCGCCTCAAGCGACAGTTCGCGCGACTCCGCCGCCGGTTGTCTCGACCGCGCCGTCCGGAGTTTCGATTCCCGCTTCGTCTTCGTCCTCCCGCATTCGCTTCAGCAGAAACGAAATAGCGACGCGCGACAGCGAGCCTTCTGGCCGCATCGCCGCTCCTCCTGTACGCCGAAGCGACCCGGGCGATGAGAGCGTCACCGTGCGCGTCTGCGCCGAATCGGGCCAGACGGCCAATGGCCCGTGGTGCCCCTCCACCTTCGAGCGGCGGATGCGCCGCCGCGATATTCCGCGCCGCTGCCGCATTCACCATGCCCCACCCGGAGAAGGATAAGCTATGGGTGTCGGGTCGTTGGGTTGTTGGGAGAGCTGATGCTAGCGCTGTATCAGTCGCCGACGAAGTCGAATACCCACTCCAGTCTCACACCCAACGACCTAACGACCTAACGACCTAACGACCCAACGACCATGATTGATCGTCCTGAACACTTGCCGGATCTGCTGCGTGTCCGCCTATTGATGGCGGCCATATCCATCAGCCTCCTCGTCATCATATCACGCCTCTGGTATCTCCAGGTCGCCCACGGCGACGAGCTACAGGAAGCTTCGCTCATCAACCAGCGGCGGCTCATACGTCGCGTACCTCCCCGCGGCCTCATCGAGGACCGGCGGGGCAACGTGATCGCTACAAATCGCCAGCAGCTTGTCGTCTCCGTCGTACCCAACGAAATCAGGAAGAACCCCGAGGTCCTCCCGCTGCTCGCCGCGCTTCTCAAACGGCCGCTGGACGAGCTGACAGAAATTATTACCGCGCAATATATGACGGCGGCGTTCGATTCGGTTGTTATCGACGAAGACATTGACATTGAAGCGGTGACCAGGCTCGAAGAGCAGCGCCTGAGCCTTCCCGGCGTCTATATCGGGCCCGAGCCTGTCCGCGCGTATCCTGACAAGGCACTTTTCGGCCATGTGCTGGGCCAGATGGGCCAGATAACGCCGGACGAGCTGAAGAATCGGCGGGGAGAAGGGTATCGTCCCGGTGATTTCTGCGGCAAGCTGGGGCTCGAACGGGCATACGACTCGGACCTTCGAGGCAAGAACGGCGGACGAGAGATCGAGGTGGACGCGCGCGGGCGAATGCGCCATGAAGTCGCCAACATGGACCCGATTCCCGGCGATACTATCACTCTCAACATTGACAAAGAGCTTCAGCGAATCGGCTACGAAGAGCTGGAGGCCCAGCACAAGACCGGAGCCGTCGCCGCAATCGACCCGCGGTCGGGGGCTGTGCTTTCCCTAGCCAGCTACCCCGCCTACGACCCGAACATCTATGTGGGCGGAATCTCCAGGACCGATCTGAAGGTGCTCAACTCCGACATCCGAAAGCCGCAGATTAACCGCGCGGTATACAGCGCGAACGCTCCCGGCTCGACTTTTAAGCTCATTACGGCGGCGGCCGGGCTGGAAACCGGCAAGATCGACTCTCATAGCAGTGACTATTGCAGTGGCTCCATCAGCCTGGGCCGCTGGCGGAAGCATTGTCATAAAAAGGGCGGACACGGCCACGTGGACTTTATGGACGCGATTTCGAAGTCCTGCGACGTATTCTTTTATCATCTTGGGCAGGCCCTGGGGCCGGAAACCATGGCGTCGTTCGCACGGAAGTTCGGCCTGGGAGCGAAGACCGGTATCGACCTGCCGTATGTCGACAAGGCGGGGACAGTGCCGGATCCTGAATGGAAGCGGAAGCACCATCAGGAGTGGGTGGGCGGCGATACGGTGGACTTCGCCATCGGGCAGTCGGCGCTCGGCACGACCCCGCTTCAGATGTGCAACGCTGTAGCCGCTATAGCCAACGGCGGAACGCTCTACAAGCCGCAGCTCGTGGAAAGCATTACACGGTACGATCCGAAGGGCGCAAAGAGGATCGTTCGACGAATGGAGCCGGTTGTGGCGCGCAAGGTTGGAGTTTCGCAGAAGACGCTTTCAACCATCGTTCAAGCCATGGAGGCGGTCATGCAGCCAGGTGGCACGGGCGCGGCGTCGGCCATTCCCGGACTGCGGATCGCCGGCAAGACCGGTACGGCGCAGCGTTATAACCACAAAGACAACGCATGGTACGTCGGCTTTGCCCCAATCGAAAACCCGAAGATAGCCATCTGCGTATTTGTGGAGGAAGGCGGCCACGGGGGGACGATCGCCGCCCCTATCGCCCGCAAGATCATTGCCAAATACCTGAACATCAAGCTGGAGGCTGTATCCGCCGATCCCGCCACCGATTAAACTTCGCAATTATCTGGAGAGATACGAGTTCGTGGACACGAAGGTACGCTGCGCGAAGTGCGGTCAGACCCATTGGCAGAACGAGCCGCATGAATGTGAGCCGGAAAAGCCCGATTCCGCGACCAAGCCAGCTAAGAAGAAGCGCGGTGGTGGTTCCGGATGGTTCAGCTCATTCGATTCCGATGAGGCCGACTCTGTAGGATGCGCTCTCCAGGCCGGCTGCTGCCTCGCAGAACTGCTGCCGGGCTGCATGGTCCCTCTGGCGCTCGCGCTCCTTCTTTTCCACTGGCTCCTAATTCCCGCGCACCGCGCGGCAGGTCAGCCGCCGGAGGCAGCCCGGATTCAACGTGTTTCAGCCGTTCGCCTGCCCGTCTTCGATTCGCGCGACTTCCCCGACGTTTTCTCGGCTCAATTCGTCGCGACCGTTCGCAGCGCAGTCTCAACTGCGGTCAAGGAGCATCGCGGGGGTTCGCGGGCTGCGGAATTCTATTCGGCGGAGGGTTTGCGCTGGAGCACGCCGAAGGACGATTCGCTCCTCGAACGGTTCCTACGCTTGCCGCCTGATTCGCCGGGCTGCCACCGGGCCGAAACCTTTCTGGAAGAGCAGGGCGATCCCGACGGCATCTTGAGCGAGCGGGAGAAGGTCCGATTCACGGAGCTTGCCGCCCATTCCTATTTCAGCGCGTGGCGCGATGCCTTCCGGCGATCGTCCCCGCGTTCATGCTACCTCGGAGGCCAATTCTCCGCTCCGCCGCCTGATTCGGTCCTGCGCGGGATGCGACAGACCCTGCTGGAACCGGGAATCGGGCGAGCAAGGGTAAAATAGGCAAAAATGTACTCTAGAACTGACCTGCCAGATCTACCGAAAGGACCTCGCTCAATGGGGCGCCTCATACAATTCACTGTGTCGATTGCCGCACTCACAGTGTCAGCGATTCTTCTCGCGGGCTGTCACGGCAAGGGTGGCGGAGACGGCTCCAAGGGCAATATACTCCGCTACGCCATAAACTCGCCCCCCACGACGACCGACCCGGCGCGCGTGCAGGACGGCGACACCATCGACATGCTCCAGCAGGTCTTCGAGGGGCTGGTCAAATGGAACGACAAGAATGAAGTCGTCCCCAATCTTGCGGAGAAGTGGGAGATCAACCCGGACGGCAAGACCTACACCTTTCACCTGAAAGATAATGTCTCCTTTCACGAGCCGTTCAAGCGTAAGCTGGTCGCCTCTGATTTCGTCTACAGCCTGACCCGCGCCTGCCGCAAGGAGACCAACTCGCCGACCGCGATGAGCTATCTCAATGACATCGTGGGCGCGGGGGACCTCTACAAAGGCAAGGGGACGGACCTTCCCGGCGTGAAGGCGCTCGACGACAAGACGCTCCAGATTACCCTCGACGCGCGCCGGCCCTATTTTCTCGCCAAGCTGACCTATCCGACGGGGTATGTCGTGTGCAAAGAGGCGGTCGAGAAGGCGGGGCAGAACTGGAACGAACAGGCGATAGTCGGGACCGGTCCCTTCAAGCTGCGCAGCTACCAGGGCGAGTACAAGATTGTCCTGGCTGCGAATCCCGATTACCATGGCGGCAGGCCGATTCTGGACGGTATCGAGCGGCCCGTGAACAAGGATTCCAACTCCCGGCAAACGGCCTATGAGACCGGTGGCCTGGACTTCGTGGATGTCGAGAGGCCGGAGCTTCAGCGCATTCAGTCCGACCCGGTCCTCAGCAAGGAGCTGAAGCAGTTCGACCGCGCTAACATCTACTACCTTGCGCTGAATCAGCAGGCATTCGAGCCGTTCAAGAACAAGAAGGTTCGCCAGGCGTTTGCATGTGCCATCGACAAAGAGCAGCTGATCAAGCTCGCGCTGAAAGGCACGGCCAAAAAGGCGAACGGAATCCTGCCTCCGGGCATTCCCGGTTACGATCCCAATTTGGCGGGGTTGCCTTTCGATCCGAAGCGGGCCCAGCAGCTACTCGCGGAGGCGGGCTTCCCAGGTGGCAAGGGCTTCCCAAAGCTTGTGATCTCGTTCCGCCAGGGGTACCAGTTTTTGTCCGATGCGGTGCTCGCCATCCGGGACGACCTGAAGAGGAACCTGGGAATCGACGTCGATTCGCGGCAGGTCGAGTGGAGTCAATTCCTCTCCGAGCGCCGGAACGGGACCATGCCCTGCTACCATCTGCGCTGGGCAGCGGACTACGTGGATCCGCAGGACTTCCTCTCGCTGATGCTGCGCACCGGAGCGGAGGAGAACAAGATCGGGTACAGCAACCCGGCTTTCGACAAGCTGTGCGATCAAGCCGACGTCGAGGCGGACGCCGCCAGGCGCGCGGACCTCTACCGGCAGGCGGAGAAGATAGCGGTGGACGATTCGCCCTGGGTCTGCCTCTACCATTTGCCGGACATCGAGCTGCACAAGCCCTACGTAAGGGGCATCCGCGACAGCCTGATGGGCCACCTGCCGCAGGTATCGACGAGCGTGGCGCGGTAATGCGGAGATCGATCGCAGACCGCCGGCCGCGGACCGCCGAACTTGGCCTGTCTGCGATCTCCGCTTCCTCCCTTCTTCCCTTCCTCTCTTCGTCCCTTCTCCTCTTCTGTCTCACCAGCTGCGTACACGGCAAGCGAACTTCGGGCGCAGGTATCGGCGTGCAGCCTCAAGCGACGCTGCGCTATCCCATTACCCTGGAACCCGCCACGCTGGACCCAGCCTGCCTTAACGAAACGCCCACCATCGAGCTGCTGCAAAACGTCTACGACGGCCTGGTGATGTTCGACGCGAACAACCGCATCGTTCCCGGCGCGGCGGAGTCGTGGGAGGCAAGCCCCGACCAAAAGACCTACACGTTTCATCTCCGCCCCGGCGTCCGGTTCCACAACGGCCGCCCGCTCACGTCCGCCGACGTCAAGTACAGCCTGGAGCGCGCGCTCTGGAAAGAGACGAGGTCCGGCGTCGCTGCCAACTACCTTGCGGGAATCGCGGGGTGCGAGGAGGTCGCTTCAGGAAAGCGGCGAGACCTGCCCGGCGTCGCCGTGCCGGACGCGCATACGGTGGTGATTCAACTCGCGAAGCCACGCGGCTACTTTCTCGGCGAGCTCGCTTACCCCACCGCCTGGATCGTCTGCCGGGAGGCTATCGAGAAGAATGGCCGCGTGCTGGACGAGATGGCCACCGTGGGGACCGGCCCCTTTATTCTGGCGACCTATCGTCATGGCTATGGATTCGTGCTGACCGCAAATCCATCTTATTGGGGCGGCAGGCCGCGGCTCGATCGAATCGAGCGTCCCATCATCCGCGACGCGCAGACCATGCACCTGCGATACGAAAACAATGAGTTGGACATATGCGGCGTCTCTCCCGCGGACTACCTGAAGGATAAGAACAGCCCCGCGCTGCGCGGCCAGATTCACCTCGTGCCCGCAGCCATCACCATGTCCATGGTCATGCATCCGAAATTGCAGCCCGCGTTCGCGGACCGCCGCGTCCGGCGCGCCGTCGCCATGGCCGTCAACCGCGACGACATCGTGCGAATCGCCAGTCAGGGCGTTTGGGCGCGCGCCGACAGTTTCCTGCCTCCGGGCTTTCCCGGTTACAACCCCAATTTCCGCAAGATATCATACAACCCGGGTGCGGCCCGAAAGCTGCTCGCCGAAGCGGGTTATCCCGGCGGCAAGGGCTTCCCGCAGCTAACGCTCGTTTTCGCGCAGAGCAGCCCTGAGTTGAGCGCGCTGGCGCAGATAGTCCGGGACAATCTTCGGCAGAACCTCGGTATCGGAATCGATCTCCAAGAGCTCGAAGCGGGGACTCTGAGAACGAATGTCCTCGCCCAGAAGGTGCCCCTGAGCCTGACGGACTGGGCTCCGGACTACATCGATCCGCAGAATTTTCTCTCGATGCTTCTTCGCACCGGCGCGAATCTCAACTTCTCCGGTTATAGCAATCCCGCATTCGACGCGCTCTGCGACCGTGCCGACGTCGAATCGGATATGTCGAAGCGCATCCCTCTCTACCGGCAGGCAGACCAGAACGCCATGGACGACGTGGCTGTGCTGCCGCTCTATTATGGAAACGCGCGCATCCTGGTCAAGCCGCACGTCCACGACTGGTCCCGAAACATAATGAGCTTCCTCCCGCAGACGAAAACCCG
Source organism: Chthonomonadales bacterium (assembly GCA_038229495.1). Taxonomy (GTDB): domain Bacteria; phylum Armatimonadota; class Chthonomonadetes; order Chthonomonadales; family CAJBBX01; genus JBBROJ01. The sequence continues at coordinate 17,281 of JBBROJ010000032.1, forward strand.
GATAGGATCAGATGCTAATGGATGTAAATAGACATCTAAGACGGTTAGCCATTATGAACATTATGAACAACATGAAACCCGCTCCAATAATGTTTATAATGTTCATAATGGCTAAATTGGCATTTTTCGTGCGTTCATAAGGGCTGATTTTAGGAGCTTACATGCAGCGGATAGTTTTAATAGCTTTATTTCTAATGGCGGTGACGACTGGCTGCGGGCGGGGCAAAGGCGGCGCGAATTCGACTGATGCGGACGGCGGCGGCGTGCTTCGCTATCCCATTGTTGTCGAGCCGGCCACCCTGGACCCCGCACGGCTGGCCGACGTCTATACCACTGAGCTTCTGCAAAACGTCTACGAGGGGTTGATCATGTTCGACGCGGAGAGCCGCGTCGTCCCATGCCTCGCGGAGAAGTGGGAGATCAGCCCGGACAGCAAGACCTACACCTTTCACCTGCGCGCAAACGCAAAGTTTCACAACGGGCGGCCCGTTACCGCGGCAGACCTGGTCTACTCCATCGAACGCTCGCTGAAGGACCCGCAATCGCCTGTCGCGCTAAATTACCTCGAGCCGATCGTTGGCGCGAAGGCTGTTCACGATCACAAAAGCGCCACTCTCGAAGGCGTGGCTGCGCCCGACGCCCATACTCTCGTGCTAAAGATAGACCGGCCGCGCGGCTACTTCCTGGGCATGCTCGCCTATCCGACGGCGTGGGCGGTCTGCAAGGAGGAGATCGAGAAGAACGGCGGCAGGCTTGACGAGCAGGTTATGGCCGGGACCGGCCCTTTCAAGCTGAAAGAGTATCGCCATGGCGCGAAGCTGGTTCTGGAAGCGAACGCGGATTACTGGGGCGGCAGGCCGAAGCTGGACCGAATCGAGCGGCCCATCGTTATCGACTATCAGACGGCGCACATTAAGTTCGAGAATGGCGAGGTCGACGCCTGCGAGATGGCTCTGAACGACTTTGTGAACGACCAGAAGAGCGCCGCGCTGAAGGACCAGGCGCACGCGTTCCCGTATGCGGCGATTCAATATGTGACTATGCACAAGGGGTTGCAGCCCGCATTCAAGGACCGGCGTGTCCGGCGGGCCATCACCCTGGCTATCGACCGCGACGCCATAGCGAAATCGGCCGGGAAGGGCGTCTGGGAGCGCGCCGACAGCTTTATTCCACCAGGGATGCCGGGGACCAATGCCTCGTTCAAACGCATCCCTTACGATCCCGATGCAGCCCGAAAGCTGCTCGCCGAGGCCGGATACCCGAATGGCAAGGGATTCCCGAGAATCACGCTCGTCTACGTCCAGAAGCAGGCCGAATCTGCGGATTCCGCCAACATCATTCGGGACAACCTGAAGCAGAACCTCGGTATTGAAATCGACCTGCAAGAGCGGGAGCTTGCCACGTTTGTCGCCAACACCGGCGACCGCGAGACGATTGCGTTCTGGACGGCGGGCTGGATCGCCGACTATCCCGACCCGCAAGATTTTCTCTCGACTCTGCTGCGCAGCGGAGCGCCGCTCAACCACGTCGCCTACAGCAACCCGGAGTTCGACAGGCTGTGCGATCAAGCGGATGCAGAATCGGACATGGGGAAGCGTATTCCGCTCTACCAGCAGGCGGATCAGATTGCCATGGACGACGTGGCTATTCTCCCTGTCCTCGTTCGAAAGCAGCACTACCTGATAAAGCCGTATGTCAAGGGCTTCCAAGTCAACGTCATGATGCCCCTCGCGCATCGCGGCACGAGAATCGAGAAATAGCGCCGCCGGCATGGGCCGGAACCGGATTCTTGAGCCATTATGAACGTGATGAACATAATAGGAACACGGTCTTCATTATGCTCATCACGTTCATAATGGCCGATCGCTTTTTATTCTCCCATTTGCATTTGGCTAACGTTAGGAGCGTTCATGCGGCGGGCTGTCTTCTGTCTATTTATGTTGTGCATTGCTGTTCCGGGATGCGTTCGGCGGCATGATACGGCCACGCGGATGGACGTGCTGCGCTACCCCATCGGGGCGGAGCCGTCCTCGCTCGATCCTGTGACCATCACCGACCCGGCTACCATCGAGCTTCTACGAAATATCTACGAGGGGCTGGTCCGCTTCGACGAGAACAACCAGGTGGCTCCCTCCCTCGCGGAGAAGTGGGACATCAGCCCGGACGGCAAAACCTATACGTTCCATCTTCGTCCCGGCGTCAAGTTCCACAATGACCGAGAGTTGGCGGCGTCGGATGTTAAGTGGAGTTTCGAGCGGTCACTCTGGCCGGATACGAAGTCACCCGTCGCAGCCAACTACCTTGCCGGCATCGTGGGCGTGGAGGACGTTGCGTCCGGAAAGCGGCGAGATCTCGCTGGCGTTTCCATTCCTGATCTCCATACGGTTGTCATCAGATTGAAAGCACCGCGCGGATACTTCCTGGGCGAGCTGGCCTACAACACCGGGTGGATATACTGCCGGGAAGCGATTGAGAAGACGGGCGGCCGAATCGAGCAGGAATCGTCCATTGGCACTGGCCCCTTCAAGTTGGCGGGATACCAGCATGGCTCGAAAGTGATCCTGGACGCGTTCGCGGAATACTGGGGCGGCAGGCCGAAGCTGGCAAGAATCGAGCGGCCCATCGTGATCGATCCGCAGACGGCGCACGTGAAATTCGAGAATGGGGAGGTCGATCTCTGCGACGTTTCGTTGAACGATTATCTGAATGACGAAAAGAGTCCCGTTCTCAAGCCGCAGCTGCGCTTGATTCCGCAGCCCGCGGTCTCCTACCTCGCGATGGGAGAGGCGGAAGGCCAGCCGTTCCGCGACAAGCGTATCAGGCTCGCGTTCGCGCAGGCCATCGACCGCGACGCAATTCAAGCAACCGCTTATCGCGGCATCTCGCCGCGCGCCGACGGACTGCTGCCGCCGGGCCTGCCGGGCTATGATACCGGATTCCCAAAAATCTCCTACGATCCGGCCGCGGCGAAAAGGCTGTTCACGGAGGCCGGCTACCCGGAGGGTAAAGGATTCCCGTCCATCGTGCTCGTGTATACTCAAAAAGCTCCCGAGCTTGGAGCCGCCGCGCAGATTATCCGCGACAATCTGAAGCAGAATCTTGGCCTGAGCGTCGACCTTCAGGAGCGCGAATCGGCGACCTTTCTTTCGGACGCCCGCGCCAAAAAGCTCCCGTTTCACCTGAACGTCTGGTACGCCGACTACCTCGATCCGCAGAATTTTCTCCCGACGCTGCTGCGCACCGGCGCGGCCGTAAACCGCGTCTCCTACAGTAATCTGCGATTCGACGCCCTTTGCGACCAGGCGGATCGCGAGCACGACCCGTCGAAGCGTATCGCGCTGTACCAACAGGCCGACCGGCTGGCAATGAGCGAGGCCGCGCTTTTGCCTCTCGCCTACCCAAAAGCTGCAATGCTCATAAAGCCCTACGTAAAGGGCTTGTCGATGAACCTTATGAGCCTTCTGCCGCACCGCAAGACCTCCATTGGACATTAACAAACCGAGAGGAATCAAGGACGGCGGAGGTATCCTGATCGCATGTTCACCTACATCCGCAACCGGATACTGCTAGCGATTCCAACGTTGCTGGCCGTCTCATTCATCACCTTTTTTCTCGGATATCTGTCGCCCGGAAGTCCAATCGACATTATGCTCGGCCAGCACAGCGACCCCGCGCGAGTGAAACAGCTGGAGCATGAGTATGGGCTGGACAGGCCGCCGCTCGTGCAATACGGCAGCTTTGTATGGGGCGCGGTCACTCACGGGGACCTGGGGCGCTCGTTCGGTACGGGCCAGCGCCCAGTCACGCAGATCATCGCGGAGCAGTTTCCCACGACGGCCTTCCTCGCGCTCATGTCGATGCTCGCCGCAGTCGCATTCGGGATTCCGGCGGGCGTGCTGGCCGCGCTCAAGCACAACCGCTTACTGGATAGGGCGACAATGGGCTTTGTCCTGCTCATGGTTTCCACGCCCGCATTCGTTTTCGCACCGCTTCTCATGCTCTACTTCTCATTGAAGCTCGGCTGGTTCCCCTCGTCGGGCTGGGAAGGGCAGGAGGCGAGCTTCCTGGGACTGAAGCTCATCGTGCCGGACTGGCAGTACCTCATAATGCCGATGGTGGTCCTCGCATCACGCCCCGCCGCCTTGCTGGCCCGCTTCATGCGCTCCTCCATGCTGGAGACTATCCGGCAGGATTATATCCGCACCGCCAACGCGAAGGGCCTGTCGCCGAGCCGCGTACTCTTCAAGCACGCCCTCAAGAACGCCTTCCTCCCAGTACTGACAGTCCTGGGCAATACCTTCGGCTTCCTCCTCACCGGCTCGTTCGTCGTCGAGAACATTTTCACCATTCCCGGCATCGGTTATCAATCCGTGCAGTCCATCCTCTCGCGCGACTATCCCGTGATTCAGGGCGTGGCGTTGCTGGTGGCCGTCATATTCATCACCGTGAACCTGGTCGTGGACATACTTTACGGCGTGCTCGACCCGCGAGTCCGCTACGAGGGGGCTAAATAGTGGCAACCGAGATGACACCGGATGTCTCGCTGGAGACGCTCGTTTCGCGCCGCGCCAGCAGCAGTCCCTGGTCAGACGCGATGCGCCGCCTGCGTAGAAGTCCCGTAGCCCTCCTGAGCGGCTGCCTGATTCTGCTGATGATCTTCATCGCCGTCTTCGCTCCGCTGCTTGCTCCACATGCCTACGACGCACAGGATCGCGCGCATACTCTCATCAACTCGGGCAACGGCCATGCACTCGGCACGGACAATCTGGGCCAGGATACGCTCAGCCGTCTCTCATATGGGGCACGAGTCTCGCTTTCCGTGGGCCTCATAGTCGAAGCCATCGAGCTGTTCATCGGCGTCTCGCTTGGACTGCTGGCGGCTTATAAGGGCGGCCTGTGGGATACGATTCTCATGCGCGTCACCGACGCCATGTTCGCCTTTCCCGACCTGCTCTTCGCCATTCTCCTCGTGGGAATTATCCGTCCGACCTCTCCGGCGTCCAGCTTCCTGACCGTCTTCGTCGCGCTCGCGCTCGTGGGGTGGCCAGGCATGGCGCGTCTTGTCCGCGGTCAGGCGCTTGCGCTACGGGAGAAGGAGTACGTCGAGGCGGCCCGCGCTACGGGGGTAAGTGGCTGGGGAATATGTACCAGACACTTGTTGCCTAATATGCTCTCGCCCATCATCGTGGCGCTAACCGTGGACATCGCCGGAATCATCATGGCGGAAGCGACGTTGAGCTTCCTGGGCATTGGAATCCAGCCTCCCTTCCCAAGCTGGGGCCGCATGATCAGCGACGCCCGTCCTTATCTCCGCTCTCAGCCGATGCTGCTCGTCTACCCGTCTATTGCACTGGCGTCAGTCGTGCTGGCCTTCAACTTCTTCGGCGATGCACTCCGTGATGCATTGGATCCCCGGCTCCGGCAGTAAACGACAAAGTTATCACCGCCCGCTTCGCTAGAGATGCAGAGAGCGCAGCGTGCGGCGAGGTGTAATCCGTGACTATCCATGTTCATTTGTGTTCATTCGTGTTCATTCGTGTTTAAAAGCCGTTCTCTGCGTGTCTACCGAAGCGGGCGGTGAATAACTTCTTTGACTGTGTGACATGCGTCTATTAACTTGGAATATTCGCGGTGGACTAGGAATGGATAATCGGCGATCCTTGAAACGGATCGCCGATGTGATTCGTGAGAGTCAGGCGGACATTATCTGTCTGCAAGAGGTACACTTCCGCCTACCGCAGAGTAGTTTCCAAAATCAGCCACGCACATTGGGTGGACTGCTTGAAATGCCGGTTCATTTTCAACCGAGCTACCGGATTGGATTCGGAGGTTTCGGGAACGCCATCATTACTAAGCTGCCCGTCCAACACGTCCAGCTGCACGCTCTGCCTAATGATGAAGAGCGAAGGCGGCCCGCGTTCCGCTTCGAGCGTCGCGGCCTGCTCGTTGTTGAGGTAAACGATTCAGACATCCCAGGCACCCTTTTGACGACTCACCTTAGCTTGAATGAGATTGACCGTCATAGGTCGGTGGAGGCGATAGCAAGGGTAGTGAAGGTGAGCCGCCTACCGGTCATCCTAGCAGGCGATTTTAATGCAGGGCCGGGCGGCAAGGAAATAGAAGCACTCAAGAGTTTCAGCGGACTGGCAGACGCCGGAGAATCGAACGCACATCCGACCTATCCTGCGGACAATCCGTCGGCACGAATTGACTTCATTTTTCACTCTCCGGAATTGAGACTCAAAAAAGCGAGCGTTACGCAAACGCTCGCTTCAGATCATCTTCCACTCTTGATAGAGTGGTAAATTATTGCACGTGAAATAACAATGTGGAATTTTAGCGGATAAATGCTGCCTCCTGCCGCGCCCAGGCATCTTTGCAGCAAAGTATATTATCAGGCAGAAGCAGAAAGCTGTCCATTTCAATAAGCGTCATCCAGTGAAACTGACCGGTCTCCTTGCTTTCCCGCAGCTCACCGCTGGTGACCTCGCACTCGAATAGCGCGATATAGCTCTGATGGACATTGCCGTCCGGGTAGGCGCAAATGGAGCGCGAGTTCGTATAGAGGCCAATTAGCCTTGTCACGCACGTTTCAAGACCGGTCTCCTCCCGCGTCTCGCGGATGCAGCACTCGGACGCAGATTCCCCGGCATCCATTCTGCCTCCGGGGATGCACCAGTAGGGACCACGCGTCCGCTTCATAATGAGAATTCGATCATGCGCGTCGAAAATAATTGCGGCAGCGCCTGGCTGCAGCGGAACGTTGGGACAAGGAGCGGCAGGATCGTCATAATAGAAATGCTCTTCAGGCATAGCGCTCATAGCCCTTGCCCCGTGAGCCGCTCGATCAACCCCTCCAACTGCTGCTCGTCGTAGAACTCAATCTCTATTCGACCCACACCGTTGGTGCAGCGAACATTCACTTTCGTGCCGAGAGCCTCGCGCAGCCCCGCCTCCACAGCCATTAAGTTAGGGTCCGGAAGCGAATCGGGCTTCGGGCGCTCGGCCTCAGACACAGATGACCGGGACAGGAGTTCGCGCGCCATCCGCTCAGTTTCGCGCACGGAAAGGCCCCTCCTTCGGATGGCCTCCCAGGTCGCCGTCTGCGCCTTGCCCTCAATCTGGAGCAGAGTGCGAGCGTGACCCTCTGTAATCTCTCCGCGCTGAAGGCTCTCCAGAATCGGCTCCGGCAATGAGAGCAGTCGGAGGGTATTGGCAATCGTCGACTGCGCCTTGCCGACCCTCTTCGCGATCGCCTGCTGCGTCATGCCAAACTCCGCGCCCAGCCTGCGAAATGCGAACGCGGCTTCCACCGGGCTGATGTCTTCGCGCTGAACGTTCTCGATCAGCGCGACCTCCAGCATCTGCGAATCCCCATACTCCTTAACGAGCGCGGGAATTGACTTCAGGCCAACCGTTTCCGCAGCTCGGAATCGCCGTTCGCCCGCAATCAGCTCATAGTTGTCAATCGCGACTCGGCGTAGCAGTACAGGCTGCAAAACTCCATGCTCGCGGATCGATTCTACCAGTTCTGCCAGGCGGTCCGCGTCGAAAATCTGCCTCGGCTGATAGGGATTTGGCCGAATCTGCCCGACCGGCACTTCGCGAACGCTGGATGCGTCCTCTTCGCCGTAGGAACCGGATATCAGCGCGCCAAGCCCCTTACCGAGTCCCCGCTTGTCCATAGTTTAGAACCTCCTGTGCGATATCCCGGTAGGCCTGAGCGCCACGCGACCTCGGATCGTAAACGGTGATGGGCAGTCCGTGGCTCGGCGCTTCGGACAGCCGTACATTCCTCGGGATGATTGTCTTCGCGACCTTGTCCCGAAAAGACTTCTTTACCTCCGCGACGACCTGCTGCGCAAGCCGTATGCGGTTGTCGTACATGGTGAGTATCACCAATCCAATCTCAAGCCGCGGATTCAGGCGCTTCTTTACCAGATCGAAGGTCTTCATAAGCTGGCTGACGCCTTCGAGGGCATAGTATTCGCACTGGATCGGAACAATCGCATAGTCGGCAGCTACCAGTCCGTTGAGCGTCAGCAGTCCCAGGGAAGGAGGAGCGTCGATCAGGATGAAGTCGTACTGCTCCCGAAGCGGATCCACGGCGCGCTTAACCAAAGTCTCCCGATTCTCCCGCGCAATAAGCTCGATCTCCGCGCCGGCAAGGTCAATATTGGAAGGGAGAACGCGTAATCCCGGCACCACCGTGTCCTGAATAGCATCGGCGGCGGGCAAATCCTCGATCAATACCTCGTACGTCGATTTCTGTGGGCCGCGCCCCTGCTGAGCCAGGGTGTTCTTGTCTATTCCCACGCCGCTTGTGGCGTTGCCCTGCGGGTCGAGATCAATGAGAAGAACGAGCTGCCCCGCCTGCGCCAGGCATGCCGCGAGGTTGACCGCGGTAGTAGTCTTGCCGACGCCGCCCTTCTGATTGACTATCGTATGGACCGTCCCCATGCTCTCCAGCCTTCTTCCTGTGTTTCGACGCTTGAGCGGCCAGCCCATGCGCCCGCCTAAATTGTACGCCAGGGAACGCTTATCCTGCACGACGACGTCTTCATACCATCCTTGCAGCATCCATTGGACACCCCGTTGGGTATGCTATGATGATAAGCGGGCGGCAGGTCCCGCCGTAATTGACTCCAAAGCCCATCTCTTACTGAGGAAGTTTGGTGCCGTGGGAAGATATTCAACCGCAAAACGAGTAGGTTTGGCAGCCGCGATCGCTCTGATGCTCGCAGCCGTGGTTTTCCTCGCGATTCGCGCACGGCAAACGGATATCACCCTCATTTTTACACGCGAGGACTTGCAGCAGCGGCTGGCGGCAAAGTTCCCGTTCGATCAGCGGCTGCTCTTTATCACTGTCACCTACAGCAATCCACGGGTGCTTCTCAACGACGGCTCCGACCGTGTCGGCCTGGAGCTCGACGCCGCCGCAAAGCTGTCGGGTGATAATTTGGCGAAGGGTCATGTAGCGGGAGACTGGCAGGTTCGCTATGAGCCGGCCGAGGGAGCATTTTACTTCGACAATCCGAAAATCAGCCGATTCGAAATTGAGGGACTTACGCCCGGCACACAGGAACAGGTCGCCCGCGTGGCGAAACCTTTAATTGAAGAGTACCTCCGCCGGGTCCCAGTCTACCACCTTAAATCAGGCGACATCCGGCAGGACCTCGCGCGCACCGTATTGAAATCCGTCTTCATAAAGCAGGGCAAGCTGTTAATTGTAGTTGGCGCGGGATAACTTAACTAGACGTTAGTCCAGCTTTTAGCTAAATCTTTGTTTGATGGAGCAGTCGATTGCGCGTTTTGATGCTCTCGTGGGAATACCCGCCCCGAATCGTGGGCGGCATCGCCCGCCATGTCGAAGAGATCGCCTGGGCGCTCGCCGCGCAGGGAGATGAGGTCCACGTCGTTACCTGCGAGTTTCCCGGAGCGCCTGCCGAGGAGATCTATCGCGGGGTGCACATACATCGTGTCACGCCCTATGCTCCGGCCGATAACTTCGTTCACTGGGTACATCAGCTCAACGCCGCCATGCGGGATCGGGCCGACGCGTTGCTGCGAGAATGGGTCAAGGGCCGTACGCCTGTCAAGCAGCGCGCCTCCAAAAACGGGATTGTCCTTCATGCGCACGATTGGCTGGCCTACTTCAGCGCTGTCGAGCTTAAGAATCAGTACCACCTGCCGCTGGTTGCCACGATTCATGCGACGGAACACGGGCGTAACAACGGCATACACAACCAGACACAATCCTATATAAATGGCATCGAATGGCATCTCTGCTTCGAGGCGTGGCGCGTTATCGTCTGCTCGGAGTTCATGAAGGTTGAGGTCGGCCAAGTTCTCCAAACTCCATGGGATAAGATGGACGTGATCTTTAACGGCGTGGAGGCGGAGAAATTCGCCTTCGACTTCCCGGCGGAAGAGGCGGGGCCGTTTCGCGCCCAGTTCGCCGCGCCCAACGAGAAGCTGATCTTCTTCGTCGGGCGCGGAACGCATGAAAAAGGCGCGCATATCCTTATTGGGGCGCTCCCGCGGGTCCGCGCGCAGTACCACGATGCCAAGCTAATCATTGTCGGCGGCGGTAACAAGGACCACCTGATCCGGCAGGCTCTCGATATGGGCGTGGGCCGGCACGTCTACTTTACAGGCTTTGTTCCCGACGATACACTGCTCCGAATCTACAAGATTATAGATATCGCGTGCTTCCCAAGCCTCTATGAACCGTTCGGAATCGTCGCGCTGGAAGCCATGGCGGCAAGCGTGCCCGTAGTTGTTTCGGACGCAGGTGGACTCAAGGAAGTGGTCCAGCATGACGTGTCGGGCACAATCACCTATGCCGGCAGCAGCGAGAGCCTCGCCTGGGGCATCACTCGCCTGCTCAAAGATCCTGGACACGCCCAATGGATGGCCGGAAACGCGCTCAAGCGGGTGCGCGAAATCTTCAACTGGGACCGAATCGCCACCCAAACACACCAAACTTATGAACGCGTGTGGAGCGAGTTCTGCCAATCCGGATGGTAGAAGCAGATAGGCTGCCGGCCGCTGATGGTAGACCAGTTCAAGGTATATCGGCGGTACGCGGCCGGTGGTACGCACTTATTCCGCTCCTCCTGGGCCTTACGGTCTACACGGTCTACGTAGCGGCGCACAATCCGGCGTCAATTTACCCGATCCCTGAGAACACGACCTGGGGTTCCGGCTTAATATCGGAATAGGCGACGTTCTGTCAAAGCCGACCGCTAATCCGGATTATTCGTGAATGCCGCGTAGGGAGCAACCTCCGCCACATACCGTAATGCCGTTTCCTTAGGTGACACGAAACAATTATCGAATCGCCTGTACCCTCGGTGAATCGCACTTGCCCTCAGTTTTGCTCCCCCTCCCGTTTCGGGAGGGGGCCGGGGGGTGGGTGCCATAAGAAGAGTTTCAGTATGTAACTTTGCTCACGCGAAGCCGTCTGAATTAAATAGAGCGCGCCGGAGCGTCCCAGCCGAAGAGGCCCGCGAGCCAACTGTCCGCTCGATCCCCCGCAGACTCTCCAGAGACTTGATGTATAATTGCGTGTACCGTCTTCCCAGACACCATTCAGGAGTGCAAGGAGAGTTTATGAGACCTCTACGCGCGGCCATCTATGCCGCGATTATTTGCGCCGTTTGTGCCACGGCGCTGATGAACCAGTTGAACATGCCCGCCGCGCAGGCACAGGGCAGACTATTGCCCCTGCCCGAACAGAAACCCATTCGTGGGGCCAACTTCCCCGCGCTCTCTCCCGATGGAAAAACCCTCTGCTTCTGTTATCTGGGCGACCTCTGGATCGTCCCAGCGGCGGGCGGCACGGCGACTCGCCTCACGATCCACGAGGCGCACGACGCCTATCCCCATTGGTCCCCGGATGGCAGATGGATTGCCTTTTCCTCGAATCGCGAGGGCAACTACGACGTCTACGTCATCTCATCGCTCGGCGGCTCGGCGCGACAGCTTACCTTCCACAGCAGCAACGATTATGCCATGGATTGGTCACCGGACGGCTCAAAAGTGCTCTTTTACGGAATGCGCAACGCCTCCACATGGCAGATATACTCTATCGACGTGAAGGGCGGCGTTACAAAAACGCTCACGAGTGACGACCAGTACCTCCGCTATGCCTGCTATTCGCCGGACGGCCAATCCATCGCGTACGACCGGGGGGGCAGCATCGCAGCCTGGTGGCGGCCCAAGTATAAGGGCAGCGCCAATATGGAAATCTACTCCAAATCACTCGCGACCGGCAAGGTCACGCGAGTCACCGACTATGAGGGCACCGATCTCTGGCCGCTCTACAGCGCGGACGGCAAGTCCATTTTTTATGTCAGCGACCGCCTCACGCCAGGCATGTCGAATCTCGTCGCCGGCCCGGCGCTTGGAGGCAAGCCCACCCTCATAACAAAGCATAAGGAGGGATCGGTGCGCTGGCCCGGCATTGCCCGCAGCGGCTCCGCCATCGCCTACGAGCTCTCCGGCGACCTCTATACCGTATCCCTCTCGGCCAACAGGGCTGTGGGCGAGCCGAAGAAGCTCGCAATCTATGCCCCGACAGACGACAAGGCGAATAACGTCACGCGCCTGACTCTCACGAATGGCGCGCAGGAGGTCGAAGTATCGCCCGATGGCAAGACGCTCGCCCTAGCTCTACGGGGAGAGATCTGGACAATTCCAACGACGGGCGGAGATGCGAAACGCCTGACCGCCAACCCTGCCCGCGACTACGACATCATCTGGTCGACGGACAGCAAGAAGCTCTATTTCGTGTCCGATCGCAATGGCAACTTCGACCTCTTCAGCATCGACGTGGCGACGAAAGAGGTCAAGCCTATCTCCACCGATCCCAATGACGAGAACAGCCCCAAGCTCTCGCCCGACGGAAAATGGGTCTCGTTCCTTCGGAGTGGAACGCAGGGCGGAATCTACGTCTGGCCCGCGGACGGCAGCGCCGCGCCGCGCCGGGTAACCGAATCGAAGGGTAACAACCTCGAATTCGGCGTCGGAATCAACAGCTACTCCTGGTCGCCCGACAACAAGTGGATTGCCTTCTCGCGCCGTGACTCCATCGACAGCGCTGACGTGTGGGTCGTCCCGTTGGCTGGTGGTACAACCGCAAATGCTAAGAACGTAACCTATTACCCGGGCCGCAACAGCGAGCCTGCGTGGACCGCGGACGGCAAATATCTTCTCTTCCTTTCCGCACGCGACGGCCAGGAGGATATCTACAAGGTGCCGCTTGTCCCGGAGAAGGAGGAGCCGGACACGGCCGCTCCCGCCGGGCAGCCGAATCCGATGGGCGGCGGAACCACGGCCGACAAGAAACCGGTCGAAGTCAAGATCGATTATGATGAGATTCACAACCGGGCAAAGCGGCTTACCACGCAAGGCGCTGCCGGATTTGTCGTTACTCCTGACGGCAAACAGGTTGTCTTCGTCGCGGCGGCCGGCGGCGCGCCCGACTTCTACATGATTCCCGTTGCGGGAGGTTCCGCGCAGCGGCTCACGCAGTCGGGCGTCGGATTCGGCGAGCCGCGCTTCACCAACGAGGCGGGCAAGTTCTATGCGATCGGGCTGGGCGGCTCGGTGAATCTAATCCAGCGCACCGGCCCCATCTGGCAGGTACAGCCCATCGCCTTCTCCGCCCGCATGGACTTCGACCGCCGCGCTGAGATTCGCCAGGCGTTCAACGAGTTCTGGCGGAGGATGAACGTAGGCTTCTACGACCCGAAAATGCACGGCACGGACTGGCGCGCGATGCGGGCAAAATACGAGCCGCTGCTGGAGGGAGTCGGCACCAAGGAAGACTTCGCGATGTACCTGCTCTCGCCGCTGGTTGGCGAACTGAATGCCTCTCATACGGAGATTGGACCCGCGCCCGGCCTGCCCGGCCCGCAGACCGCCGATCTGGGCATGACTTTCGACGAAAACTACGCCGGTCCCGGCCTCAGGGTGGCGGGCTACATGCCGAAGGGTCCCGATGACGACCTCGGCCCAAAAATCAAGGTGGGCGAGTACATTCTTGCTATCGACGGCGAGGACGTATCCTGGAACGAATCGATGTACCAGACGCTCATTGACAAGGCCGGAAAGACCGTGGAACTGCTCGTCAGCGGCAAGCCAGGCAAGGACGGGGCGCGCACGATTAAACTGAAGCCGGTCACCAACGCCGCGTGGCGCGAACTTGAGTACGAGCGCAAGGTCAAAGATGCCCACGACAAAGTTGCCAAGCTGTCCGGCGGTCATGTTGCTTATGTTCATATCCAGGCGATGGATCAGCCCTCGCTCCGACGCATGGAGCGCGAGCTATGGGGCATCGCCCGCGAGGCGGACGCGCTGGTGCTGGACATACGCGGGAATCGAGGCGGCAACACGCACGATGCGATTCTCGGCCAGCTCAGCCGCCCTGTATACGGCTATCAACAGCCCCGCGACGGCGAGCGAACGACTCAGCCAACCCGATCCTGGGGCAAGCCAATTGTTCTGCTGATCGATCAGAACTCGGTCTCCGACGGCGAAATCTTTCCGCTGGGCTTCCGCAACCTGCACATAGGCAAGATTGTGGGCACGCCCACGCCGGGCTACGTCATCGGCACCTACGATCAGAGACTCCAGGACGGCACCACCTACCGAATCCCGATGTGGGGTTGGTTCGGCGCAGACGGCAAGAACATGGAGAACAACGGCGTCAAACCCGACGTGGAAGTGAACATGACGGAAGAGGACATACAACAGCATCGCGACCGCCAGCTCGAGGTGGCCGTCGACATGCTGATGAAAGACATCGCGAAGAAACGGTAGTACGAATGTGGGAATTTGGCCTATCGGCAGCGGGCCATTTTTCCCCTATGCGGAGCATTGTGTAATTGAACACGCACGCTGGGCCTGACTGTATTCTAAAATTGGAAGTGCCGGTTGGTCACCGTGATACGGATATTGAGCTGCTTCTGATCTTTGAGCCTCGGATAACCGAACCGAAACAATGGTCCCCAGGGTTCTTTGCGGGTACTGCGGGTGCATGGCAAGATGATCCGGTTACGCGAGATCAACCCATGGATTACGATATACGCGAAGAACTCGAATGAGATATGTTCTCGATACGAATGCTTGGATAGAACAGGTAGTCGTTGTGAAATAGAGCTTTTTGGAACAGAGAGGCCCCTGATGAGTCGCTTAACTCCCCTTTTTAACGCTTTCATTTTGATCGACCTCTCTCTTCGAGTCTGCGCTCAAACATCCCCGCCTATTCCAAAAGACGCCGGCATGACGCCGATTCGCGGGGCGAGATTCCCGACGCTCTCGCCGGACGGCTCCAAAATATGCTTCTCTTATCTGGGCGATCTCTGGACATCGAGCACGTCGGGTGGCGGAACGGCAACGCGAATCACGCTCCACCAAGCGTACGACGGCTACCCCCGCTGGTCGCCGGACGGCAATTGGATCGCCTTCTCTTCCAACCGCGAAGGCAATTTCGATGTCTTCCTGGTCCCGGCGCGCGGCGGCGAGGCGCGGCAGCTCACGTTTCACAGTTCGGACGACTATGTCTGCGATTGGTCGCCCGACGGCTCGCAGATTCTGTTCCAGTCCGCCCGCGAAAGCCGCTACACCGATCTCTATACAATTAGTGTTACAGACGGGCGGCTGCGCCGAATCACCAATGACAAAACGCTCTCGCGGTACGGAGCGTTTTCACCGGACGGCAGGACCATTGCCTATGTCCGCGGCAGGCAGGAGTGGTGGCGCCCGGGATACAAGGGCAGCGCCAATAGTGAGATATACACCATTCCCGCGACCGGCGGAAAGACGACCCGCTGGACAACATACGATGGCGTCGATACCTTTCCGCTGTGGTCGAAAGACGGCAAATCACTCTACTTCGTTACAGATCGTAACGGGGGCCGCGCCAACCTGTACCGGATTGCATCGCCAGGCGCAATGCCCGAGCGGCTGACGTCGCACACAACCGATTCAGTGCACTTTCCTACGATTTCGCACGACGGATCCAGCATCGCCTACGAATGCGATTTCAAGATCTTCACGATGGTAACACCTCCCAAAACCCCCTCCTTCGTACGGAGGGGGCTATCAATTCACGCCGCGAGTCTTGCCCCCCTCCCCTTACGAACGGGAGTGGACGAGGGTGGGGTGCGTACCGCCAGCCTCACCCCAACGACCCAACGACCCAGGGTTCCCGCGCGCGCCACTGGTCCGAGCGCGTGGGACGACCCAACGACCCTAAACATCTACGCCCCGTCCGACACACTCTCAAACCTCTCGCAGCGCATAACGTTCAACACCGGCCTCGCGTCATTGTCGCTGTCGGACGACGGCAAGACATTCGCCTTTGCGGCTCGGGGCGAGATATGGACGCTGCCCGCCGAAGGGGGAGATGCGGCGCGGATTACAAAGAATGGGTCGGCGGAGTATAGCCCCTCCTGGTCGCCCGACGGATCGAAGCTGGCTTATACGACGGACCGCAACGGCAATCTTGACGTGTGCCTGTACGACACCAAGGCGAAGGTCGAAACAGTTCTTACAGACGACAGTTCCGATGAAACCAATCCCCGGTTCGCGGTGAGCGGACAGCTGCTTGCCTACGTGCGCGCGGGCGGGTCCGCTCCCGGCCTGTACGTGCTTCCGTTCCCCAAGGATGCCATGCCCAAACCTTCCGACGCCGTGCGCGTGGGACCGGGCTACGGCGTCGGCTTCTACGATTGGTCTCCGGATGGACGCTGGCTGGTCTATTCCAGGCGCGATTCGACCGGAACCAGCGATCTGTGGATCGTTTCCAGCGTGGGCGGGACGCCGATCAACGTCACGCGCTACCCAGGAGTGAATACCAGTCCGCAGTGGTCGCGCGATGGCCGCCATATCGTATTTCTCTCGAATCGCAACAATCCGCCCGGCCTGTCCACCTTCAACCTCTATGAGCTGAGCGTGATTCCGTCGCCGGAACAGGTGGACGGACCCACGGGTGGAGGGCGTCGTGGTGGAGCGAAGGAAGCCCTCACCCCCGTGCCCCCTCTCCAAAAAACAGGAGGGGGAGAGTCTAAAGATCCCGGTGTGCAATTCCGGCGCAGGCCGCCCGTCGCAGACACAGCAACGCCCCAATTGCCGCAGGGTGGAATGGGCCTTCCGTTCACAATGGTTCCACCGCGCTCCATTAACGTAACTGTCGAATTCGACGATATCCAGAACCGCGCCCGCGCGCTCACCAACACCCGTGACGGCATAACCGGAGCGACCCTCTCGCCCGACTCGCGCACTGCTCTTTACGCGATGAGCTTCGGCGGCCAGTTGGATTGGTGGGTCGTGAATCTGCAATCCGGCCAGTCCAGCCGCATCACGGCCGGCTCGGACATTGGCGGCGGCGTTGAATTCTCGCCCGATGCTTCCAAAGCTTACTATCTTGCGGGCGGCGCGATTCGTCAGTTGGGCCGCGCGCAGCCTGCGGCGACTCCGGTCAATTTTAACGCGTCCATGGTGACTGACCGCCGCGTGGAGATCGCCGAAGCCTTCAACGAAGCCTGGCGAACGCTGCGCACGCGATTCTATGACCCGAAGTTCCATGGCGTGGATTGGATAGCGCTTCGCAAGCGTTTCGAGCCAATCCTGGCCGAGACCGCAAGCAAAGAGGACTTCGCCTTCCTTCTCCAGCAGATGATTGGAGAGCTGAACGCATCCCACATGGGCGCGACACCCGCTGCCTCGCCGAATGCCACGAACACGGGGTATCTCGGTCTCAACTTCGATCAGGACTACTCGGGCGCCGGCCTAAAGATCACGAGTGTTACGCCCAAAGGCCCCGCCGATCATGTGGGACGCCGCCTGGCTGCCGGCGACTACGTCCTCGCAATCGACGGTGAAGACGTTAGCTGGAACGAGAACCTCTTCAAGGCTCTCACCGATAAGGCGGACAAAAGCGTCGATCTGCTGGTGAACAACAAGCCAGTGAAAGAGGGCGCGCGCACCGTGAAGGCGCGCGCGATTACACGCGCCGCTCAGGATGATCTGGAGTACGAGCGCTGGGTGGAGCAGCGCCGCCGCAAAGTAGACGCTCTTTCCGGCGGTCAGCTCGCCTACCACCACATCAGGGCCATGGACCAGCCTTCGCTGCAGCGCTTCCAGCGCGAGGTTTTCGGCGATGCTCAGTCGAAGAAGGGACTCGTTCTTGACATCCGGTTCAATGGTGGCGGCCGAATCCACGACGAGCTGTTCAGCTACCTGACGCGCCGCGCGCATGTCTATGAGACTCCACGTGACGCCGAGCGCTCCTCGCAGCCGTTTCAGCTCTGGGAGCGACCCATCATTTTACTGATAAACGAATACTCCGCGAGCGACGCCGAGATATTTCCGAACGGGTTTCGATTCTACGGACTGGGCAAGATTGTCGGCGTCCCCACCTACGGGGGTGTGATCGGCACGAATGATATCACTCTCGTGGACGGCACGCGATTCCGCATTCCAACTACCGGCTGGACAACGGTCGATGGGCGCAATCTGGAGAACTGGGGAGTTCCGCCGGACATCCGGGTCGAGATGTCGCCGGAGGACTACGCCAGAGACGATGACAAGCAGTTGGAAGCTGCCGTGAAGACGATTCTGGAGCAGATCGCATCGAAAAAGTAGCAAAGACTATGGGCAAAGATTTTGGAACACTCGCAAGCCCGATACCGTCATATGCATTACCTGCACGCGCGAAGCGGAGCGACTAAATATCCGAATCGCGCGCGACATCAATCAGGGAGGATGACTCCAATGGGTCATGCAGCCAGTTAGTATTAGACGTCTTGTCTACAGGAGTTGAAAGCCCGCGACATTGTCGCGGGCTTTCTCTTGGAATGTGTTATAAAACGGGCCCCTCGACCCCCAATCCTGGGGGAGTCTATGCCCGCCTGGCCCCTCTGTCTCCCCCCAGGATTGGGGGTTGGGGGGCTGGGCGCAGGAACTCCCTCCCGCCTTCTCGAACTGAGCAGGTGAGCGCGCCGTCCTCATCCGCCTGCCACTGCCAGGCCACGGAGACGCGAGAAGGTTTTAAGAGTTAATGCGGCTCGGGAGGGAAGCCTGGATACTGTGCGTACTGATAGGGTTCTTCGTCGTTGCGACGGCGTACCTCACTCAGCGCGGCGCGCAGAACCAGCAGCGCGAACAGCCTACAACCTACAGCGTCGGCCGAGGCGGCACCCGCGCGCTCTTCGAGCTGCTGGGCCGCCAGGGATTCCAAGCCGAGAGATTCGAGCGACCTTACACCAGGCTGCCCGCCAACTCCGGTCTCCTCGTCATGTTCGAGCCGCTGCCCCGCGACCTTGCTGAGGGGGAGCAGAACGCTCTCTGGAAGTGGGTCGAAAACGGGGGATCCTTTCTGCTCGTTGTAAGCAAAAAGGGAATAGGGCAGGGCGTCGGTTTAGAGAGCGTCGCCGCCAACTCGAAGGTCGACCGGCCAGGAACGATTCCGGTGAAGTCCGGAATCTCGCCGCTGCTTCAGGACGTCGGCACCGTTTGGGTGGAAGGCGATCTGCGCCTCGATAACCGCGACAAGAAAAAGCAGAAAAGCCTTGTTTCCGATTCCCAGGGTGACTATGCTATTGCATTCCCGCGCGGCAAGGGCGCCGTGACCA
Organism: Chthonomonadales bacterium; assembly: GCA_038229495.1. Taxonomy (GTDB): domain Bacteria; phylum Armatimonadota; class Chthonomonadetes; order Chthonomonadales; family CAJBBX01; genus JBBROJ01. The sequence continues at coordinate 36,426 of JBBROJ010000032.1, forward strand.
TCGTCACGGAAGGCCTGACGGCGAGCAACGCTCAGCTTTCCAGGGCGGACAACGCCGTTCTCTTTGTCAATATCGCGCGAGAATATGCAAAGGGCGGGCGGAAGGTCATCTTGTTCGACGAATATCATCAAGGGTTCGGCTATGAGACAGCGGGCGGTTCGTCGCTGTGGCAGGCCATGGGCGCGCCTCTTCGCTCCGCGGTCTGGTATCTTGCCGCCGTGTGCGTCATATTAATTTACAGTCTCAACCGGCGGTTTGGCGCTCCGATCGATATCGCGGTCCCGAACATGCGCCCAAGCACGGAGTATATCGCCTCCATGGCCGGATTCTATCAGCGCGCGCAGGCGGCGGACATCCCTTTCGAGGTAATCTACCATGCGTTTATTCGGGACCTCGCCTCGCGCGTGGATGCGAGTCCGGATATGCCCACGGAGCGACTGGCGGAGATGGCCGCGCGCCGGTACGGGTGGACCGCCGACCCCTTGAAGGCTCTCTTTGCCCGCGCGCAAGCGGCCCTCGCACCCCAGTCCATGTCCATGCCGGCGCCGGACACGTCCCGAAAGGCAGCCCGCGCACGGGAGATCGAAGTTTTCCACCTCGCTCAGCAAATTCAAGACTACCGGAGGAAGGCTGAACTTGTCCGACTCATTTAACGATCCCAATCCGATCGTCGAGACATTCAATCCGCCCACCCAGACATCCCCGGCGGAGGACAAAGATTCCGGTCTGGTTGCGCTAGCGGCGGAAAGCATCTTCACGGAGATGCGCAAAGCGATTGTAGGACAGGATGAGCTGCTTGAGATGCTCATTGTCGCCCTGCTTGCCGGAGGACACGTCCTGCTGGAAGGCGTGCCGGGAACGGCCAAGACGCTTGCGGTTCGTACGCTCGCGCGCGTGTGTGACGTGTCGTTCAACCGGATTCAGTTTACACCGGACCTGATGCCCTCCGACATCCTGGGCACGAGCATCTTCGACCCGCGGGACAGCGAATTTCACCTGAAGAAGGGACCGCTGTTCGCGGGCCTCGTGCTGGCGGACGAAATTAACCGGACTCCCCCGAAAACGCAGTCTGCGCTGCTCGAGGCTATGGAGGAACGCAAAGTCACAATCGACGGAATCAGCAACCCGCTGCCGGAACCATTCATGGTGTGCGCCACTCAGAATCCGGTTGAGTATGAGGGAACCTACCCGCTCCCCGAAGCGCAGCTAGACCGGTTCATGTTCAAGGTGTTGGTAGACTATCCGACGGCGGAGCAGGAGCAGTCGATTCTGGCGCGGTATCAGAGTGGCTTTCGCGCCTCGGACCTGGAGACCGCTCACCTTCAGCCCATTCTCTCCGGCGGCCATCTTCCGGAGCTGCGCGCCGCGGTAGAGAGCGTTTCGGTCACCACGGGCGTGCAGAAGTACATCACGGATATTGCACGCGCCGCGCGGGCCAATCGTCATCTTACCCTCGGCCCATCTCCTCGCGCCGCGATCACGATAATGCTGGCCGCGAAGGCGCTGGCCGCGCTCCGCGACCGCGATTTCGTAACGCCTGATGATGTGAAAACGCTCGTCCGGCCCACCTTCCGCCACCGAATCCTGCTCCGCCCGGAGAGCGAGATCGAGGGCTACAGCGCGGATCGCGTACTCGACGCCGTTCTCGAATCGGTAGAGGTTCCGAGGTAGTGCCTGAAGGAGAGAAGGGAAATAGAGCAAAAAGACATAAGGCGAAGCGTCCGAATCCGGTAAAGATTCTCCATGTCGTTCGTCCTGCCGTCGGCGGGATGGTTACGCATCTTCGGCTGCTGTGCGGCGGATTGCTCGACCACGGCATATCCGTTTCGCTTGCCGCACCCGCGGACTTCTCGCCGCTAACTTCGCGTCTCTCGTCCATCCAAACTCATGCCGTTCGAATTACCTCGCGCCCGCATCCCGTCAACGATATCATAGCGGCGAGAAGCGTGGCCCGCGTAGCCCGCGAATCGGACATTCTCCACGGGCATGGTCTGCGCGGCGCATGGATTGCGGCCCTGGCTTCACAACTCTCACGAAAGTCGTTCGTCTTCACCGCGCATAACCTCGCGCCCGCTTCACGCAGCCCCCTGACGCGCTTTCTGCTGAGATACGTCGTGCGTCGCGCCGCCAAAGTAATATGCATCTCCCGCGCCGTCGCCGAAAGTCTAAAGTCATACGGCCTCACGCCCGCCAAAACCGCCCTGATTCCGAACGGCATCGACCTCGCCACATTCGACCTATCCCAACGACCCAGCGACCCAACGACCCAGGGTTCCCGCGTCCGCCACTGGTCCGAGGGCGTGGGACGACCCCATATCCCTTCCTCCCTTCCAACCTTCCTCCCTCCCTTCCTCCCTTCCTCCCTCGTCCTCTCCATAGGCCGTCTATCACCCGAAAAGGGCTTCGAAACGCTCATCGACGCCGCGCCGATGGTGCTGCAACGGCGGCCTGACGCGCGATTTGTCATTGCGGGCGACGGACCGCGGCGCGAGGCGCTGGCCGCCCGGATCGAAACATTGGAATTGGGCGATTCCGTTCATCTTGCAGGACGCGTAGAAGGTGTGACCGACCTACTACTCTCAGCCGACGTCGTGGTCATTCCATCACTCAGTGAAGGGCAGGGGATTGTTGCGTTGGAAGCCATGGCGGCCCGCAAGCCGATTGTCGCTTCCGGGGTTGGGGGTCTCGTGGAGACGGTAGAGGACGGCGCGACAGGACTTCTGGTTTCGCCGGGCGAACCGCTCGGACTTGCCAACGCGATCATCCACCTCCTCGATTCGCCGGACTTGCGAGCGGCGATGGGCGCCGCGGGCAGGTCGCGCGTCGAGGCGGAGTACACAGCGGATAGAATGGTGGAGCAGACGATTCAGGTGTATGGGACCATTGTCACATGACGTGCACCGGATTATTGGCCACGTTGCGCCGGATACTAAGGTGACACAAAACAATTATCGAATCGCTTGTACCCCCGGTGAAACGCACTCGCCCTCAGTTTGGCTCCCCCTCCCGTTTCGGGTGGGGGCCGGGGGGTGGGCGCTGTTCCCC
>JBBROJ010000033.1:0-39431 GCA_038229495.1 Chthonomonadales bacterium
CGGCGAGGCCCGCGCATGAGAATATAGCCGCTGCCACGGGTATTGTCCACTTCCATAGCTTGCGCGTCGGCGGCAGGGTTGTGGTCAGTCGCGGATGGGCGCGTCTTCTGGGTTTTGACCGGTTATTGGATGGACTGCTCATTGTTGTAATTCTCTTGCTTGCTCAGGTACGGCAAACGGGTCGTCAATTTGCGAGGGGCTGGCGGCCCTCGCTGGGGGGCCTGCGGCCTCGTGTCCTCCTACGAGGACACACGTAACGTTCTGTTCGACAGACTTATGCAACGGATTCTCAACTATGTATCAGGTGGAGAAGAAGCGGTGTAGCCGCTCCCCAGCGAGGGCCGCCAGCCCCTCGCAATTCCCCCTCGCAATTACGGTACCTCGCACGTATCTGCCCACCCGCGCGTACCCGTCCCGTCTCACTTGACGACCCCTCGCAATTACGGTCCCTCACGATTCCCTCTCGTAATTTACGGGGCGGTCAAGCCTTCCTGCATCGCCTTTGCGGCTTCTCGATACTGGGGCCAGACGAACTCGACTTTGGCCTTCTTCTGGAATGCGCGAACCTCATCATCCAGGCGGTTCGCGGATTCCACCGGCGTCTTGCGCAGGCTTGCCGCGACCTCGCATTCCGCCCGGACATCCTGTAACGGTATCGTGGCGGCGGCCCTCTTGTCGAGACAGCGAATAACCCACCACGTTTTCGCGAAAGAAGCGATAGATGAGGTCTCGCCGATCTTCAAGCTGAAAATTGTCTTCTCCAGCGATGCTACGCGTGGGTCCTTGTTGCGTCCGCGCTGGACGGGAGGAAGCAGCCCGTTGTTCGCCTTGCTCACGTCGGTGCTATACGTCTTAACCACCGTGGCGAACGGTACTCCGTGGTTCAGGTCGAGCAGCGCCTTGTCGGCCTGATCCTTACTGTCCGTAATCACAACCGCCACCTGGGCGATTTCCGGCGTGAAGAAGTAGGCATTCGGGTTCCGCGAATCTGTGTTGAACTCGTAAAAGCGTCGGGCTTCGGCGTCTGTAGCCGTGATTCCCTTCGTCAGGATCGAGGCTCGCGTCATATTGACCCGCAACTGCCTTCTAACATCGTCTCCGCTAACTCCGTCAGCCTTCCAGAGCTGGCGGAGGCCCGGCTTTTGCCAAACTTTGGCTGCCTCCGCGTCGATCTGCGCGTCCGGTAGGGCAAGCCCATTCTCCTTCGCATACTGGAGGAATATCTCGTCCGCCACAAGCTGCTGCAGCGCCCTTGGTCCCGCGGCCGCCTGCATGCGCCGGAAAATGTCGTCATCCGATATCGTGACCCCGTTAACAGAGATCGCCACCATCTTCGACTTTTGGCGCTGCTGCATGAGCTTCGCGCCAATCCCTGCGCCTGCAAGAAGGGCTGCCAGAATGACTCCAATTGAAAGCGCCGCCTGTTTCCAGGCCACTCCATTCCGGGCAACATTCACAACTTGTGCCTGCCCCGGATTTAAGCTGATGATACGGTCTGATTTGTGCCTGGGCCTCGCCGCCGTCTTCGTTGCCACGTCCATCTAAGAGCTATCCTTTAACTTCTCGTGCCTGCCAAAAGCGGCGATTGCGTGACCGTGAGAATCCATTATTCTTGCGTAGCGTCCGTGCGAAGCGCATCGTGATATTGCGGCCAGAATGCCTGGATGTTGGCTTCCCTCTGAAACTTCTGGAAGTCGGTCTCGACACTCTTCGCGTTTGCCGGGATGCCCTTCATGAGCATCGCGCCCGTGCGGCACTCCTCGCGCACCTTCTCGAAAGGCTGCGTAACTTCAGGCTTCTTATCGAGGCACCGGATAATCCACCAGACGCCCGCGAACTTCCGGGGGCCAATCTGCTCGCCAATCTTCATGCCGAACAGCGCCTGCTCGAGTCCGGGAATCTTCCTCGATGCAGTGCGGCCGCGCAGGACCGGCGGCAACACCCCGCCGTTATCCTTGCTCGCGTCCTGACTGTAGTTCTTGGCCACGGTCGAGAACGGGAGGTCCTGTCGCAGGTCGGCCAGCGCCTTGTTGGACCGGGCTTCCGTCTGTGTTACCACCACGGCTATCTCAACCTGCTCGGGAGTATAGTAGCGCGCCAGCGGGTTCGCCCGACTGATGTTTGCCTCGTAAAACTTCCGCGCCTCCGCATCCGAGACCGCAATGCCCTTGCCCAGCGCCTTGGCCTGCGCCATGCTCACGCGAAGCGCCTGCTTGAAGTCTTCCGGCGTCTGCCTGCGCTGAGCCAGAGCCTGATCGAAGTCCGGCTTCGCGCTCTCCTGGTCGAACCGCGCCTGGACCTCGGCTTCGGTCGGCATAACGCCCTTCTTGCGCGCATACTCGAGGGTAAGCTGCTCGCCGGCCATTCCACGAAGGACCTCCACGCCTGCCGCCATTTCCAGCCGGCGATAGAACTCCCCCTTTGTGATCTCCGTGCCATTGACCGAGGCAACCGTCTCGACCGCCTTGTAGTGCTGCCTCGTAAAGAACACGCCCGCCCCGAAGCAGGCGGTCATGGCCGCGGTCGTCTGCAGCCCGCGCCGCCAATTTCTGTGCCTCAATGCCGCTTTCGGCGGCGCTGCAAGCGGCGTAGCAACACGCCGCTGCGCCGCGCGCTTTCGAATTCCTTCTCGCTCGGAGATTCCGCCCGAGGGTGCGCTGGTTGTCTGATCAACGACGGACATAGTTGCGTTTACCTGCTCGGCTTTGGGCGCTTAACCCCGGTAATCCATGAATTCCGCGTAGAGAGCAACCTCCGCGTTACTCCGTTCCCTGGACCGCGTTGCGCCCGGCCCCTCTGTCTCCCCCAGGATTGGGGGTCGGGGGGCCGCCTCCCCCAGAATTGGGGGCCGGGGGGCCGGGGGCCGGGCCGCTCAATCCGTCGGCTCTGGAATGGCCCCTGCATATCCCTTCGATGTGGACTTTCGTCCCGCGAGCATCTCTTCATAGATGGTCTCGACAAGGCGCGCGGTATTCTCGATATTGAAATGCGTATCGGCCCGTTTGTGGCCTGCTGCTCCCATGGCAAGCGCCTCCTCCGGATTGTCCAGAAGATAACCCATGGCTGCGGCCATTGCCTCCACGTCATCCATGGGAATGAGCAGGCCCGTAACGCCGTTGACCACGATTTCGGGGACGCCGCCGCCGCATGTTGCTATGACAGGCTTGCCATTGGCCATGCCTTCCGCTACCACCTGTCCGAACGGCTCGCCCGTGGTGGAGGCGTGCACGAGAATGTCCAGATCGGCGATTGCCGTCTGAATATCGCGGCGAAAACCCGTGAATTCAATTCGCTCTTCCATCCCGAGAGAGGCCGTGAGCTCATGTAAGTCCCTCTCATAGTCCGTCTCGTTGAAAAGCGCCGAGCCAATAATCTGGAAGCGGGCGTTTGGGTATCGGTGGCGCAGCTGCGCGGCTGCTTTGATAAAGACGTGCTGGCCCTTCCAGGGGCTTATGCGGCCCACGAGGCCGATGCGCGCTCCCCGTCCCATCGCATGGAACCAGGGCGAACCCCCCGGCCGGGGCGCCGTCTGCAGAGCGGTGGAGGGAAGTGAGTAATCGGCCCCAATGCGCGTGCTATTCAGCCTCGTCACGCCGTCGTGCACCACGCGGGAGTTGCGCCCAATGTTTACGTTTACCCCTCCGCCTTGTCCCGTTTCGTTAAACCCGTGCATATTGACGCCACTGTACACGGCGCAAGCGTTTTTCGTGCGTCGCAGCGAGAGCGTGCCCAGGGTCGCGTTCGAATTGGCTACGACATAGTTCGGCAAGACTCGACACAAGAGGCGGAACAGCTTGACGACCTTGGGCGGGAGATAGTCGTCTTCAATTCGGTCTCGCACGTGCCAGAGCACGGGAACGCGCGCAAGCCGGGCGGCAAGCGCGCCGATAACGTCCGCCTTGAGAGAATTCGCATGAACCAGCTCAATGTTGTGCTTCCGGATGAAACGCGCGAGCCGGGCCACATAGCCAATCAACCTGACCCCGTCCCTGCCGCGCGTAAGTGTCTTGCGGTTAAGGGTGTCTTTTCGCGTATGGACGATGCTCGGCGAAAGCGGCAGGATGTGCGTTTCAGTTCCACTATCGCGCAGGGCGGAGGCGAGCGGTCCGTCGGAGCACAGTACGACCACCGGCTTGTAGCGACCCAGGTCAAGGTTTGTTACGAGATTTAGAAGGGCAATCTCGCCGCCTCCAAGCGTGGCCGTATGATCCAGGAACAATATCCGGCGTGGCCCGCGCTCAAGCGTCGCGGTGTCCAGGGCGGACTCGCGTCGGTAGGCGGTGGGGCTGTTGGAATAAGGCTCATACGCAATGGCCATGAAATGAGTCCATTCTGATAGCGGGCGAGAAATTAAGTGCAAAAACTCGGTGAGCACGTGATGCGGCATGTCTCGAGCGAATCTTCTACCATCTCCTCACAACGTCGTCAGGATTGCCGGAATAACGTAGTCAATAATCATGGTGCTAATAACTTGATCATACGCGGGGCGGGGTGGAACTGGCCGGCCTGGCCAGGCTCTCTCGTCTGTCTCCCCCAGGATTGGGGGTTGGGGGGCCAGGCTCTCTCGTCTGTCTCCCCCAGGATTGGGGGTTGGGGGGCCAGGCTCTCTCGTCTGTCTCCCCCAGGATTGGGGGTTGGGGGGCTATTTTCAACACATTCCAAGAGAACCTCAAGGTACAAATGCACGCACGGCGCTAGGTGTGCAAAGGGACTCCGCAGATTCCTCGTTCGACCTATAACATGGATAGATGCACTAAGAGTCGATGCACGAATCGAGCCAAATGATCGGTCGGTTTGCAAAATAGTGCAAGTACGACAACAGCAGTCATTAAAGCGGCGACAGCCACAAAGTTGTTGGCTCGGCCCGGAACTATTCAGATGCTACGGTGCGCTTGTTGCTACAATGATATCCCCAATCGCGCGGGACCATTATACACAGCTAAACAGCGGGTCCAGTGTTAAACGTGATGTCAGTGGAGACGAATCTGCTTATGGACACCTTCCCAACGGAGGCTGAGGCACGCGCGGAGGCCCAGCGCCTCGCGGATCAGCAGGCAATGAAAATGATTATCGTACTTACGGCCGATGGGTACGCGGTAACTACTGAGCAGAACCTGAAAACAACGCTCGTGGCGGGCGCGATCATCGTTGCCGCCGCGCGGCCGGCTGACAAGCGGAGCTGACGTAGGCATATCGACACGGGCAAGTCTCCAGCATGTGCCCAAGCGGCGGGCCGAAACCAGATTGTGGTTTCGGCCCGCCCTTTACGTCTAATGAGACTTGTCTCCTGATGTCCTTGCGTCTCAAACGTGGATCACGTGTTAATTATTCCGTTTGCTGTTAAACTATTCCGTCGGGCAATGAATGGGCGCGAGCTCTTTCCGCAGGTTGGTGAGGCCGTGCCTCAGTAGAGACCGCGCCGTGGATACCTGGATGTCTAGCGCGGAGCCGATCTCCTCGAAAGACCTTTGCTCATAGTATCGCCAAATCACCACCTGGCGCTGTCTTTTAGGAAGGTTATCGATCAATTGCGGCAGCGACTTTAGTATCTGCTGCTGCACGATCGTATCGTCCCAGTTTGCTGTAGGGTCGGCAGCTACATTCATGATCGGCCCGCAGGGACCGGATGACGCTGCTCCGGCGGCGGATACGATTCCTCTGCGTCCGTGCGGTCCCATACAACCGCCCGCAAGGCCGGCAAGCCCGGTGCCGCTTTCCATCTGTGCGTCGAGGCTAACCTCTCGCTTTCGCGATCGCCATTGCTGGCGAGCGTACGTATATACTGAAGCCGTAAGCTGTCGGACGAGATAGGGGCGAAGCGGCACTCCACGCTCCGGGTCATACGCGTCCAACAAGGCGCAGAATCGGTAGTATATCTCCCCCGCCAGGTCCAGGCGAAGCTCAGGGTCGCTGCCGCCATATTGGCGCATTAACCGCCTTACCAGGGGAGCGAAGTCCGCGTAGAGCGCTTCACGCGTCTCGCCGTCCGGCATCTCGCGCACATCGCGGAAACGCCCGATAGCCCACTTCTCGCACACGGCTGCTGAAGCCACTCCCGCGCCGCCAAACAGCGCCGGTAATGCTGCAGAGTGATGTCCAAATCGGAGAATTGCGTCTTCCACATCCCCGATTGCATCTTGCTCGCTAGAAGTTCGTTTAATCTCGCCCGATTGGCTAATTTGGTAATTATTGCCTGTGTCCACCGGCCCCGCAGCCCGGTCGATCAGTATTTGCGCCAACAGTTTTCTCCTCGGCTATTATCGATAATATCGATTACGTGGCACATGTGGAACGAGCGCAATGAATGCCCGACGCGGTTGTGATACCCTCTGGAGACATAGTCCCCGTCATTCCGCATCCTGTTTCGGCAGGTTCCAAATGTTCCCACCCGGCCACAAGGCCGGCAAAGAACCGTTGAAACATCAGAACCACGGCGATGATTGGATAGAGGTATGACAAAGCGTATACACCATGTGACCGGCATAGTGTTAGCTCAGCAGCTCCTAAAGAAGCGGAGCGTGCCTCTCTTTCAATCTGTGACCCGACATCTTACTGTATTGTCTAAATGGGGCTACGAGCCGGCAGGGGCGCGCACGAATAGAAATGCTCGATCACTACTTCGTCGCTGAGTAAGACGAGACGAGGCTAATGGGGACCGCGTTGTTCGGATCTGGCCGAGGCGGTAAGCAAGTCGAATGAACACCCGTCGGAATTAGTTATAAAAACCCTCGGGCTCCATTAGAGACGGGCAGTCGTCACGAACCTTCCGTCCATATTGTATTATATTGCACAAAGTGTGCCAATGCGAGCCCTCTCCGGCTAAAATTAGAAAAAAATTGAAGAATCTTTTGAGTCTGCCGCTCCCGCTGCAATGTTCCCGCTCGATTCAAAGCATTTTGGAAATATTTTTGGAAATATCACTGAAGGGTGGAGACACGTTGTTATTTCCCGCAGAGCCCTTGCCGTGCTGCATGCGAACATAAATGGAAGCATATGGACAAAGTAGGTGGCTAAGCTGGTAAATTAAACGAGGTTTCCAGATAGATTCGCGGTCCAGATAGATTCGCAGTCCAGTAAGCAGAGCTAACTGACCTAATCGAGGTAACACCGCTTGTACCAAGAGGAACGCCGGACCGTCGGAAAGAAGGTATTTGCTTGAAAATTGTTTCCGTCATCAACCAAAAAGGCGGCGTTGCAAAGACAACCACTTGCGCAAATGTTGGGGCGCAGCTCGCAGCGCGCAATTTGCGAACCCTCCTCATTGACCTTGACCCTCAGGCAAACCTTACGCTGGGACTGCACGCCGACTGGTCGGGCCTCCCCTACAGGCTTCACGATGTCCTGATGGACGGCCAGGATAGGTCCCTTGCACCCATCATCCGCCAAGTGCCGGACCTGCCTCTCTACATTGCGCCCGGGCATATGCACATGTCGCGTTGTGAAGTGGCTATGATCCGGGATCAATCGCCGAACAACGCGTCGGTGTATCGTCTACGGAGCGCCCTCCGAAATCTGGATTCACTCGCTGGAACCGGCGGCATTCCCAAGTTCGATTGGGTGCTCATCGACTGCCCGCCCTCTCTCGGCCCGCTCACTCAGAGCGCCATTATCGCCAGCAGCCACCTTCTCGTTCCAACCGAGGCCAAGATGTATGCATTTGCCGGGATGGACATTCTGAACAGCATGGTGGAAAGCATGGCGAAATCGCATGACGTCCAAACGCGCCTCCTGGGGGTGGTCATTACGATGTTTGACCGCAGCACCCGGCTTCATCGCGCGACGGAGCATGTCATCCGCGAGAGATTCGGGGACAAGGTATTCCACACGTTGATTGGCAAGAGCGTGCGGCTGTCGGAGGCGGAGATTGAGGGCCGGCCCCTCATTGCCATGGACCGGAGGTCCAGCGGAGCAAAGAGCTACGAGGCGCTGACAGATGAGATCCTTCAACGAGTGGCACAGGAGGATTCAGGGGATCAAAGCGATGCAGCAGAATGGGCGGAGCAGATATTAACTCGCTCCGCATGACCGTTTTGTCCGATTGCGGCGCCATATGTTCCAAATACGCGGTCCGAGCCAACGCGCCAATCTTGTATGCTCACAGGTCATAGGTACCTGGTCAGATATAGAGGAATCTGCTCATCTCTCACGATTGTACGAGAAGCCTGTGCACTTCACTATTGCAGTTCGGCACCGTATGCTCCGCGCAGGATAATGGCGAAAGGGGTGAGCCAAACCAGGTCGTTGGTAACGTTGAGCCAGCCCGCAATCCATGGCAGCTCGCCATGCCTTGCGGACCATACGAATCCCACAGGCCCGAACAGTTTGCCAAGAAAGCCGACGAGCACGATGGGCCAATATCGGTACGGATTTGATGCCATGGATTGCGGGCAGGCATGGCCCACTCCGTAGACGCCGACCACCATCCCCACGCAGTGCCAGATCATGGGGTAGTTCGGAGGAGGCATGTGCGCCCACCGGAATGGCGTTAGGGGAAAGAGCAGAACGAATCCACCCCACGCAATGTTGTAGACCTCCGCGGCGTACAGCGTCAGCGACATCCAGCGAGGAGCCAGAAATTCATTTTGGATTTCGGATTTTGGATTGGACGGTCACCTTCTTGGCGAGCTACATCAGGATGGAGGAGATGTCTTTCGGCTCAATGCGCTTTGCGCCGGAGTCGAGAAGGCATTGGTCTTCGTTGCGCGGCGGCCCAACGAGGTAGACCGGGCATTCGCGCTTTAGTGCATCGCGGCAGGCATGTTCCATATGACCAAGGGGACGGACTTCACCCACGAATATTGCGCGCGCCAGCGCGAAGAGAATTGAATCGCGGCGTTGGTTGTGGACTGCGAGGCAGTGCGCGCGCAGGGGAAAGGGAGAGAGCGAGAGGTCGCGCCAGGGATCGTAGGCGGGGCTCCATATGCGCGCCGCAGGGAACAGCTCGCGGCTAAGGTCGCCGCCGAACGCCTCGAAAATGCCTCTGTCCAGCACGTAGCAGATTCGTCCTCCAGTGCGACGCGCTACCAGCGCGGGACGTTGGTACGGGACACGGTTGTGACCGGTGACAGGCCACCAGCCGCTCGCAATCGCCGCTTCAGCCGCGCGGTCCCCGGCCGCTAAAGCCTCATTGCTCGCGTCATTGGAATTGGCGACTGCAAAAAGCGGAGTGTTCAGCATGTCGAGCCGGCCATAGGCGTAGAGGGCCTGCGGCGGATCGTCCATGGCGTCCATCAGTCGCGCCGGATAGGATGCGTCGAGAGTCGTCAGAATCTCGATACCAGCGCGGCGCATCTCGCGCTCAGCCCCTTCAGCCGCGCTTATCGCTTTGGAAGACAACTCCGCAAGATATTGGGCGGTCCGTCGACGAAATCTATATTCTTCGACAAGCCGATCCACATTGAGAGACAACATCTCCCGGGGCGTCCGGCGGAGTACCGCATTGCGATGCAGCACTGTGCCGAGAGTCTTTTCGCCCACGCCCGGCGCGGCGCTCAAAAGCAGAATTAGCTGCGAGTTGGTCATAGAATTAGGGCCGCGCAGTATTTCTGCGGGACCAGTTTCCCCCTGTACGACCCACGTACGTTCCGTTCAAGCTCGCCCTAAACGACTCGCCAACTTGCGTTCATTCGAGAACTTACGCTTTAACCTCGACCCCTTTGTAAGCGGTATCACTTAAGCCCGGCAGATCGCCGGCGCTGTCGCCGAATCGCTCCGTCTGGATGCCGAGGCGGGTGAGCATGCCGTGATAGAGGTTGCAGAGCGGTGTCTTTTTCTCGTAGACCAGATGCCTGCCCGGCGCGAGAGAGCCGCCGCAACGGCCCGCGAGGATGATAGGCAGATTAACGGGACTGTGCGCGTTTCCGTCCTTGATTCCCGCGCCGAACATTACCATAGAATTGTCCAGCAGCGTCCCCTCGGCCTCTTTGATGCCCTTCATCTTCTCCAGCATGTAGGCGTACTGCGCCGTGTGCCACATGTTGATGAGGCGGTACTCCTCGAGTTTCTTGGGGTTGTTCTCGTGGTGCGAGGTCTCGTGGTGGCTGCCGCTCACGCCAGGCAGGAACGAGAAGTTGCGCCCGCTCACCTCATTTCCAAACATGAAGGTGCCGACGCGAGTTGAATCGGTCCAGAAGGCCAGCACCATGATGTCGAGCATAATTCGGACCTGCTCGGTGTGGTCGATTCCCCGCTCCTTGATTTTGGCGGGGTCCTGATAGTAGTCCTTGATTCGGCCGCCCAGCCGCTCTATCTCTCTCCGCGCAAGCGGATCGCCCTCGTATTCAGCCTTGCGCCGCGACGCGTCGAACGCGATTCGCTTCTCGACGGAACGCACCGAATCGAAATACTCCTGGAGTTTGAGCCGGTCCGCCTTGCCGATCTTCGCCTGGAGACGTTTCGCGTCGCCAAGCACCGCGTCCAGCACACTGGAGTCGTTCGGCGAGGAATGCGTAACCTTTGCATCCTGCCGCCGAAATAGTCGATCGAAAGCGATCTGCGGATTCACCTCGCGACTAACGGGCGTAGTGGGCGTGGACCACGAGATATGAGAGCCGTACAGCGCGGTATAGCCCACGTTCGTATCTACGAAGTTGGTGGGCGTCTCCACGCTCAGCTCCAGCGACGGCAGTGGTGTCTGATTGCCCACGCGCTGCGCCACAAGCTGGTCCAAAGAGACCGCGCCGCACCGGAGGTCGCTGCCGGTGGTCTTGGTGATGTGCGTGCCCGTAAGAAACGGCGCGACCTTTGCGTAGTGCCCGTCGCCCTCGGTAGACTGCTGATTCATCAGCTCCGTGAATATGAGGATGTCGTTCTTAACGTTGGCGAGGGGCGAGAGGGCGGAGGACAACTCATATTGGCTGCCGATTCCGGCGGGCTGCCATGTGTGCGGGTTCACGCCGTTCGGCATGTAGAGCACCGCAAGCCGCACAGGCGCTTTGGCCGCCTGTGCTGCGCCGGGTCTTCCAAGGGCTGAAGCGGCAAGCGGCTCCATCGCCTCAAGCAGCGGCAGGCACATGGTTACGCCGATACCCTTCAGAACCGTCCTTCGCGAGAGCTTATATGATTCGTCCAATGTGCAATTCTCCTTCACCCAACAACCCAACGACCCAACGACCTTAACCGTTTTTGCGGTACTGAAACGGATAGCTCCTTGCTATTTCACGTACGAGCGTGGAGCTGCGATAGTTGTCTTTTTCCACGGCCTGCGCTATCTTACGGACGGCGGGAATATCGTAAGACTCCAGGCCGCGACCGAGTGCGTAGCTGAGGAGCTTCTCGGTCAGGGCGCGAACGAATTCGCTTTTCTGAGCGAGCATAAGCTTCTTCAATTCGACGGGGCCGTTGAACTTCTCTCCGCCGGCAAGAACGCCGCTTGAATCGACGGGCCGATCACCGATAGCGGTTCTCCACTGGCCGATTCCATCGAAGTTTTCCAGCCCGAACCCGATCGGATCCATGCGGGCGTGGCAGCCGGCGCACTGCGGCTTCTCCCGGTGTTTCTCCAGCCGCTGCCGGAACGTCAGCCCCTGCTTAGGCCCATCGTCCGCCGGAAGGCCGCCCGCGTTCGGCGGAGGCGGCGGGGGCGGCGTGCCGAACATATTCTCCAGAACCCACTTGCCGCGCAATACGGGACTGGTCCGCTGAGGATAGGAGGTCACCGTGAGTACGCCTGCCATCGTGAGAACGCCGCCGCGCCTGTGGTCCGACAGGCCGACCTTGCGGAAATTAGCGCCGGTTACGCCCGATACGCCGTAGAAATTCGCCAGGTCCTCGTTCAGGTAGGTGTAGTCCGAATCAAGCAGGTCCAGAACGGGCCGATCCTCGCGAAGCAGGCCGCTGACGAACTCTACAGGTTCATTATACATCGCATCGCGCAGGGCGGGCGAGTAGTTGGGATAACGGCGCGGATCGGGCTTGCGGCTCGTGTAGAGATCTCGGACGCGCAGCCACTGGCTCGCGAAACTGTCGGCCAGCCCCCTCGACTTCGGACTGAGCAGCAAGCGGTGAACCTGCTGCTCAAGTATTTTAGGTTCGCGCAGCCTCTTCGCGGCAGCGATCCGGAGCAGCTCGTCGTCCGGCGTGGAGGCCCAGAGAAAATAGGAGAGGCGGCTCGCAAGCTCGAAATCGCCGATGGGATAGGCGTCCGCTCCAGTCCGATCCGCCTCCACGCGAAAGAGAAAACTGGGCGAAATAAGCACGGCCTTGAGTGCGAGTCGTGCCCCATTCTCAGAAGTCTCGCCGCGCTTGACCGCCGTGTCGTAGAGGCCGAGAAGGCGTTGTACCTCCTCCGTTTCCACCGGACGCCTGAAGGCGCGCGCCGCAAAGGCGGAGATATTGCGGCGCGCAGCCTCGCGGCTGGTAAGGCCCTTTCCCGGCTGAACCCGGAAGATGAGATCGCGTTTCGCCTCCGCAAGCGCCTGGCCGGCGGCATCCAGATAGCGCTCCATGAGGATAGGCGGGACATACATGGTATTGGCATCGTTGTCGAACCCGCCGCCACCGCCTCCGTCCGCCGGAAACGTGTCGGCGGGACGCGATTCGATTCCGAGCAGGTCCCGAAGGGTGTTGTTATACTCCGTGCGGCTCAACCTATGGATGAGAACGCGGCCCGGATTCTTCGGCAGAAGGCTCTCGTTCGCGTTGTCCAAGGTATGCGAAATCCACTGCACGAGTCGGTCGCGCTGAACCTCGGTCGGCTGAGGCACACCCTTCGGGGGCATGGAGCGCTCGCGAATCTGGATGAGAGCCCGGCGCCAGGTATTCTGAGCCTTTTGCAGCGCGGTCACGTCGCTATAAGCCGCGAAGTTGATGCCGCCGCTCGCCTTCTCGCCTGCGTGACATCTCACGCAAAACTGCGTCACGACCGGGCGTATCTCTTTCTCGTACTCAGCCTGGGCGGGGTTTGCTGAAGAGATTTGCGGCTTCTCATCCGGCCAATACAGTCCCGCGCCGAGAATGGGTATTGGAGCGAGCATTACGGCCAGGAAGAGCGTGGTCGGTGTGGTGTTAAGCCTTCGGGTTCTATCGCTAATGCGATGCATCCGGGTCTTTCAGTGGCGTATTTGTGGCGTATTTGTGGAGTATTTGTGGAGTATTTAATGTAAATCGGTAGGGCCAAAAAATGCGGCCCTACATATTTAGAGTGCCGCTCGCGTCGATTGTTACGATAGGTTCCGTCGCACCTGCTTCACGGCTTATGCCTGGACGGTTGGGAACGTGCCAACTCGCGAATCTGCGAATCCATCTCGGCTGCTTTTTGGAGGGCGTCCGCGAGCGGCAGGCCCTTTGCCATGCCGGGGCGCGTGTGACCGACATCTGTTAGCCATGCGTCCTTCAACATGCGCTGCCGGGCCTGAATCAACGGCAGAGTCCTGGCGGCAGCCTCTTCCTTCTCAATTCTCACACTGTTAGCGCCGGCTATGCGCCACGCCTTCAGAACCGCCCCTGCAATCAGTCGGTGGCCAGTATCGTTCGGGTGCACCCCATCGTCCGCCAACCGATATGCGGGCTGCGCGCGCCGTTTCGAATCGAGATGCCTGCGCATGGGGCCGTGTACATCCTCCACCCGCCAGCCTTTTGAGCGTTGGTCCAGCAGCCATTCCGAGTATCGGTCGAGTACGTCGTCATAGCCAGCGTATGGCTTTGGGTAGACGTCCAATCCGGCGGGAAGCGTGTCCGCTCGAATCGGTTCCGCGTCGAAGACCGGCGGCGTGAGAATTAGAAGCTTCGCCTCGGCCGCCTTCACCTTGCCCGCAAGCCAGGTCATGCCCTTGCGGTACTTGGCGAATCGCTCTTCGCTGAATGGAAAGTAGATGCCGTCGTTCATGCCGTAGCAGGCAACCACCATGTCGGGTTTCGTTTTCGCGAGCACGCGGTCCAGCCGCTCGTGCAGGTCGGGACGGGGAAATGCGCCACCCGCGTGACCGGGTTCCGACAACCCCGACACCGTTTCGCTTGGCAATCCCAGATTGATCAGCTCGAAATGCTGGTTGGGAAAGCGCGCCGCCAAAACCGCATCGACATACTCGATGTACTGACCGCTATAGGTGATGCTGTCGCCGAGAAAGACGATTTTGTGGATGCCGCGCAGGGGAGGCGGGAGGATGTTATCGGCGCGCGCATTGCAGCAGAGCATCAGCGCCACCCAGGTCGAAAGAATCGTCGCCACCGCACATCCGGAGATCGGCGTTGCTTGCTGCGCCCTGGGCCAGAAGGATGCGTTCATCGTGAACCCCCTTGACGAAACGGCTTGCAGAATAATTCCAGGTTAGCAAGGGTGGGGCAGGCTCTGGACTGCGAGATATTGACCCGAACTCGGTCGGCGCGGCACCTTGGAAACCTCAAAATGCGCTTGCTCCCAATGGTAGTGCCTTCCGCGACCGTTGTCCAGCCGGTCTGCGGCGTGAAAACCTCCACGGTAAACCGCTCCACGCGCTGACCGAGTGCGAACTGTTCCTGAAGGATGACGCGGTCAATCTCCGTTATCGAATCAGGCTCCAGCGTTACCTCCAGCGATGCCGTTGTAACCGAAGCGTCCGTAGCCCAATAGGTGTCCGGCTTTCCGTCCGTGACATTCCCAGGCGAGAACTGCCGGTCTCCGCCGCGCGTGTTCGTCGCAGCAGCCGGTCGGCCGCGCGCAATGTTCCGGGCGAAATCCATATTGAGATGCTGCTTTAGGCCAAGAAGTCGCTCCGTATCGATTTCGTGAATCAGTCCTCGCCTGTCCGCCGGAACGTTGAGCAGGAACGACGCGTTCTGCCCGACCGACTGGTAGTAGAGTTCTACGAGTTGATCCACAGTCTTGACTTTCGAATCCTCGCTCTCGCGGTAGAACCAGCCGGGACGAATCGAAACGTCGCACTCCGCCGGGACCCAGTGCGTTCCGTCGCGATGGCCCTCGGTCAGCTCCCGCCAGCGCGGCGTACCAGGAGCGAGCTCATCCCGTTTCAGCAGGCACCAGTTCGTGGACGCGGCGTGTCCCTGCTCGTTTCCGACCCACCGCACGTCCGGACCGGCGTCGCTGAAGATGACCGCGTTGGGCTGATGCTTGCGGACGGCGCTGATGAAGAGGGGGAAGTCGTAGGTCTGCCTACGCCCGCCCGGTCCCTCGCCATTCGCGCCGTCGAACCAGACCTCGAAGACCGGCCCGTACTGCGTCAGCACTTCGGTCAACTGGCTCGCGAAGTACCGATTATACACGTCGCCCTTGCCGTAGTCCGGGTGATTCCGATCCCAGGGCGAGAGGTAGACCCCGAACTTCAGGCCGTGCTTGCGGCAGGCGTCCGACAGCTCGCGCAGAACGTCGCCCCTACCGCCGCGAAACGGGCTGCTCTTTACCGAGTGCTCTGTGTATTTCGAGGGCCAGAGGCAGAATCCGTCGTGGTGTTTTGCGGTGATGATGACACCCTTCATCCCGGCGGCCTTGAAAACGGAGGCCCACTGATTACAATCCAGGGCGGTTGGGTTGAACTGTTTCGGGTCCTCGTATCCCTCGCCCCACTCCTTGCCCGTGAAGGTGTTCATGTTGAAGTGGACGAACGCGTAGTATTCCAGCCGGTGCCACGCAAGCTGCCGCCTGGAGGGAATCGGGCCGAACGGCGCGGGCGGCCCAAGCTCGCGCGCGACAGTGCTCAGTCCCATTTCTCCGAAGGCGCTTCCGGCCACCGCGAGCAACTCTCGACGAGAAAGATTCTTTAGACAATCATAGTCGTTGTTCATCAGTCCTTCCCTTTGCCTGCGTGAGGAGGTATCTCATCTACCTTTGCCCCTTAGACGCCTACCCGCGGATGACCGTTTGGTGGCACGAGCAAGGTACAATGTGGCATATTTGCACACTTCTGAAGGAGATTCGACATGCTACGTTCCCGATTCCGCACTTCCATTCTGTTCACGTGCGCCCTCCTGGTCTCGCTGGCTGCAAGAGCGCAGGAGCAGACCCGAATCCGCGACGTCATCTATTCGAAAAAGATGGGCGTCGCTCTCACGATGGATGTTTTCAAGCCGGCGAACCCCAACGGAATCGGAGTCATCTGGATGGTGAGCGGCGGCTGGGTATCCAGCCATGACGCGATCAACGAAGGCGTTGCAAAGATATTCACCAGCAAGGGACAGACCGTTTTCCAAGTTGTACACGGCGCGCAGCCGCGCTTCAAGGTGCCCGAAATTGTTCAGGATATTCACCGCGCGGTACGATTTATCCGCACGCACGCGGCGGAATATGGAGTAGACCCCAATCGTCTTGGCATATCTGGCGGCAGCGCGGGCGGGCACCTCTCTTTGATGATTGGTACCACGGGTGGACCTGGAAAAGCGGATGCGGCGGACCCCGTGGATCGCGCGTCGAGCGCCGTGCAGGCGGTGGCCTGTTTCTATCCTGCCACCGACTTCCTGAACTATGGCAAGGAGGGCCAGAGCGCGCTGGAAGTAGGCACGCTGAAGGGATACTGGCCGGCGTTTGGCGTGACGGACGCCACTACGAAGGAGCAGCGCGAGGCTCTGGCGCATCTCATCTCGCCCATCGATTCGGTATCCTCCAAAACGCCACCGACGCTCATTATTCACGGCGACGCCGATATGCTTGTGCCGCTCCAGCAGTCTCAAAGATTCATAGCAAAGCTGGAAGCGGACAAGGTGGAGTGCAAGCTGATTGTAAAGCCCGGGAAAGGTCACGGCTGGCCCGGCCTCGAAAAGGACGGCGAGCAGCTGGCCGACTGGTTCGATAAATATCTTGCGAAAAAGTAGGACGTTCGTAAGGTGGTCGTAAGGCGATCGGGCCGCAGCCAATTCGGTTCTCAATTCGCGTAGAATCTGGTCTGCCATAGCTCTCGTCAGCAATCCTGCATTCGTTAGACTGTAGAGCGATGCTCCGGCGAATCCGAAGACAGACAGCAGCTCTATACCGACCAGATTCCCCATCGCGTCTACGTCCACAACACAGACATCCGATTCCTCGCGCATATCGGCTATCGGCTGATTGGAAAAACGTACATAGGCTGCGTCGGCTTCAGCATCATACTTAACGCTCATCGATCGTTTCCCCTGTTGACGACTGTCCGACCGATAGCCTGAGGAACGAGAGTCACCTCCACGCAAGGTTGGGAATGCCTGATCAGAAGCACGTGGCTCCGGGGATTGTACAAGAAGCTGTTCGCGGTGGCGAGTTTTGGCGATTCCCTAACCGGTTTCCCACCAACCTTCACCAGTTGCGGAGGAGCGGCCAGCTTGAGCAGATCAATGCTGTCCGGCAGCGATTCGTACGTCACGCGGCCTTTTGCGTAATCGATGCGGCGAATCTGCGTGCAGGTGCGCAGGAGGTGGGTTTCGCCGTTCGGAGCGAGCTCAGGCAGGCAGCCCATGTCCTGATAGAGATAGCGGACCACGGGCGAGGTCAGGCTGTACCAGCTTCCGCCGTCCCCATAGATTTTGCCTCCCAACACCGTGTTGTGCGTCCGTCCATCCGGTTTCAGTGCGTAGCGCGTTACCATGCGCACCGCCTCCACGCTGGTGGTCCTGTACTTCTCTTCGCCCGTCGCCAGGAAAAGCTCGGCTGACATCATGGACCAGTTCAGCGTTGAGCTTGGTGTTGCCGCCAGGTAGGCGGTCTGCTCCCTCAAAAGCAGCCCCATTTCGCGGTCGTGAAACGCGAGGCCGTCCATTGTGTAGTCGAACAGCCGTTTTGCATGTTCCATGTAGGAGCCGCCGTTAATGGCTGTCCGGTAGCGAAGCAGCAGCCGAATGGTTTGCGCGGGCGAGTAGTGGACCTGCGAATCGCTGCCCTTCGGGATATCCTCGTACAGGCCGGACCAGTTGTTGTTGCGAATCGGGTTGCGCATCATCCACATCCATGCGGCGATCTGCGCGTTCTTGTAGTCGAGATTCTTTGTGAGGGCGAACATCTTCTCCAAAAACGCCACGTTCATGAAGAGCGCCGCCGTGTACTGTTGGAAGACTACACCGGTCTGCGGATTCACCCGAAAGGGCCAGCTTCCATCCCATCCCTGCCGGGCCGTCAGCGTATCGGCAGCCTTCGTCGCGGCGTCCAGGTACCTGCGGTCGCCGGTAACTTCGTAAAGGCGTGTGTAGGACAGCCCCATGTACCCGACCTTGTCCGGCTGAAGGTTGTCCTTGTCCTCATAGCCGCCCGGCTTGCCCTCCGAAAAGGTGGACCAGGGGAGGTAGGGCCACTTCCGGTCCGCCGGGGTGCTGTGCGCTATTGTCCAATCGGCAAGCTCACGAGCGCGGCGAAGAGCCTCTTGATTGCCGGAGTAGTTGTGGTAGTTGAGAAACGCCTCGATGAGGTACGCATGGTGAAAGGCGGGGAACGAGGCGCGATAGCTGAAGCGGTTGCTGTCGTCGATTACCGCGTGGTAGATGTATGGCGGGACTCTCTTGCCGTTGTCATCCCTGAGCGCGTTGTTCTCTATTCCAGTATCGCTCAGGAGGAATCGTGAGGCTCGCTCGAGGATTGAGGCCGCCGCTTTCGGAAGGTCGGGCGGTACGCTACGGTATTCGGCAGCCCTCAGGAAGAACGCGACAGCCGAGCTGTCGGCGGCGGGCGGATCGATAACCCGATCTGCGAAGGCCGGAGCCGAAAGCACGAGAACCAGACCGGAGATAACTTTGAACCGCACCGTGAAACGAACTCCTCCGAAATGGCAACTTGTTTCTAATGGAGCCGGCTGCTCGATATGCGTGACCGCTCGATCTTAATGCCGGCGGGAGCGTCGATAGTGGTTTTCACGGAGCCGTCCGCCTGTTTCTCGTGGCGCACTTTCAGGACGCCCATCGGCGTGGGATACGTCCCCTCGGCCCACTGGAGGTCGCCCAGGCGAGGCTCGATTCTCACGACCTTGCAGCCGGGCGCGACAATCTGGATTCCCAGGACGTGCTCTGTCAGCCAGGGCGTGGGGCCGGACGCCCAGCCGTGGCAGAGACTGTGCCGGAAACCGATGTAGCAGTACGCCCCGAAGTCGCCATGAATGTCCTTCTTGCCAGGAGGAGTAATCTCGTCGATGCGCCCCGCGTCCTTCATCCAGTCGAGGTCGAAATCTTCCCAGAAGGTCGTCGCGCCCAGGTCCAACATTCCTCCCCAATACTGCCGAATTGCATCGAGGCAGCCCTGATAGTCACCCGCTTTGGCGCGCGCCTGGAGTACGTAGTACCCGTAGAAGGTGGACATTCGCTTCGCGCCGTCCACCGCCATGACCTCGCGATTCAGAGTTCCGGCGTCTCCCAATCCGGCCAGAGCCATGAGCGCGGCGGCCTGCTTGCTGCGATTCGGATCCGGGACGTGCTTTTTCAGCCGCGCCACGGCTTCCATGCAGGACTGCTTCGTGTCCGCGTCGCCCAGCGTTTCACACATCTCCGCGCCCGCCAGCAGCGTGAGAATCAGCAGGGAGTGGAGACCGGCGTGAATCGCGGGCTTGTTCTCGCTCGACGGCCAATCGAGGAAGCGCCCCTCCGGCAGCGTCTCCTCGTTATTGGGGCCGATATGCTTCGCCAGCTCGGTCAGCAGTCCGGCGAGATAGTGCTGCTGCTCGCGCAGGTAGGCCAGGTCGCCAAAGTGCCGGTACCAGTCGCGATGTATCAGGACCCACCACATCGAGTAGGAGCTGATTCCGTTCATCCACTGCATCTTCGGCGTTAGAGGCGTCTCAGTGCGAATCAGGTCGAGGCTTCGCCGCACGATATCCATGTTTCCGAAGACGGTTCCAACCGTCGTGGTCTCTGGATGCATGTCACCAATCCAGACCAGCCGGTCGCGCTTGATGCCGTCCCACAGATAGTCCTGCATATTGAGGTGGGTGGTGTACGCGCCGGTCATCCAGATACGATTCAGGCGGTCGTCGCTGCACTTGAACGAACCGAGGTATGGCAGGTCCCGATAGAGGAAGACGGCGCGGATCGACTTGATGCTGATACTAGCGCCTGGCTCAACCAGGTCCACCCGCGCGAACCGGAAGCCGGTGTTGCCCACCTCCACCGTGCCGAGCCATGGAGCCTGGCAAATCTGGTCCCGCACCGCGTGATCGGTCTGCGAGCCTTTGTCGCCCAGTTCGCTCATCGCCTCATTGACCGATTCGCCGAACCGCACGCGGAGCCGCACGGTTTTCCCGTTCTGACCCACCGGCTTCAGGTCGTTGACTGCGATCTGGAGGCCGCCGTGCAGCTCCCGCCCAAAGTCCAGAAGGACCCCGGCGGGCTTGCCGTTGTTACGCAGGATGCAGGAAGAGCCGTCGCTCAGCGTTACCTGGCCGCTGCCGACCTTGAGCAGCCGGTCCGCGTTCTCCACCGACATGCCCTCGCCGCTCGACTGCCAAACTATTCGCGACGGCGTAATGTACTGGCGGACCCGCGAATCGAGAACCGCGCGCGAGCCGAGATCGGCCGCGCCAAGCGGAAGCGCGGGGCTTCCGGGACCCGAAGTCTGGCCGGAGGAGGGAATGGACATAGCGATTATCAGGAGCGTGGCGTGCAAAAGAGATCGTGTCATTGAAAGGTTCTTAGAAGCTTTAGCCATTATGAACTTTATGAACATTATGCCCAGAGCCGTTTGATGTTCATAAAGTTCATAATGGCTAGTAAGTGAATACAGGTTGAAGCAAGCTACCGGTTTGCCAGCATCTTCTCGAAGTTGCGCAGACACTTCTCCGCGCAGTCGAGAGGCGTGGTGGCGTAGCTCTCCTGCTCAATGATGAAGTAGCGCGTGCCGGCCGGGCCCAAAATGAGCGGCATCACTTCGTTCCAATGCTCATCGCCTTCTCCGAGCAGCGCTTTAGGATTGGTGGCCGAATGGTCCTTTACATGGACCGACAGCACGCGGCCCGGATAGCGCTTGATGAACGGAGCGGCCTGCACTCCCGCCTCCATCGCGTTGCCGGTATCGAACTGAATAGCCACGTCTTTGTTCGTGTGGGAGAAGAAGGTGTCGAAGGGAATCTCGCCGTCCACCGGCTTGAACTCGTCCATGTGGTTGTGGTAGCCGAGAATCATTCCGTAGGGCTTCAGTTTGGCGGATATGTCGTTGAACAGCTTCGCCGTCTCGATGATCTTCTCTTTGGTGTTGCGTCGCTCTGTCGGGATCCAGGGGACGATGAGCATCTTGTTGCCCAGAACCTTGTTGAACTCGACCGTTTTCACAAGGTTGTCGCCGAGCAGCGTGTCCAGCGGGATGTGCGTCCCGTAGCACTTCAGGCCGTCTTCGTCGAGCATCTTCCGAAGCTCTTCCGCGGACCGGCCATAGTAGCCCGCGAACTCCACGCCCGAATAGCCCATCTTCGAGACCGCCTTGAGCACGCCCGGCAGGTCTCTGGCGCAGTCGTCGCGGACGGAATAGAGCTGAAGACCGATGAGGACCTTCTTATTGCCGGGTGTCGCCTTGCCGGCATAGGCAGGCTTGGTTCCTGCGGTAAGGATGGCGCAGAGCAGCACGATGGCAAATGCTCTGGCAATCTGTCTGATTGGATTCATTGTCACGTCGGTTCCTCTCCTCTCGGCGCGGCCGCATAATTGGCGATTTACGATGGGAGAGATTTCGCCATGAACCGGCGCAATCCCTGCGTTTTCAGGTGTTTGGTCTCCGGTCGTTGGTGGTTGTCAGTACGGACCGCGGATGTGCTCAGCCATTTCGCGCGTGTAGAACTCTTGCAGTGTGGCATGGAGGTCGGGGCTTAGCGGTGGCAGGTCGCTCGCTGTGGCGTTGGCCCTGGCCTGCTCTGGATTCTTTGCGCCCGGAATTACCGTAGTTACGGCTTCGAAATCCAGGCACCAGCGCAACGCCATCTGCGCCATGGTCATTCCTTCCGGCACGAGCGGCTTGATTGCGTCCGCCAGCTCAACCCCCTTCTCGAATGGAAGCCCGGCGAACGTCTCGCCGACGTTGAACGCCTGTCCGTCGCGGTTGTAGCTGCGGTGGTCGGTGGGGGCGAATCGAGTCGCCTTGGTGTACTTTCCAGCAAGCAAACCGCTTGCGACCGGCAGCCGCGCGATTATCGCGACGCCGTTCTTCTGCGCAAGGTCGAACAGAGTGTCGATAGGCTTCTGCCGGAAGATGTTGAAGATGATCTGGAGCGCTGCAACGCCCTCCTGATTAGCGCAGAAGACCGCCTCCTCCATCGATTCGACGCTCACGCCGAACCGGTGAATCTTGCCCTCCTGTTTTAGCATTCGCAGCCATTCGAACACCTCGCCGCGCATCAAAACCTCGGTCGGAATGCAGTGAAGCTGAGCCAGATCGAGTGAATCCACTCCCAGCCTGCGCAGCGACGCATCCGTATGCGCGCGAACAGCCTGCTCGGTGAAGTTATGGGGCCAGCCGGGCTCCGGAAATCTCCCAAGTTTTGTCGCGACGAATACTTTGGCGGAGGTCTGCTTCAGGAACCAGCCTATCAGCGTCTCGCTCCGTCCCAGCCCGTACACGTCCGCCGTATCGAAGAGATCGACGCCGCTACCGCTTTCCACGGCCGCGCCCATGGTGGCGAACGCCTGTTCCTCGCTCACGTCGCCCCAATCGCTTCCGCCGATCTGCCAGCATCCCAGTCCAATCTCGGACACCGCGATATCACTGTTGCCAAACTTCCGCTGATTCATGTATGCCTCCCAACGACCCAACGACCCAACGACCCAACGACGTGCCTTTCAGTTCAGTATAGCAGTTTCGGAAACCGGCATTCAGCGTGCGTGCTGACGAATCGAACCCGGCAAACGTACTGTTAACAGGGGAACAGTACAGCGCGCTCCCGCGTCTTCTCTGTGTGCGTTTCCGCCCGTCCGGTTTCGTCATCCGGCGGAATTCTGCGCTCATGTTCACACTTCTGCCTAACGCAGCTTCAACAGATAGGACACCTGAAAATGCTTCAACAGACCCTTGGTGATGAGGATCGTGTTGTCATTCTAGGGGCCGGACCGACCGGCCTTGGAGCGGCCAATCGCCTCAAGGAACTGGGTCACCAGAATTTCCACATCTATGACCGCGCCGGGCAGGTCGGCGGCCTTGCCACCTCCTATAAGGATGAGCAGGGGTTCGTCTGGGACATCGGAGGGCACGTGCAGTTTTCGCACTACCGATACTTCGATAACCTCATGACCGCCGCGCTCGGCGCCCGCTGGCTCACGCACGAGCGCGAATCGTGGGTCTGGATCGAGGACCGATTCGTTCCGTACCCCTTCCAGAATAATATTCGTTACCTCAACCCCGAGACGCGCTGGAAGTGCATTCAGGGACTGATAAAAATATACAAGCAGCCTTTCCAGGGACGGCCCAAGCATTTCGGCGAATGGATTCAGGCGACCTTCGGGTCCGGTCTCGCCGAAGTTTTCATGGTGCCGTACAACTTTAAGGTGTGGGCATTTCCCGCTGAGAAGATGGACTTCAACTGGATTGGCGAGCGTGTGGCCGTGACGGACCTGGAGAAGGTGCTATACAACGTGCTGCACGAGAAGGACGACCTTTCGTGGGGGCCCAACAACACGTTTCAGTTCCCCGAAGAGGGCGGCACGGGCGCGATCTGGGAAGGCGTGGCGGAGATCATTGGCCGCGACAAGATTACGCTAAGTGCGGAAGTAAGCGGTATCGACGCGGCAGCTAAGAAGGTGTTCTTTAGCGACGGCAGCGAGGCCGGCTACGACGTTCTCATCTCTTCGCTTCCCATCGACCGCCTGGTAAGCCTTGCGGATTTGAAGCAATTGAAGGAGCCCGCCGGACGGCTGCTCTATTCGTCGTCGAACATCATCGGCATCGGCCTGTCCGGCAAACCGCCGGCCACGCTCGGCAAGAAGTGCTGGATGTACTTCCCCGAGAGCAACAGCCCGTTCTACCGCGTCACGGTCTTCTCGAACTACTCGCCGAACAATGTCCCCGACATCAACTCGCAGTGGTCGCTGATGGCGGAGGTCTCCGAATCGACGGATAAGCCGGTAAACGTCGAGAACGTCGTTGAAGATACAATTGAGGGGCTATTCAAGACAAAGCTGATCAGCAAGGGCCATGACGTTCTTTCGACTTGGCACTACCGCGCGCACTACGGCTACCCGACGCCGGGCCTGGGCCGCGACGTGGCGCTGAATGCAGTCCAACCGGAGCTGGAGAAGCTGGGAATCTACTCCCGCGGCCGATTCGGCGGCTGGAAATACGAGGTCTCCAATCAGGACCACTCTCTCATGCAGGGCGTGGAGCTGGTGGACAAGCTGAAGCTGGGCATCCCGGAGGTGACCTATTGGTTCCCCGGAACTGCGAACAACATGGGTTACGCGAAAACGCGATAACACCGCTACTGTCTGTAAGACCTTTCAGCCCCTACCTTTGCCGCGGCGAATGCAGGGGCTGTTTATCGACCTGCTGCTCAAGTTGTTGACATCTTCGAAGCATAGTTGTATACTGAATCGTATACAGAAGTTAGGAGGCAACATGCGAACGAATCCAAAGAGCGGAATCGAGAAGGATTTCCCCAAAGTGAACGATTCCCAGCCACCGCAGTACAAGAGCGGCTCAAACCCAATGGTCCGCCTCAGTGATGAAGCCCACAAAAACCTCAAGAGGTGGGCTGCGCAAGACGGCACAACCTTGCAGGCTGCTCTCGAAAAGGCGATAGACGAGTACGACCGCCATCGCTTCTTCGAATCCGCTGACGCAGCTTACCGACGGCTCCGCGCGAATCCTGAAGAATGGGAAGTAGAGGTCGCAGAGCGCCGCGAGTGGGAAGCGACGCTGATAGACGGAATCGATCCGAACGAGATATGGAATGACGACGGTTCTGTAACATACCGAAATGAAGTGGATCGCAAAATTGTCTAATATCCAGTACGGTGATGTCTGGATGTGTGATCTCGATCCTGTGAGATGCCACGAACAGGGCGGCAGGCGGCCCGTGCTCGTTCTATCCGACAACCGTTTCAACGCGAGCGGAGCCGGGTTAGTAATCGTCGTGCCGTTAACGTCTCGCGATAAGGGAATTCCGCATCACGTCGGGGTTTCGCCGTCGGAAGGAGGATTAGCTCAGAATAGCTTCATCAAGTGCGAAGATATACGGTCTGTCGCGACCGAGCGATTCGCTCGGTACATGGGAGCAGTTACTGACGAAACTTTGGACGAGGTGAGAAAGCGGCTGCGTCTCATAATTCGCCTATGATCATGTTGCAGGTCGTTCTAAGGATGCGGTTGGTTCTTCTTTGGCTTCGCCGTGGTCGCCGTGGCATTGGGACCGAATCGGATGTGCAGATTTGCGTTCAGAGCCTTCTGGCCGCCGTAGACTACGCGAGTGATGCCCCAGAAGAGCAGCGAGGAGAGGCAGAAGGCTGCAACTCCCAATGCGGCGGACCTTAGGACGAGCGGACGGAAGTCCGGCTCCGCTTCGATACTCGCGGCTGGATTCATGAAGCCGTGCAAGAGGATCAGAACCGAGCAGATGACCGCGTTGAGGAAGATGACGCCCTCCGTCACCATCCGCTGCGGGGTGAATGCGACGACCGCGCGCTCGAAGTTGCCCGCCACCATCCACCATAACAGAACGAGATAGAGCGCCTGTCCGCGCGCCAGCCAGGAGGTCGTTAGCAGCGGAAGCGGGCGGCGCATGTGGCGGCGGACCAGCAATACGAAGGCGATTGCCAGCGCCAGGTACGCCAGATTGAACCAGCCCCATGCAGAGAGGCCCGCCATGAACTCCGGCATCGCCTTCTTCTTGACCCACTCTTCCGCGTTCTTCTGCAAGTTGAGATAGGTAATTCCAAGAAGCACGAAGCCCACTGCGAATCCGTCGGTCCAGCGGCGGACGGGTGGCTCATCCACTACTTTCGGAGCGCGCCGCGCTATCATTAGCATCGCGATGCCGACCCCGATTCCGTTGATCAGGCCGTATGTCTGCTCGAGTACGCTGTGCCAGTTCGTGTCGCGCCCACTGGTCATCTCCACGAGCTTCAGCATAGTCGCGCCCGCGAAGCCGAGGCCGCCGATGGTCCCGGTCACCAGGCTCACGAGAGTAACGCCCTGAAGACCGCTGCGCTGAAAGTAGACCAGCAGGCCAACGACCATCCCGGCGCATCCGGCCCAGTTGTCGCCGCGCGGCGGAGTCATGCGGAGGCCGAGCGCAACGACGAGAATCAGGAATCCGGCCCACCAGCCGAGGGTCAGGTGGAGGATGAGGGAGGAGGCCCGGTCCCAACGGCGGCGAATCGCCGCGAGCGCGAGGACGGTCAGGAGCGCCAGCAGCACGGAGGTCCAATCGGTGTCGAACCAGTAGAGAGGCTCCTCCTGCCGGTAGTCGGCCCCACGCGCAATGAAAGTCGTTCCAAGGATTCCCGCCAGCCAGGCGTTGGTGGCTTCGTAGGTGAACTCGTGGACGACCCAGACCGCGTAGATGCAGATGACGGGCAGCAAGAATTCCGTGAGGCGTTCGCGCGTCAGAAAGGCCGGCAGGGCCGTGCCCGCGCCGCCCATGAACGCCCACAGGAACCCAATTACGAAGAGGCAGGCGAACCCGTAGAGCACGGAGCCGGAGTGGCCGGAGTGCGTGTAGGCAATGACCTGCATATAGGAAATGCTGCCTCCGAAGCACCAGCCGACCGCCCCGAACGCGCCGAAGTAGGCGATTCTCCGCTGCCAGTCCTCGCGCCCGGAGACAAGTACGGCGGCCATTGCGGTCAGCGCGCCCGGAATCAACGCTCCGAACTCATGCCCGAAGTTGCCCCGGATTCCCCAGCCGATGGAAAGCGAGAGGGCCGTGAGGAGGATCAGTGGAAAAGCTTTCCTCGGTTGCGAACCGGCCTGCTCGGATGTTGGGCTTTCTGTCGTCACGTCCTCGGCTTCTCCTTGTAAATACGGACAGGCTGCCAGTTCCTTTCCTCCATGGCTGTCCGGTTTCCTCTAACCTGCGCGGACGCGCAGGGATAGACGATGGATGCGGCGTAATATTGGCATAAGATATCGAGAAGCTTCGAACCCGGTATATTCTGCCTTGGTAACTGCTCACAATGAGGCATAGCGCCGGCAATCGTTCCGCGGGGAAGTCGCGGAAATCACACTTCAGGAGGAAAACAGGTGGATTTTCTAAATGCTGTAAAACACGTTCTACCAATGGGCGGATCGTTGGAAGCCTTGCCGCCCAGTCGATGGGACCCCGTCTCCTTTACGCCGGACCGCGTGCAGCCCGGCAAGAAACTCGGCAAAGTGACCGCGCACGGAGTGGGAATCAAGGACGGCGGCGCCTGGAGCTTCTGGACTTTCAAGCGCGATGACGACCAGACTGTTCATACCGTGTGGGGCATCCAGGATGTCACCGGCAAAGAACATATCATGGTGGCGAAGGGTGAGCACAATCACGACAACATGGGCGGCGAAAAGGCTAATGGCCGAATAGCAATGAAACCCGTCATACAGGGATTCAGCGTGAAAACGGCCCTAGAGCTCCTCTACGACGAAGCGGGTAAAACGGCGATCTACCGGTTCGACGGACGGAATTTCCCGTAACGGCAGAGATCTACTATCGGCCTTTTGTAATAGTCACTTTTCATCGCCAATTGAATGGAGTTATTTAGCCTATGCCAGCCTCGCCGCTTCCATCTCCCCGGCTGCTGCTCGGCCCCGGCCCGCTCGCCGTCTCGTCGCGTGTGCTGCTGGCCCATGCTAAGCCGCCCATCGGCTACCTCGACCCGGAGCTGTTTGGGATTCTGACTGAGATTCAGGAGAACCTGCGCTCGGTCTTCGGTACGCGGAACGCATTCACGCTTGCGCTGACCGGTACCGGGATGGCGGGCATGGAATCGTGTCTCGCGAACATGATCGAGCCGGGCGACAACGTGGTGATCGGCGTGAACGGATTCTTCGGCGGGCGGATGGTGGAGCTGGCAGGCCGGTACGGAGCGAACGTGATCCGGGTGGACGCGGAGTGGGGCATGCCTCTCGACCCCGTCCTGATCGAAAGGGCGGCCGCCGGCGCGGGACGCATCAAGCTGATTGGGTGCGTGCACGCGGAGACTTCGACCGGCGTGAGGCAGCCACTGGAGCCGATTGCGGAGATCGCCCGTAGGCACGACGCGCTTTTTTTGGTGGACGCGGTAACGTCGTTGGGGGGGCTGCCCGTAGAAGTAGATAGCATCGGGATCGACGCCTGCTATTCCGCCTCGCAGAAGTGCATGGGCTGTCCGCCCGGTCTCGCGCCGATAACGGTTTCCGGCCGCGCATTCAAAGCCGCCGCAGAGCGCAAAACAAAGGTCTCGAACTGGTATTACGACTGGGGGCTGCTCGCCGCCTATTGGAGCGGGGAACATCTCTACCACCATACGGTGCCGGTGAACGCGTTGTATGGATTGCAGGAATCGCTCCGAACGATCATGGAAGAGGGGCTGGAGACACGGTTCGCGCGCCACCGCGAGGTCAGCGGGTCGCTCATTGCCGGGCTGGCCGAGATGGGCATTACGCCGTTCGCGCAGGAAGGGGTACGGCTTCCGACGCTGAATACGGTCAACCTTCCCGTTGGAGTGGACGATATCACGGTTCGCAAGCGACTGCTTATGGAATATGGAATCGAGATTGGCGGCGGCCTCGGCGCGCTGAAGGGCAATATCTGGCGCATAGGCACAATGGGCGAATCCGCCACGCACCGGAACATCACGCTGCTGCTGGCCTCGCTGCGAAGTATTTTGGGTCGGTAGGTCGTTAGGTCGTTGCGTATTCAGGTTTTCAAGGTTTCCGGTATTAACCGGTGCGCTACGGTTTGCGGCTGGACTTTCCCAACGACCTAACAACCTGACAGCCCAATTATAAGGATTACCTATGTCGGTTGAACGTAATGCAGTTGTCGAACCGAGCCCGATTCCCGCGCGGAATGCCTACGGACGGGTGATTCGGGAGCGTGGGACGCAGCGCCTTGTGATTGGCGCGATTGCAGCGGCTGTAACGTGGTATGCGTTTGCGGAGATGCGAACCTACCAGTTGAATCAGAAGCAGTGGCCCCCCTTGCAGCCTACGCCGCAGGGCCTGACCGTGCTCGGCATTCAAACAAAGGACCGGCCCGGCAAAAAGGCCCCATACGTTGCGCGCAACTCCAACAAGTCCTGGCAGATTCGCTATCGCGATCAGGGTGAGAAGGAGGCGGGCGATGAGGAGCAGACCCCAGAATCGAAGGATCGCGGCGGCAACAATCCAGGGGCGGGGCGGGGCACCGACGAGGGGGGCGTGGTCCCAATGAGCGAGCTTTACAACAGCTGCCCGACGGTGCTGACCGGACCCATGTTTGCTCATGCCTATATCGATGAGGATATTCGACCTGTCTTCGAGGATAAGTACTGGAAGGTTATCATAGACCTTACGCCGGAGGGACAGTCACGATACTACCAATATTCCTCAAAGCACGAGAAGGAGCGGCTGGCCTTCATCCTCGACGACGAAACGCTCGCCTGTCCCGAGATGGCCGCGATGAACACGACGGTGCTGACGCTGGACCCCATCTGGGTAAAGGCCGACGCGCAGCGCCTGGCCGACCTCATTAACAAGCAGAAGAAGTGAGCTTGTGAAACTGGCTTACTAATGCTATCTGTCCTTGCCGCTCTCGCCGCTCTCGTGGTTGTCATCCATGGCATTCTCATCCTCTGCGTCGTGTTTGGGTCGGTCGCTGCAATTGGCGGGCGATTGCACCGGCGCCCCGGGGTGGCGGGCATGTTCTACAGTATTCTCGGCCTCGTAGTCGCGTCCGACCTGCTTCTGGGCGAGTGCGCGCTGACTCGCTGGGAACGGGCGCTTCGGGAATCCGCCCGGCCCGGTTCAGGCTATTCCGACTCTTTCATCGGTCACTACTTCGGATTTCTTCCTCCCTTCGTTCATCACTGGATCGGCCCCGCGCTGGTGGTCTCAGCGCTTGCGGCCTATCCGTTCTGGCGGTGGTTCGAGAGACAACAGAGCCAGACGTAGGGGCAGAACCGTGTGTCCGCCCTTCTTCTCAGGTCCGCCCCCATGGAGCGCCGTTTTGCAATGCGCTGATGGCCGCGGCGGCCTCGGCCCGAATCGAATCTGTCTCGGTCTCGTCGTTAATCCGGGCTTGCAATGCGGGAATCGCGGACAGCGCCTCCGCGCTGCCTTTTTCTGCAATCTTCACAATCGTTATAATCTTCACCAGGGCGCGAATCGCATAGCCCTGCACGTCCTCATCATAATCGTCCAGGCAGGTGATCAAGGCTGGGATGGCGGGGTGCGAATCGACCCCGATCTCTCCCAACGCCCATGCTGCATACCAGCGGACCTTTTCATCCCAGTCCGCGAGCGCTTCGATGAGCGCGGGCACGGCATCCCGCGCGGCGGGACCAATATTTGCAAGCGCGCCCGCCGCGCCCCACCTGTTGTCCGCATGAGGGTCATGAAGCTCCGCAATCAGGCCCGGCACCGCCTCGCGCGCCTCCGGACCAAATCCCGCAATCGCCGCCGCCGCCATGCCGGGAAAGACCCGTTTTTTATCTTGCAGGGCTTCGATTATGAACGGAAGGTGCTTTTCGGCATCGCCTGTTATTTTCGCGATTGCGTACCTCGCCCAGAGAATAGTCGTGCCGTCCCTGCTTCTTAGTGCTTCCGACAGCGCGGGCAGCGCCTCTCGCGCCGCCGGGCCGAGCCGCGCCAGGTCTCGCGCGGCGTTCCAGGCGACGCTCACCTGATCGTCGGAGAGAGCGAGCGCAAGCACCTTCACGCGTTCATCCAGGTTGGAGTTAATCATAACGGGGGAGGGGAGTTAACCACCAAGGCACAAAGTCAGAAAGAACGTCAAGAGCTTTTTAACCGCGGCTAACGACACGAGACGGCGCGAACTTCAATTCCGGAATCGCCGTGCTCGCTGTGTCCGCCGTGGTTAAAAAGCCTTCAGTTAGGCCAGGCTTTTTTCGATGACTGCTTTCAACTTGTCCAGAGCGGTTTTTGCCACGGTGAAGGCGTCCTGCTTATAATAGGCGTGGTTGAAGAGCTCAATGGAGAGCGCGCCGTTATATCCCATTGCCCTCAGGTCGCGGAATAGCTCGCCGAGGGGCGCGATGCCGTCGCCGGGATATACGCGATGCTCGTCGCCGATTCGGTCACGCGGCGGGTCCGCCGGATAGTCATTTAGGTGGAAGTTGTGCATCGCGTTGGCGCTGAGCAGGTTGATGCCGCTGAGGGGCGAGCCGCCCTTGTAGAGGTGATAGACGTCCGGCAGCACGCAGGCCTTCGGATGCCCGCTCTCGATAGCTACCAGAGCGGCGTCCCCGAGCTGTCCGAGCGTTTTGGAGAAGCCCCATACCTCCACCTGCGCCACGACGCCGAACTGGTCGCCGAGGTCTAGCAGCGCGCGATACCGCTCCGCCGCTTTGTGCAGGTCGATGTCCGTGCGGTCGGTCGCGCCGAGCGGCGGAGCGGCGATCCGCTTTGCGCCTATCTGCGCCAGTATTTCGTAGTTGCGTTTCGCCTCTTCCAGCGCCTTCGCGCGCCGGGCGTCGTCGTCCACGATCCATTCGAAGAATCCGATCGCGCTTTCGACGCTCAGCCCCGTGTCGCTGAATCGCTTGCCCAGCTCTTTCAGATTCCCTCCGCGCTTCACGTGCTCGTCAATCTCGGAAATCCATGGCTCGATGGCGTGGTACCCGGCCCTCGAGGCGATGTCGATCTCCTCGACGAGCGTGAGCTTCTGACCCTTGATGGTGCTGGTGTTCAGGCAGTAGATGAAGTTGTGTTTCACCGTTTTCGGCTCCAATTTCGAAATGAGGGTTGAGAGGACCGGCGACGCCGCAGCTGCAACCGCGCCAGCTGCAACCGCGCCAGCTGCAACCGCGCCAGCTGCAACCGCTGCACCCGTGCCCATCCCCTTAATAACTTCGCGCCGTGTGGGCCGCGCATCCATATCGTCTCCTTGATTCCAGCTTTCGTTCGCGGCAGAGTTTCGCTGCGCGCGACGCCGTTTCCTGCATATAGACCAGCGCGAACGGACGACAGGTAAACGAGTCAATTAGTCAATGGGTCAATGGGTCAATTAGTCAATGGGTCAATTAGTCAATGGGTCAATTAGTCAATGGGTCAATTAGTAAATCAATGGCCTTCCGAATTCGTTGTGATAAACTATCATAGTTCCCAACTTTTGCCCCACCAGTTCCGACTATTATATTGATGCTTCCAGCATTTGACATTTGAACTCTTGTACGCGTAGATAGGAGAAAGATATGCACAGACTATCCCGACTTCTTATTCCCGCTATCGCAGTTGTATTGGCCGGATGCGGCAGCGGTGGAGGCGGAGGTTCCTCATCGGGTGGAAACGCGCAGCTCGGCGTTTTCGTTACCGACAGCTTCCGCGAGGACTACAGCCACGTATGGGCCACGATTTTCAAGGTTGAGCTTGTCAACGCGCTTTCGCAGCCGGTTACTGTCTTCGACGATTCCACGGGCCGGATTATCGATGTAAAGACTCTGCGCGACAGTACGGGTCAGCGGTTCTCTTTTCTGTCCAACGCAGCGATTCCGGCGGGGAACTACACCAGCGTTCGCGTGACGGTAGGGCCGGCATTTACGCTTATTCCTGTGGCATCCACGACCGGCGCGACGCTCCCGCTTGCCGACAGCGTGCCCCGCGACGCGCAGGGCCACGCGCAGGTCACGTTTAATCTACCCGCCGCCAAGAACATGGGCGGCTCGGACGACCTCGTGATCGATTTCGACCTTGCGAACTTCAACATCGCGCTCGGCAAAATCGCCCCGGTCTTGAAAGAGGGTGGAAAGAACGGGATTGGCGACGCGAACCGGCATGAGGAGGAGGACTACGAAGGGGTGGTATCAGGTCTCTCCGGTACGGCGCCGAACTTCACGTTTACGCTGACCCATAGCAGCCGGTCCATTATCGTGGTGACGGACGCGAACACCACTCTCTTTAACGCAGGCGCTTCGCCGAATCCGACGCTTGCGAACAGCAAGCTGGTGCACGTTCGCGGCAAGTTCAACGCGTCGAGCATCCAGTTGGCTGCCGTGAGCGTCAAGATTCATGCGACTGAGGATACGCACCATCCCGAAGTGAAGGGCGCGCCGTCCGCAATCGATGCGACCGCGGGCACGTTCACAGTTGCGGCGACGAAGGTATCCGGATTCGTGCCGGCGCATACGACCGTGAATGTCGTGACCAACGCGAACACGGTCTTTCGGGGCAAGAGCGGCGTCACATTGGCGGAGGCCGATTTCTTCACGCGGCTCGCGACAGCCACTTCGGTCGAGGTGGAGGGCACATACGATTCGGCGTCCAACACGCTGACCGCGGCCCGCGCTAAGACGGACGACGAAGGGCAGGGCGGCGGCGATCATAGCCACGACCATGAGGCAGAGGCGAAGGGCACGGCCACCAATGTCGCGACCGCGACGTTCACTCTGAATCCGGTAGATGAGTTTGAGGGCTTCTCGTTTGGCGGCGGTTCGCTGAACGTGGCGACGACCAACTCTACGACCTACAAGCGGAAGAACGGAGAATCGCTGACATCGACCGCGTTCTTCGCGGCGCTGGCGACTGCCACAAGCGTGCAGGTCGAGGGCACCTTCGCAGATGGCATGCTGACCGCAACGAAGGCTCAACTGAAGTAGATCGTTCTCGTTCCGTTCGATACGGCTCAAGATGGCTCAATACGACGAAGCAGGGGGATGGCAATCTCCCTGCTTCGTCGTATTGAGCCGTATTCTTTTTGCGGCAACAAGTTGCCATGTGACGGATAAGTGCATCGCGAACGGTCACAATGAGTTGAACCAGCGAGTCAAAAATCAGGCGAACGGAGGAAGCCGAGCGTTCGCCGCGAACTTGCTGTCATAATTGAGAGCGAAGAAGCACTCGCGCGACATTTCACAGCCTGAGGAGGACGAGCTTGAGCACGATTGGCGTAGCGATACACGGGGCCGGGTGGGTCTCCGGCGAGCATATCAAGTCGTATCAGAAGAACCCGCACACCAACGTGGTGGGAATAAGCAGCCGCAGGCGGGAGAGCGCGGAGGCGCGCGCTAAAGAGGCAGGTTTGACCGATGCGCGAATCTATGCCGGCTACGACGAGCTGTTGAGCGACCCGGAGGTACAGGCGATCTCGCTCTGCACCCCGCCAAACCAGCATCCGCGGGAGACCATTGCAGCCGCGCGGGCAGGCAAGCACATCCTGATCGAGAAGGCGGTCGCCAATGATCCGAAGAGCCTCGGCGAAATGACGGCGGCGGTGCGCGAGGCAGGCGTGAAAACGGTCGTCAGCTTCGTTCTACACTGGAATCCGGAGTTCCAGTGGATCAAGCAGATGCTGTCGAAGCAGGCGATTGGCGATATCTTCTACGCGGAGGTGGACTACTGGCACAACATCGGTCCCTGGTACAAGCAATACGAATGGAACGTCAAGAAGAATATTGCGGGGAGCGCGTTTCTTTCGGCGGGGTGCCACGCTGTGGATGCGATTCGCTACTTCACGGGCCGCGAGGTTACGGAGGTGACGGCATACGCGAACCAGCTCAATAGGGACTACGAGTATCCGACCAACGTCATCGGGGTCCTGAAATTCGAGGGCGGCGCAATCGGCAAGGTCTCGACCGTGTTCGACTGCCAATGTCCCTATGCGTTCAATATCGACCTGCTGGGCAGCACGGGGACGATTCGCGACAACAAATTATTCGCCAAGGATTTTATGGCCGGCTCGACTGACTGGGTGACGGTGCCGACCGTGCGCCCGGACAGCGGCGACGTGTCGCACCATCCTTTCGACGGCGAGATCGGCCACTTCGTGGACTGCATTCTGAAGGGCGAGGAGTCGCACGTGAATCTTGCCGATGCAGCGAAGACCCACGCAGTCTGCTACGCCCTGGACCGCAGCGCGGCTGAATCACGCTCCGTGACTTTGGAAGAGATTTATGCCGAGACGGGGTAAGGGTGTTGGGTCGATGGGTCGTTGGGTCGTTGGGTCGTTCGGTTGCGAATGAACGGCCGATTGAACCACGAGGACGCGAAGACACGAAGAGAGACCACCAAGAACGGCGACAGAGCATGGTCCAATTTCCATCCCGTAGTGAGAAAAATTTATACCATATTTTGTTTGCATAATGTCATAATGAGATTACTGCGTAATCATCGGCGCCGGTATGGTGCAGGAGGCTGATTGATTCCGGTGGCGGGAGCGGCAGAATTTTCTTTATCTTCGGCGCTGCGGGACTCTCGCAGCGCCGACAACCGACGAATTGGGAGGAAGCTTGATGGATTTCAAAGAGTACGCGATTAAGTCGACCGAAACTGCCTGCAACGACTTTTTTCGAAATGCGCGGGCCACGCCGGCGGACAAGCTGGATTGGAAACCGGGGGATGCCACGCGGAGCACTCTGGAAATTTGCCAGGAAGTGGCGCAGTCCCCTACATGGGGAGTCGGAATTCTCGCTGCGCGTGGATGGCATGGCGGGGACCCCGGACAGATGGAGGAAATGATGGCAAAGGCGATGGAAGAGCGCAAGCTGTGGGATACCATCGACAAGTGCGAGGCTGCCACGCGCGAGAACTGCTCGAAGTTGTACGAAGCAATTCGGGCCTTTCCGGAAGAGGAGCTGCAAAAGACTTTCGTCCTGCCCTTCGCCGGGGGCATCCAGAGGTCGATGGCCGACACGTGCCTAGTGCAATATTGGAACTCGACGTACCATTTGGGCCAGCTGTGTTACGTTCAGCGAATGCTGGGCGACACCGAGATGCATTAGAAGGCGGAAATCAATGACAGAGGCCGCGGACGATATGTTCTGCGGCATTTTTTGTCTGCGCTGGAAGGAGATAGGCCGGGTCCGACGAATCGGACGTAAAAGATATATTCAAAGGAAACCTGGCATGAGCATGACAATCCGGTCGGAATATGTATATCGCGGCAAAGTAGTGACCCTGAGAATCGATACGATCCTGATGGACGACGGTCACGAAGCGAAGCGCGAAGTAGTGGAACACCATGGAGCGGTCGCCATCGTTCCACGCAGGGACAGCGAGACCGTATTGCTGATTCGACAGTTTCGGCAGGCGGTCGGGGAGACGCTGCTGGAGATTCCCGCGGGTACGCTGGAAGAGGGCGAGGAGCCAGACGTATGCGCCGCGCGGGAGTTGGAGGAGGAGATTGGCTATCGGGCGAGCAGCTTGCGCCGCATGTTCAGCCAGTACCTTGCGCCCGGCTATTCCAACGAGGTGCTGCACGCCTACTTGGGCGAGGATTTGATCGAATCACAGGTCAACCCGGATGCGGACGAAGAGATCGAGCTGGTCCCGGTGCGTATAGCCGACATCGAGAAAATGATTCTAGACGGAGAGATTAAAGACGCCAAGTCCATTGCGGCGCTGCTGGTGGCTTTGAGGTTGTTTTGAGGGGAAGTCGGAAGACGGAAGTCGGAAGACGGAAGTCGGAAGACGGAAGTCGGAAGACGGAAGTCGGAAGACGAAAGTCGGAAGTCGGAAGTCGGAAGACGGGCCGCCGCTAAAGCGGCGGCCCGTTTTCTGGTTTTCTGGGTCTCTTGATTTGAATTGCGGGAGGTTAGTCCCAGTATCTAAGGCTCTTATCGCGCAGGAAGCGCATATTGGGCGAGGTCAATTCATGCCCGCGCATTGCCAGCACGCTTTCGGGCGCGCCGAAGCCTTCGAGCGCCGCAAGTCGCATCTGTAGAATGTCTACAACTTCCTGCGTGGTAAGCGCGGGGATGGAGTAGACCTCGATTCCCGGGATAGTTGTTGTCGTCGTAGTCGTTTCAACGCTCACTGTCGAGGCCGTGTTATTTCCACTGTTCGGATTTGCGGCCATGCGCTCGGCAGCCATGCGATCCCAATCGCGAAGCAACTGGTCGATGCGCTGCAAGTGACTGGACGTGTATTTATATGTCGAAACATTCTCCTTCATCGGTTCCACAAGGCTGCGGAGCGCCCATGTCTTGTCGGGCCCGACGGCGGAACTGATTGCATTCCAAATGCCTTCTCGCTTGTCGCGGAAAGTCTGGGACGCCGTGCGGAAAGCGTCCCCGCCATTCATTTTGCTCTGGTCATGCATCATCGCCCAGCGGTTTGACATGCCATCCATGCCGAACTTATACATGTTTTCTGCATTGCAAAGGTCCTCCAACAGCGGGAGAATCTTCACGATGTCGGATTTGCCGAAGTTTTTGTCCGCCATTGACTGAAGCAGCATCATGTGATTCTGCGCCGGCGAAGCGGGCAGAGTCGAATCCCACTTCCAGTCGGAGCGCATCGAATCGTAGCGGTTCATGTTCATTTGAGCAGTATTGTCAGTCCGCATGCTCTTGTCCTGCGCGCCGGCCGACAAAGTCGCAAGGCCCAGGGCCAAAATCGCGCCGGTCAGGCAGAAGCCTTTAGATCGTTCCATGGTGATTCCTTTCTTCTCGGAAAGTTCTTCAAAGTGTTGTTGCTTGTCGGTCCAGTGTATGACTTGCGTGACATCGATTGCGTCCCCCATTGACTCAATGGTGTCAATTGAGTCAATGGCACCGGATTTGTTCCGCATTGGCGTTGAAATTGCGTTCGGAAACAAGGACGCATAACGGGCGATTCAGGTTCCGCTGCGACGCTTGCTTTCCCAGAATGCACGCGCTGGCCCACTACTGCCAGTCTTCTCCCTACGTGCAATTCCAAACATGCCTAACATATCCAACATACCCAATATGCCTATAAGGGGGCCACGGGCGCTTTTATCAGCCCAAGGACGGACAAACTACCTGATTAGTTCCGGTCCGGGAGCTTACATGAGCGGTTATCGTCAACACGCTTGAGGCTGCCTGCCGAGTAAATGCGAGCGGTCTATTTGGACGATGCGCATGGGCGTAGAACCTAACGGGCAGTTGTCCGTATATCCATTAGCGAACGTAATGATCTGACGATTTATGATGTTTGTCTATCTATGGAAGGGAGATTTCGAGCATGCGGTTTCTGGACAAGGTCTGCATAGTTACCGGAGGCGGCTCGGGCATAGGCCGCGCAGCCTGTGAGCGCTTTGCTCGCGAGGGGGGCAAAACGCTCATTGTGGACGTGAATGAGGAGCACGGCAACGAAACGGTAGGACTTATCACAAGCGCGGGAGGCGTGGCGGCGTTCGCAAAGGCAGACGTCGGCAAAGCCGACGAGGTAATGGCCGCCGTGCAGGCAGCGGTCGATAAGTGGGGCAAAATCGACGTCCTGGTCAACAACGCGGCGATGATGACATTCAAGCCGCTCGTCGATCTCGCCGAAGAGGAGTGGGACAGAGTACTCACGGTGAATCTCAAGTCGGTCTTTCTATTTTGCAAATACTCGATTCCCCACATGAAGGGCGGAGCCATCGTGAACGTGAGCTCGGTCCATGCTCACCAGACGACCGCGAATGTGATTCCCTATGCGGCGTCGAAGGGGGGTATGGAGGCGCTTTCCCGCGGCCTGAGCCGCGAATACCCTGAAGCAAATCTCCGCGTAAACTGCGTCGCGCCGGGAGCGGTGGATACGCCGATGCTCTGGAATAATCCCAACGTGAAGAGCGGGAAAGAGAAAATAGAAGGGGAGATTGGCAAGCCGGAAGACCTGGCCGCCGCGATCTGCTTCCTCGCATCGGACGAGGCGCGCTACATCGACGGCACGACGCTGGTTGTGGATGGCGGGAGATTGGACATCCTTTAATTGTGAACAATTAGTCAATTGATCAATTGGTAAATGTACGGCCTTCCCGTTGACCCATTGACCCGTTGACCCATCGACCAATTGACCCAACGACCAATTGACCCAACGACCCAACGACCCAACGACTGAGGAGTGACGCATGGCGGGATTCATGTTTGCCACTGGAATAGAGAACAGTTATCCGACCGTTGCGGGACCGGACGGCACGTCCCGGCGCGTCGACGAGATGGAGAAGTGCGGCCACTACGAACGCTGGCAGGAGGATTTCCATCTGGTGGAGGAGATGGGATTGGAATTTTTACGCTACGGCCCGCCGCTTCACACGACTCACCTCGGTCCCGGTAAGTACGACTGGTCGTTCGCGGACGACACATTTCACACGCTGCGGGACCATGGCATCAAGCCCATCGCGGACCTATGCCATTTTGGAGTGCCGGACTGGATAGAAAACTTTCAGAATCCGGATTGGCCGCATCACTTCGCCGAATATGCCCGTGCGTTCGCACAGCGCTTTCCCTGGGTCCGTTACTACACGCCGGTAAACGAAATCTACATTGCCGCAACATTCTCGGCTCAGTACGGCTGGTGGAATGAGATGCTGATGAGCGATCGGGCGTTCGTTATGGCGCTGAAACATTTGTGCCAGGCAAATATTCTGGCGATGCACGCGATTCTTGAGGAGCGCGCCGACGCCATCTTTATTCAGAGCGAATCATCGGAATATTTTCACCCGGAGAATCCGGAATGCAAAGAGCTGGCACTCTTCCTCAACCAGAAGCGGTTTCTCTCCCTCGACCTGACATACGGATATCCACTCAAC
>JBBROJ010000034.1:0-38518 GCA_038229495.1 Chthonomonadales bacterium
CAGGCCGTGACATCCGCGTCGCCGGCGCCCGTCCCCGCGATCTCATAACCGCGCTGGGCCTGCTGCCCCCGGAGCGGAAACGCCCGACGGTCCACCATTGGATCAGCGAGGCGGAAGAACTCGAAAGTCGCAGCTAAGGGCTAATAAATCCATATGTTCCTTTGGAGTTGGCGCAGGCCGACTTTGCATCAGCGGGCGCGATCCGAGGGTTTCAACTCGTGGATCACTTATGCTTATCGCTTGGCGAACTCCTCGATGTAGTTGGCGAGCGCCTGGCAGCCCTCCGGCGGAAACGCGTTGTAGATAGATGCGCGGAACCCGCCGACGGAACGATGCCCCTTCAGGCCGTCCATCTCCCGGTCCTGCGCGCCTGCCAGGAACTCCTTGTCGCGGTCGGGGTTGCGCAGGCGGAAGGTGACGTTCATGAGCGACCGGTCCCGCTTCTCGCGCACGGCGGACTCGTACACGTCCGGGAATGCGTCGAGCGCGCTGTAAACCGCCTGCGCTTTGCTCCGGTTGCGTGCCTCCACAGCCTTCAGACCCCCCTGCCGCTCGATCCATTTAAGCACCAGCCCCACCACATATATTGCGAACGCGGGCGGCGTATTGTATAGGGAATCGGCCTTCACATGCGTCTTGTAATTCAGGATGGCGGGTGTATCGTCGCTCGCCTGCTCGAGAAAATCCTTACGGGCCACCACAATCGTTACGCCCGCCGGCCCCATGTTCTTCTGCGCGCCCGCGTACAGAAGGGTGAACTTACTGTAGTCGAGGTCTCGAGCATAAATATCGGATGAGGCGTCTCCCATCAGGGGCGCGCCTCCGGTATCGGGCAGCGATGGGAACTCCGTCCCTTCGATAGTGTTATTCGTCGTAATGTGGACGTACCGCGCGCCCTGTGTCAGGTTCAGGGTCGTGGGAATATACGAGAATCGCGCGTCTTCCGAGCTGGCGGCAACGTTGACGTTCCCGAAGCGCTTCGCCTCCTTAATCGCCTTCGCGCCCCACTCGCCAGTGTTCACGTAATCGGCTGTCGTGTCGGGATCGAGGAAGTTCATGGGAAGCATGGCGAACTGAAGGCTAGCGCCGCCGCCGAGGAAGAGAGCGGTGTACTGCTCGGGATCGAGGCCGAGCGTTTTCAGCACTCGCTCTTTGGCGTCGAAGTGAATCGCCTCGTACTCCTTGCCCCGGTGACTCACTTCGAGAATCGACATGCCCGAACTGCCAATTTCAAGAATTCCCCGGCTCGCCTCTTCCAGTACTTCGACCGGCAGAATGGCCGGCCCCGCGCTAAAATTGTATATTCGCTTCATTAGCCGCTCCCTGTACCCGCTTCTTCTCTCCGCGCATTCTCGCTCTTTGTACCTTTTTGCACAGAGTCCCTATTGAGGCCGTATATTACTTGATTTCTCGCCGGACTGTCAATATTGAGAACCGGCCGAAAACGTGCGCGATGTCGCTGTTCGAGCCTGAATAGTCGATTGACAATTGAGACTAGATCGCTTATAATCAGGGTCGCGCCGGAGTGGTGGAATGGCAGACACGGGTGACTCAAAATCACTTGCGGGCAACCGCGTGGGGGTTCGAATCCCTTCTTCGGCACCAAGCGAGTAGTTTCGTTAAGCAAGGGGACCGCCAAAGTGGCGGTCCCCTGCTGTCAATATGGAGCTTCTCTCTTGCATTCGTCTCCGGGCGGATTACAGCTTCCAGCCTTTGCGGTAATGCGGGCGAAGGAAAGCATCCGCCTCCGGGCAATTGGTTGCCTTCAACGCCTTCGGATCCCACTCAATCTTCTGACCGGTGCGATAGGCTACATTGCCCAGCAGCACTGTCTCGGCAAGAGCGCCGGAGTATTCGAAGTTACAGGACGTGGGACCGCCCGTCTTGCAGGCATGAATCCATTCCGCGTGATGGCCGATGGAATCCGGAATGGTCGTCTGAGGCGGAATGTAGTTCTTGAAATCCGCCTCCGGCAGCAGTACGTGGCGGCCATAATCCGCAAGCAGCATTCCCTTTTCCCCTACGAAGAGCGAACCGTCTCCCCACTGCGGCAGCTTGCCCTCGTCGAATTGGGGCGGCCGCTTCTCTCCGTTGTACCACGTGAGCGAGATTGGCGGCAGGGACTTACCGTTTACCGCGCGGGCCGCGTAATCGTACTTAACGATCAGCCAGGCAGGGGTCGTTTCGGGATTCACCGCTGGCCCCTCAGCGGATACCGTGTTCGGCTGCCGGAGGTCGAGCGCCCAGTGGGAGAGATCCATATGGTGGCAGGCCATGTCCGCCAGCGTACCGCCGCCGAACGCCCACCAGCCCCGCCAGTTGAACGGTATGTAAGCTGGATGATAAGGCCGCTCCTCCGCCGGGCCGAGCCACAGGTCCCAGTGAATGTTGGACGGAACCGGCGGCGTCTCCACGGGCCGGCCCGCCCCTGACCATACACGGCCTACCCAGACGTGAACCTCCTTCACCGTTCCGATGGCCCCGGCTTGCAGCAACTCCACCACGCGCCTATAGTTCGAT
The DNA here is from genome assembly GCA_038229495.1 of Chthonomonadales bacterium. Classification (GTDB taxonomy): domain Bacteria; phylum Armatimonadota; class Chthonomonadetes; order Chthonomonadales; family CAJBBX01; genus JBBROJ01. The sequence continues at coordinate 2,521 of JBBROJ010000034.1, forward strand.
TCGGCATGAATCTGTGTGCCCATCTGGGTAATGCGATTTTGCTTCTTCGCGGCCTCGCGAATCGCGCGCACTTCGTAGACCGTATGCGCCAGCGGTTTCTCGCAGTACACGTGGTGGCCCGAGTTAAGCGCTGCAACGGCGATGGGAGCGTGCGTGTGGTCGGGCGTGCTCACTACGACCGCGTCGATTCCCTTCTGCTCCAGCATCTTGCGATAATCGTTGTAGGTCTTTGCTTCGGGGAATCGCTTCGATGCCGCCGCGAGGTTGTTATCGTCGATGTCGACCAGCGCGACGATATTCTGGCCCTGCACGCCGTTCAGGTTGTCGCCCCCCCGGCCCGCAACGCCCACGACCGCAATGTTCAGCTTTTCGTTGGCCTGAAATGTCTTTGCCAGCCCCTTGACACCGCTTAGAGCTATCCCGCCCCCTGCTAATGCGCCCGTTTGCAGAAACTGCCTGCGGCTCCAATGCTCTCCCATAACCTCTCCTTCGACGCGGGTAGTCGCCCGCGAAAGCTCGTGAGTATATCTCTATTCGCATGACAGTCCGCTGACTCCTGCACGTCAGCCCGCCGAGTAGAACACCCGCTCCACTTCCCGCTCGTCAAAATCCTCTGCCGGCCCGTCCCAGGCGACGTGGCCATCCCGCAGGGCGACGATCCGTGTGCAGAACCTCCGCGCCGCGCGAACATCGTGCAGCGTAAGAACGAGCGTGGCATGGCCCTCGTCCGCGAGGCCGACGAGCAGCCCGAGAATCGAATCCGCTGTCCGCACGTCCAGATTTGCGGTGGGCTCGTCGCCCAAGATTATCTCCGGCTCCTGCACGAGAGCGCGCGCGATGCCCACCCGCTGCTTCTGCCCGCCGGAGAGATTCCGAACCAGCGGCTCCTCGTAACCATCGAGCCCAACCTTTATAAGCGCGGCCCTCGCCCGATCCACGTCCGCCGCGGGAAAGATACGCAGCAAGCTTGCCACCCGAGGCACATATCCCAGTCTTCCAACCAATACATTCGTGAGCACGGAGAGCCTCTCGACTAGCGCGAACTCCTGGAAGATCATCCCGATTCGCCGCCTCAGAAGCATGCGCCCCTGCTCGTTGAGCGCGCCGACATCCTCTCCAAGCACCGTCAGCCGCCCTTCAGAAGGGATGACCAAGCCGTTACAGGCGCGCAGCAGCGTGCTCTTGCCCGCCCCGGAGGGGCCGACGAGGCCGACGCGTTCACCGGAATCGATGGAGAGATTGATGTTGTGGAGCGCGGGCCGCGCGGGGGGATAGGTGTGAGAGACATCTTCGAGAGTGACGACGGGCATGGGATTTTGGATTTTGGATTTTGGAATCGGTGGCTGGCGGTCGGTCGTGCGTCACTTCTTCTTGGCGAGAACCTTTATATCGATTCCCGCGGCTTTTGCGGTCTGGCGGACGCCGTCGAACAAGCGGTCGTCCGCGGGCACGATCTTGTCGTTCGGGGCCTTCAGCATCGCCACCCTGCCATCGGGATCGGTGTTCATATCGAGGAATGCCTGCCGCAGCCGGGCGGCCTCATCTTCCAGCATGTCGCCGCGAGCCACGTAGATTCCGTTGGGAAGCTCCTCCGTCTGCGCGATGACGCGCATCAGCTTCGCTTTTTCCGGGTGTCCCTTGTAGGCTACCTCGAACACGCTCGCATAGGCGGAGCCGGCATCCGCCGCTCCGTTCTCAACCGCTTTCACCACGACGTCCGCATCCCCGGCGTTGTAGTAGTGCTTGAGCGAGGAGAGCGGAACGCCGTTCGTCTCCAGAAGGCGGCGCGGCAGCAAATAGCCCGACGTGGAACCGGGATCGCCGAAGGCAAATGTCCGCCCTTTTAGATCGGCGAGCGATTTGATGGGGCTGTCGGCGCGCGTGAAGATGATGCCATGATAGGTGAGCGTACCCTTCACCCAGGGCATCGCCAGAGGCAGCAGCTTCATCTGGCTGGTTCCGATTGCATAAGGAAGAGGAGAGAGGTAGGCAACATCCACCTGGCCGGATTGCAGCGCGGGCAGAACGCCCGCGTAGTCCGTTACCGGGAAGAATACGCCCCCCTTCTTCCCCATCTTCCTGGCGAGGTACTTCGCCATGGGCGTATACTCGTCGGTCAGCTTATCCGCGGCCTCGTACGGCACGATAGTCAGCCGGAGCGTATCGCCAATCGGTCTGCCTGCCTGCCCGCCCGGAGCGCTGCCTGGCCGATCCGAAGATTTCGGGCCGCATCCGGCGGCAAGAAGCGCGGGCACGGCGAATAAAACCATTAACGGATTGTATGTTCTCACGAACTGCTTTCTCTGCTTGCTCTGTTTTCGCTGCACCGGCATTATAGACGCCTCGCAAATCAAACGTCAAGACTGGGAAACGGAGAGGGTTTGCGGCCAGCCGCTTCCGGGCCGGCGTGGTTGGGGGCCGCGAAGAAAATTCGTTCAGATCACGTAGTCGAGGATGCTCGTCTTCCGGTTCCTGCCGGCCGCGTGCAGCTTTTGAATATGGGCATAGCTGGTTCGGTCCAAAACGCCCGCCAGCGCGTCACGAGCCTCTTTCCACGCCTGCTGCAGCCCGCAGACGCCCGGATCGGGGCAGCCGCACTCCTCGTGTTTTGTAACGCTTACGCAACTGATAGGCGCGAGTGGGACTTCGATGGCGCGTATCTCCGCGCCGAGCGTAATCTTGTCCGGAGAAGCCGCCAGTTGGTAGCCGCCGCCCGGTCCCGTGCGGCTGATCACGATTCCGTCGGCATTTAGCTGTAACAATATCTGCTCCAGGAATCGAATGGGTATGTTCTGTGCCGTCGCGATATGCTGAATCAGAATCGGTCCCTCATCGCTGCGCATCGAGAGATCCAACAGGGCGCGTACAACATACTTGGCTCTGCTCGAAATCATAATTTTACTAAGATTTGCCGTTTCGATGACTTAATCCTTGATTCGAGACGTTTATTGGATTTACCACCGGACGAGATTTGAACCACAAAGACACATAGGCACAAAGAAAGGTCACCAAGACAGGCAATGAATCCCGATCCGGATTTCCTGCCCTGTTAGAGGACCAGAGGACCAGGCAGTTAATCAAAAACAACCTTACGGAAGGTAAACTGCAAGTTAGCGAATCAAATACAATGGGGGGCGAGGATGCAGCCGCTCGTCGGCATAATCATGGGGTCCAAATCGGACTGGGAAACGATGGCACACGTGGTGGAGACGCTGGGCACGCTCGGCATTCCGCACGAAACGCGCGTCGTTTCAGCCCACCGCACGCCCGATCTGCTCTTCGAATACGCGGGTTCCGCCGAGGAGCGCGGCCTGGAGGTCATTATCGCCGGGGCGGGCGGCGCGGCGCATCTTCCGGGCATGGCCGCCGCCAAGACCGCGCTCCCCGTGCTTGGCGTGCCGGTCCAATCCAATGCGCTGAACGGCATGGATTCGCTGCTCTCCATCGTCCAGATGCCCGCGGGAATCCCGGTCGGCACGCTTGCGATTGGCCGCGCCGGAGCGGTAAACGCCGCGCTCCTGGCCGCCGCCATTCTGGGCAACAAATATCCTGAAATACGCGCGGCGCTGCACCGATATCGTGCCGACCAGACTGAGGCGGTTCTGGACAGCCCCGACCCGCTCCCGTCGAGCGTGTAATCGAATGACCGAATCCTCCGGCTCCCCTCACCCTCTGCCCCCTGTCGCGCTGCCCGGCCATGCGATCGTCGGAATCCTCGGCGGCGGTCAGCTTGGCCGCATGCTTGCGCTCGCCGGCTACCCGCTCGGCCTGCGATTCCGGTTTCTGGAACCGACAGCCGATTCGCCGGGCGGCCAGATGGCAGAACAAATCGTCGCGCCCTACGACGATCCCGACGCTCTGCGCCGCTTCTCCGACGGTCTGGCGGTCGCCACCTACGAGTTCGAGAACGTATCGGTCGCCGCCGCGTCCCAAATCAGCGCGCGCGTTCCCCTCTATCCCCCGCCCGCCGCGCTGGCCGCGTCGCAGGAACGGATCGTCGAGAAGACCTTTTTCCACATGCTGGAGATTCCCGTTCCGGCGTTCAGCGCCGTCGAAAGCGCCGAGGAGCTGAATGCTGCCGTAGAACGGCTCGGCCTGCCCAGCGTACTCAAGACGCGCCGCTTCGGCTACGACGGCAAGGGCCAGCGCGTGCTGCGAAACCAAAAGGACGTAGAGGCCGCATGGACGGAGATGGGCGGCGAGCCGCTGATTCTGGAGCGGTTCGTCCCGTTCTACCGCGAGCTCTCGCTCATCGCCGCGCGCTCCCGAAACGGAGAGACTGTCTTCTATCCGCTCGTCGAGAATCACCACCGTGAAGGCATTCTGCGGCTGTCGCTGGCCCCCGCGCCCAGGCTCACTCCCGCTCTGCAAGGGCAGGCCGAGGAGTTCGCCCGTCGTATTTTGGAGGAGTTGGAGTACGTCGGGGTGCTGGCTATCGAATTTTTCCAGCAGGGCGACCGCCGGCGCGCTAATGAGATGGCCCCGCGCGTCCACAACTCCGGCCACTGGACCATCGAGGGGGCCGAGACCAGTCAGTTCGAGAACCACCTGCGCGCCATTCTCGGCATGCCGCTGGGCTCCCCGAAGGCGTTCGGATTCAGCGCAATGGTAAATCTCATCGGCGAGCTGCCGCCCCTTCACCGCATCCTGCAAATTCCCGGCGCGCACCTCCACCTCTATGGGAAGCAGCCGCGTGCCGCCCGCAAGATCGGCCACGTCACGATTCGCGCCATCTCCCCCGAGGAGCGTCACGAGCGGCTCGCGCAACTGCAAGCAATCATAGGGAAGACTGTGGAATGAGCGCCGAAAATTCGATTCAAGCAGGTCACTTGGACAGACAGGCTGCAGAACTGAAATGACATCTTTACAGGAGAGCAATATGTTCGTACGACTTGCGGTGGCCGCATCCCTGTTGACGCTGTTCGCTTTGTCCTTGCGCATGGCTCCTGCCGCGCCCGCCGCCAATCGAAACTCTGCAGACGGTCACCTATCGCCCGGGATTCCCGCGCCGCCCGATCCGCCGCGCGAATTCCGGGCGGCGTGGGTCGCGACGGTCGCCAATATCGACTGGCCCACCAAGCGGGGACTGCCGGTCGAGCAGCAGAAGGCTGAAATCCTCGGTATTCTGAACAAGGCATCCGACCTGAATCTCAATGCAATCGTGCTTCAGGTGCGCCCCGCCTGCGACGCCATGTATCCCTCGAAGCTGGAGCCGTGGTCGGAATATCTCACCGGCACGATGGGCAGGGCTCCCTCCCCCTACTACGACCCGCTCCAGATGTGGGTCGACGAAGCTCACAAGCGCGGGATCGAGCTTCACTGCTGGTTCAACCCCTACCGCGCGCACCACCCCACGGGCAAATCGCCCATCTCCAGCGACCACGTTAGCAGAATAAAACCGGCGATCACCAAGAGTTACGGCGCTTATTTGTGGCTGGACCCCGGCGAGATGGAGACGCAGGACCATTCCATTGCGGTCATCATGGACGTTATAGCTCGCTATAATATCGATGGGATTCATTTAGACGATTACTTTTACCCGTACAAGGAGAAGGACGCCGCGGGCAATACTATCGAGTTCCCTGACGACCCAAGCTGGCAAAAGTACCAGCAGGGGGGCGGCTCGCTGAGTCGGGACGACTGGCGGCGCGAGAATGTGAATCAATTCGTGGAGAGAATGTATCGCGAGACGAAAGCGCGAAAGCCGTGGGTCAAGGTGGGAATCAGCCCATTCGGAATCTGGCGGCCCGGCAATCCGCCGCAGATCAAGGGGTTCGACCAGTATTCGCAGCTCTACGCCGATGCACGCAAATGGCTTCGGGAGGGGTGGGTTGACTACTGGACTCCGCAGCTCTACTGGCCCATCGCGCAGACGCCGCAAAGCTATCCGGTGCTGCTCCAGTGGTGGGCGGAGCAGAACCCGAAGGGCCGGAACCTGTGGCCCGGCAACTACACCAGCCGGGTGGGCGACGGCAGCGAGAAGGCGTGGAAGCCGGATGAGATTGTTTTCCAGATTAAGACTACGCGTGGAATCCAGGGGGCGACGGGCAACGTCCACTTCAGCATGGTGACGCTGATGCGCAACCAGGAGCTGTGCGACGCACTCAAGAAGGACGTCTACGGCGAACAGGCGCTCGTGCCGGCCTCCCCCTGGCTGGACAGCACGCCTCCGGGAATGCCGAACCTAAAACTGTCGGGCGGCGCGGCATCCTGGTCCTCGACGGGCAATGAGAAAGCGTGGCAGTGGCTGGTACAGACGCATAGCAAAACGGGATGGGAGACTAGAATCCTGCCTGCCGGTCAGAGCAGCCTGCCGATCAATAATCGTGCGGATGCGATTGCTGTCCGCGCGGTCGATCGCTGCGGTAACCTGAGCGATGCAGCAGTTACAGAGGTGAAGTGAGGGCGACCCACCCCCCGGCCCCCTCCCGGAACGGGAGGGGGAGTAGTGGCGAAGGTACGATCCTCTGTAAATTGGCCCTTGATGTCATTCTGAGCACCCGACGCAATTGGCGGCATAGCGGGTAAGAAACTGACAGCCGACTACTGAATCGATTCAGTTTCATAGGATGGGAGCCTTAGCAACCTGGAGAATCCGGCCACTTACGCTCGTGTTGTCAATGTCGATTTCAATGACGCTTGCTCGCCGTTTCGATGTTGGCATGTGGGCAGCCGGCCGATTTATCGTGGGCTCGGCTAACGTCGGTCGGCGGGTGCCTAATAGCTGGATGAGGCGAGCGGGCGAGAGGGCGATGAGGCGAAAAGACGCAGGCATCCTGGCGAAGCGCTTTTTCTCCTCATCGCCTCATCTCCTCATCGCCTTATCTGTCCTTTGGTCCGGCTTCGCTCCGTAGTATTTGTAGGCTGGCTTGAGAGGGAATCGTAACCCATGGCGCAGACATATCGGCGCGAAAAACGAATCGCGCGGCATATAGAGAATCTCGCAGAACCTGACCAAAAGGTATCTGCGCGGGCGGAAGGATATTTGATTCGCTATTACGGCGCGGAGGCGCTGGAACAGCTTGTCGAAGCGTCCGATCATCCCGACATGTGGGTTCGGCTCCGCGCGGGCTGGGCGCCGGGTTATACCAAGGACCCCCGTGCCTTTGAGACAATTCTGCGATTAACCCGCGACCCGGATGGATATTTGCACTACGATGCGACTATTGCGCTTGGAATTCTCGGAGACGATCGAGGGATAGCTCCGCTCATTGCTTTTATGTCGGTTCCGGAAGAGGAGTATTCGGTCGACAGCGCGGCAGCGATGGGTCTTGGCCGGATGGGAGCGATTGCATTGCCGGCGATTATCGATTTGCTCGACAATGGTGAGACGAACCTGCGAAGAACGGCGTCTTATATTGCCGGAGGTATTGGAGACGAGCGCGCCATCGAGCATATAGCGCGGCTTCTCGGCGACGACGACCCGGAAACCCGGATTGCGGGTCTAGAAGGGCTGGCCTATTTCCATACGGAACAGGCACTGGAACTGATCGATCAATGCGTGGACGATCCTTGCGAGAGGGTCAGAGAGAACGCGCAGTATTGGCACGCGGATTTGGCCGCCGAACTCGCTAAAGCGACGTCATGATAATGGTACCGACGACCTGTCCACGGCCGGGTGGACTTCAGCTTGTGCGCGACAAGATGGACGATTCGGGCGGTTCCAGTGTACAATGACAAAGGCTCACCGCTCCAAAGCGCCATCGCCAGCGTTGGGACGGTTTTTGCCGAGCGGCCTTCCATCAAAAGAAAAGGCGCAACTATGACGCTGACGATCGATCTGCCTGATGAGGTGGCTTCCCGGCTCAACGCGCTCTTACCCGAAGAAGAGCGTGGGCGGTTTGCCGTTTCCGCAATTGCAGACGCGCTCCTCGCCCAGGAACGCGACTCTGTCGAATGCATGGCTGCGGTCGAGGAGGCGATCGTCGACGTTGAGAACGAGCGCAGCGTTTCGCTCGATGACGAACGGGCGCGCTGGCAGCAGGAAAAGGCCGTGCTGTTGGCGAAGGCCTGCGTTCACGATACGTGAGCGACGCCGAAAGCACAGACGAACAGCCGTTGACCTACGCACTGCGTTTCACAGAGCGCGCTCAACGCGATCTGGACGCGGCAACCGTTCACTTCGCGGAATCCGCTTCCCCGCAGATCGCGGTCGCTTGGCGCGACGGACCTTATGAAGCGCTAGCGCCTCTTTCTACATTTCCGCGCCGCTTCCCCTCTGCGCCCGAGCGATTCCGTCGCGAAGTGCGCCAAATGCTATACCGTCACACTGGAAGCCAGGTCGCCTACCGTATCCTATTTTCTGTCGCTGGCGAAGACGCCGCATCACAGGATGCGCCCACCGTGGTTATTCTTCATGTTCGACACGCCTCCTCCCGCCGCATGACGCGAACACAGGCACGGTCAGTTGAACAGAAAAATGAGTGAAAAGCATTCATCTAACCGGAGGGCGTCAGTGGGAGAGCTACTGGAATCTACGGCCAGGCCGACCGAAGCTTGTGCGCGGTGAGTGAGACGATTTGCGTCGTTCCACCGTGGGCGAACACCTCCAGCCCTTTGTCGCGGGCGCGTGGCAGGAAGCAAGAGGTGAGCGAGACGCGGCCCTCGTTTCCGAAAACCTCCAGAGTGGTGCGGTCCACCAGCACGCGAATCTTGATTCGGCCGTTCTCGGGCTCCAGGGGCGCTTCTTTACCCAGGCAGCGGAGCTTCTTGTCTTTCACCGAATAGGTAATCGCCTCGCCACGGACTTTGAATCCGACCTCCTCCGCGTCCTTCACTTCGAACTCCGCCTGAATGTCCCACAAATCGCCCTCAGTCTTCTCCAGCGGGTTCTCGCCGGGCTTGAGCAAGCGATTCGCAATCTGCGGATCGCGGTGGTCCCGGCTGTAAAGTCGCGAAATCTCTTTGACCGGCCAGCGGAAGAGACGCGGACCTTCCGGCGTCGTGCGGAGAGTCATGGCACACGGAAAGCTCATCTGCTGGTTGAAGGGCATGCCGGGATATGTCCCGCCGTTCATCCACGCAATCTGAATTCGGCGGCCATCGAACGCCGGAATATCGCTGTAGCTCTGCACGGCGTAGTAGTTCGCTCCGTAGTCGGCGATCAGGGGCGTCGTCTCGGGAGTAAATCGCGTTCCGTCGAAGGCGCCAATTAAGTAGTTTCCGTTCGCGGAGGTAAAGACCCATCGCCGGTTCTTTGTGTCGCCATCCACGGGCATCTCAAAGAAGTCGGGACACTCGCTGCGGCCCTCCATCGTGATCGTTTGCAGCTTCGTCCAGCCCTTGAGGTCGAGCGAGGAGTAGAGCGCGAAATCACTTTTGTCGAGGTAAAGCGCCATAATCCAATGCTTTGTCGGCGCGTACCACACAACCTTCGGATCGCGATTCTCCCCCGCAACGTGAGGCAGGACGGGGTTCTTGTCGTACTTGGTCCAGGTGCGGCCGTTGTCGTTGCTGTAGGCAATGCACTGAGTAAAGGGAACGCCCTTGGATTCGGGCGAAGTCCCGCCCGCCGCCGTATAGATAGCGACCAGCGTCCGCTCCTTCCCGCTCTGGAATCCGGCTGTGTTGTTCCAATCCACGACCGCCGAACCGGAGAAGATGGTGCCGCGCGCGTCGGGTTTGAGGGCGTTGGGAAGCTGCTGCCAGTGGACCAGATCGCGGCTGATGGCGTGACCCCAGGTCATGTTGCCCCACTGATTCTGTGTCGGATTGTGCTGGAAGAATAGATGGTACTCGCCCGCGTAGTAGACGAGGCCGTTGGGGTCGTTGGTCCAGTTTACTCTCGGCGTGAAATGGAACTGAGGCCGATGCGTTTCGTGATAGAGTTCCCTTGTGGAGATATCGTCCGCCTCCTTGCGGTCGCTCTGCGTAATCTGGTCAACGTTAATGTGCCCCCACCCGCCGGTCGCCCGGTCCACGATTTCGATTCTTGCGGTTGTTCCCTGGAGATCAGAGACGTCCCACGTGGCCCAGTCCAGTCGTTCCGTTCCACCGGGGTTCGCGTTGGGACCGGCGGCGGTGCGCGCGGCCTTGCCGTCGACAAGGAGGTTGATGCAGGTCTGCCCCACGTGCGCTCCGCCGCCGATCAGGAAGTTGACGTACTTACGGGAGATGGTGAAGGTGGGCGAAGTGAGCGTGCCGGTCGTGCTGTCTCCTCTATTGAATGAGTTGGCGAGGCCGTGACCGAGGTAGCCAGATACCTGCATCTGGCCCGGCAGTGTGCCCTGCGCCGGTCCGGGTCCGAAGGCTTCACCGGTAACAGTCCACGCGCCGTAGTCCTTCCCCTCGAAGTCCGCGATTAGGATGTCCGGGCGTGGCTGCTGCGCTGCCATCCACAGGCTCGCCAGAGTTATGATGAACACGTGCATAATCTTAGTCCTGTTCGAAAGTGCATGAGTGTTAAGCGCGAGGTATGCGATTTACAGTACGTTTTCGGCGCAACGCGCGAACCACACCGGCGCAACACGGAGGTTGCGCCCTACCTGTTGGCACGATGAATCGGCAAGGCACGCGCGCAAACATCGCGTCGCGGGTAGGGAGCAACCTCCGCGTTGCGCCGTGTTCTAGACCTGCTGTGTTCTTGACTTGCCGTGTTCTTGACTTGCCGTTTTCTTATAGTCATCTTGTTCATTGGGGTCTATGGGCCTTTGTGTGGGTTTGAAGTCTTCCAATCGTATGCTCCCACAGGTCAAGCCCCCAAACCGTCATCCCGTCCAAACCGTCATCCCCTCCAAACCGTCAGCCCGTCCAAACCGTCATTCCCTCCAAACTGTCATCCCGTCCAAACCGTCATCCCGTCCAAACCGTCATCCCGTAGGGATCTGCTTTTTACGTTCAGCTTTGCGGCGTATCCGGCCCCAGTAATTTGTAGCAACTTGCGGCCGAGGTAGAGCGGCTCCAATTCGCTCGTAATGCCGGCATGAAGGTTTCGCATTCTGTGCTCAGGATATAGTCGAAAGAACATTTTCCGCTGCATGGCTCCGTTCCGGACCATAAAGTCAAAAGCAGATCCCTACGGGATGACGGATAGGGTGGTCACCAATGCATGATTGATAGGGTGGTGGCCAATGGTTGACGGATAGGGCGGTCGCCTCCTGATGGCTGATCGCGCATATCCATGCGCCAGAAGCAGGTCCGTTTTATCTCGGTATGACGGGATTACCATACTTTTCGTGTTATGAGCCACACAAAAGCTCATAGACCCGTTTATCGAGACCGACGTCTTCGCAGCATGTCGAGCAGCACCGCCGCGAGAATGACGAGGCCGAGGATTATCTTCTGGGTGTACGGCTCGACGTTCATCAGGTTCATGCCGTTGCGGATGACCGCGATGATGAACGCGCCGATGAGCGTGCCGAAGATTCGTCCCTCTCCTCCCGTCAGGCTCGTGCCGCCCACCACAACCGCCGCGATGACGTACAGCTCGTACATGGTACCGTAGGTGGGCGCGCCCGCCTTGAGCTGCGACGCCGTGATGACGCCGCCGACACCCGCAGCCAGCCCAGAGACCAAATAGACGAAAAGCAGCGTTCGCCGATTGCTAACCCCGGAGAGGCGCGCGGCTTCGGGGTTGCCGCCGATGGCGTAAATGCGGCGGCCCGTGACACTGCGGGTCATGGCGACGTGGGCCAGCGCGTAGGCGGCGAGCATCAATAGGACGCTGTTGGGAATGCCTGAGATCGCTTCGCCGCGGCCCAGCCAAGTGAAGGAGGGCGGAATGTCGTAGATGGATTGGCCGCGCGAGACGATAAAGGCGAGACCGCTGGCGACCTGCATCATTGCCAGCGTGGCGATGAAGGGCGGGATTCGGAATCCGGTGATCATCGCGCCGGAGAAGAGACCGACGAGGCCGCAGGCCGCGATTGCTCCAAAGCAGGCGATGAACATTGCGCCGCCGCTCGCCGAACCTCCGCCCGCCCGCTGAATCAGCCAGGCCGTGGTCACCGCCGAAAGCGCGACGAGGCTGCCGACCGAGAGGTCGATTCCACCGGTAATGATGACCATCGTCATGCCGATGGCGATAATGGCGATGACGGCGATCTGGTCGGCGACGTTGCGGAGATTACTGGCTGAGAGAAAGGTGGATCGACCACGTGGGCGGGGCGCGCGGACTTCCAGCGAGGCAAATACGGGCAGCTTGCGCAGGTTGTCCCAGACGGCCCAATCACGGCAGGCCGGCGTCGTTGCGATGAGTCTGATGGGTGGTTCCGTGCTTGCGTGGCGCTCAATTTCCACGCGCACGTCCGCGGGGTCGCCGACAATTGTCGCAAGCATGGGAACGGATCGCGCTCCCAATTCCTGCCGCAGAGTGTCTGAAAACTCCTGCTCGGCGGTGTCCCTCCGGCTCACGATGACGAGGCCCGACGGACGCGGATTCATGGAAGCAATCTCGCCGGCCAGTACGGCGGCCCCTTCCGCGCCCGTGGGGACCTCCTGATGGTAGGTGGACCAGGTGAAGAAGAGGCAGAGGAAGACCAGCGCGGCGAGAGTTCCGTACGTGGTGAAGAGGCCGCGAATCACTTGAGCGACGAATCTTTCAGCGCATCCGCCTTCCTGTAGAGACCGGTGGGAATCAGGGTCTGCGGCTCGACCTTCTCGCCCGCCATGTACTTCGCAATAGCCTGGATGGTGAGCACGCCGATCTTGTCCGGGAACTGAATCGCGTCGGCGTATATCTTGCCGTCCTTGATCGCCTGCTTCGCCTCCGGCTGCCCGTCGAAGCCGATGACCTTGATTTTGGCCGATTTGCCCGCCTTCTCGATGGCCGCGACCGCGCCGAGCGCCGTTGGATCGTTGATAGCAAAGATGCCGTCGATCTGCGGGAATTTTTCGAGGATGTCCTGCGTGGTCTTGAAGGAGATGTCGCGCGCCGCGCCACCGGGAAGCTGCGCTACTATCTCGATTCCCTTGCCGGCGATGGCCTCCTTGAATCCCTTCGTGCGCTGAAGCACAGATTCGACCTCCGGATGGTCGATGATGGCGACCTTGCCCTTGCCGCCGAGCGCCTCAATCATCGCCTGGCCCGCCAGCTTGCCGCCCGCATAGTTGTCCGTCGCGATATGGGAAACGACTTTCGCGGTCTTGTCGAGGCAGGCAATGTCCGCCGTGAAGACGGGGATGCCCGCCTTGTTGGCCTCCTGAATCGAGGTGCCGATGGAGCGCGAGTCGGCCGGGCAGAGGACGATGGCGCTCACCTTCTTAACGAGAAAATCGTTTACCTGGTCCTTCTGGCGGGCAGGGTCCATCTCCGCGGCGGTGATGATTACCTCATAGCCGTGCTTTTTGCCCTCAGCCTGCATCGCGTCGCCCATGTCCTTAAAGAACGGATTCGCAAGCGTGAGCAGGGAGACGCCGATAACGCCCTTCGGCTTTGAATCGGCGGCCTTTCCGGGCGCGGCGGGGCCTGTTGGTGTGGGCGACGAGGATTCTTTGCTGCCCGAACAGCCTGCCAGCGCAATAAGCAGGCCGCAGACGGCCAGAAGAGGCATGTGTTTCATCGAATGTGGGCTCCTCGATAGGAAGGTTGTAGTAGGGACTGGCTGCATCTTCAACGGAGCGCGCCGTTTTCCCTGCGCAGCCCGACAGCCGTAACTGTTCAGTTACTGTGAGAGTGAATCGCTCCGCAGCGACCCCGCCACCGGCTGAACCCGGCGGCTATCCATTGGAACCCCGCTAAAGCGGGCTGCCTCCACGTCAACGCGCGATCCGCAGCCTGCTCTGGCAGGGTTTCTGGCGTAGCCGTCCAGCCACGGAGATTTTGTCCGTGGCGTTTGCACGGCGAATCTCATCAAGACTGAACAGATACCGACAGCCGTGGCGGGCAGGTTGCGGGCTCCCATTTGTCGAATAGTCTATCGTCCGCACGAACTCAGCGCCCTTTTCCTTTAACACGTCACGGAGGCCGGCCCTTGACCCGCAATCGATTCTATCTTATATCCTTCATGGTTGTGGCTGCTGTAGCCGCGGGACCTGCCGTTTCGTTTGGACCGGCAACGCAGACGTCCGCAGAGGTCTGGCCGGATTATAGAGGGCCATTGGGGGACGGGCATGCAATAGCGACGGGCCTCCCGTTGAAGTGGAGCGAAACCGAGAACGTGCGGTGGAAGACCCCGATTCCGGGGCGCGGCTGGTCGTCGCCGGTAATCCTTGGCGGGCAGATTTGGCTCACGACGGCTACGCCGGACGGCACGAAGATGTCGGTCATCTGCGTTGATCGGGAGACGGGCAAGATTCTGCTGAATCGCGTCCTTTTCGAGACCGTCGAGCCTGATCCCATCAACGACGTGAACTCCTACGCGTCGCCCTCCGCTATTGTCGAATCTGGCCGCGTCTACGTGCACTTTGGGATGTACGGCACGGCCTGCCTGGACACGAAGAGCTTCGAGACGGTCTGGCAGAGGCGAGACATTCGATGCAAACACTCGGTTGGTCCCGGCGCGTCACCGGTTGTATTCGAGGACAAGCTTATATTGACGATGGACGGCGTAGATACGCAGTACGTCATTGCGCTTGACAAGACGACTGGCAGCACCGCATGGAAGACCGAGCGCAGCGCGGAGCTGGGCGTCGTGGGCCCGGAGGGTAGAAAATCATTTTGCACGCCTCTGCTGGTCTCTTCTAACAGCGGCACGATTCTCGTTACGCCCGGCGCACGTGCTTTCTACGGCTACGACCCACGCACTGGGAAAGAGATATGGCGGGTCAAGCATCCCGGCTACTCCATCGGGTCGCGGCCCGTTGTCGCGGACGGGGTGGCCTACATGAATACGGGATATGATAGATCGGAGGTGTGGGCTGTCCGTCTGGGCGGTCAGGGCGACGCAACCTCCTCCAACGTCATTTGGAAATGCCAGCGGGGCATGCCATACAAGCCCTCTCCTCTCGTCATTGACCGCCTGCTCTACCTGATTGGCGATGACGGAATGGCGACCTGCCTGGATGCCAAGAGCGGTGAAACTGTGTGGAAGGAGCGGCTGGGCGGACACTTTTCGGCGTCACCCCTGTACGCAGAGGGGCGCATCTACTGCTTCAGCGAGGACGGCAAAATTTCGGTTCTGAAACCAGGCCGCAAGCTTGAGGTGATAGCGGAGAGTCAACTTGCCGACGGTTTCATGGCGTCGGCGGCGGTGGCCGGCAAGGCGTTCTATCTGCGGTCCAAGACGCATCTCTATCGTATCGAGGATTGGAAAGCCACGCGATAGGCCGCTAACTTAACGGCGACCAGTCATTATGAACGTAATGAACATTATATTAACTGTTTTCTCATTATGTTCATTAAGTTCATTTTGTTCATAATGGCTCAACAGGCTTTGGGCCTGTGGAATGAATGCCGCGTTGATTACGCAGGAGAAGCTGATGAAGCAGTTGCAGTGGCATGAGCCCGCGGCGTATCGGCGGGCGCTCTTCCTGGCGCGGATGCGGTCTCATCCCATGAAGTCGCAGTCGTTGGCGTTCGCGGCGGCGGTCTTTGCCGCGATGCTCGCGCTGCGGGCAATTGTTGACCGCAACCCGGAAGCGCATCCTCCAGGCATTCTCCCATCGATTGCAATTGCCCTCATGATCGCTCTTGTCGCTGTTTACGGCCTGCCTCTCTTCATTACCCTGCTGCCCGGCTCCATCGTGATACTGTCAGAAAAGGGCGTCAACAATAACGTCATCCTCGGGTGGGGCGTAAGAATTCATTTCTGGGCATGGGAGAAAATCAGCTATTGCGTGGCGGGCGTGCAGACAGTCAATGGAAACTCCTACCAGATCATTACGCTACATGGCTCGAATGACGAGGCGTTGACAACTGTTGCGCTCGCCCAGAAACCCACGCTGAACGATGTCGCCGCTTATCTCGCCTCGCGAGATAAGCCTTTCCATAACTTAGGATAGAGTGGGCCGGTACAGCCGGGCGGGTCCTGGATAATCATCCGCTTTGCTCGGCCGGACGAGGCTGCGGAGGGAGATCGGCGCGTCCGAGGCACCAGTCGCGAATCCAGGGCCATTCGCCATAGCCCCAATAAGGGCTGATGTGCCCGGCTCCAGCAAGCAGGTGGATAGGAATGTTCAGGCGATCCGCATAGGCTTTCGACTGCTCGAACGTGGCGTAGTCGTCATCATTCGAGGCGACGATATGCGTCACGGTGGCCGCGCGGGCGGCGGCTTTGGCATCCATTGGCGGCGGAAAGAAGGACGAAACTCCAGGCGGCGCATCGCTGGGTGGAATTTCGGGGATGACGTAGGGCGGCGCGACAAGAAGCACGCGATCGGCAATTCGCTCGTTCACAGTGGCTGCGTAGTGCATCCAGTTGATTGCTCCAAGACTGTGACAGACGACGGTGAGCGGCGGTCCCACGCGAATCTCCAGCAGCTCTTTGCGAAGGCGCTCCTGCCAATCAGCGATATTCGGAGCCATGGGGTCGGGCATCTTCGGGTAGTGGACCGCCACGCCTTCAGCCGTTAAGGCGGAGTAGAGGTGCTCCTGCCAGTGCGCGGGCTTGTTGCCGCCCCATCCATGCAGAATCAATACCGTATCGGACATGCTCATTCTTTCTTCGTCCCGCCTCTCTTTGCCTTGCGCCCCTTTTTGCGAACCGCGTCGTAGCTCTCGTCCACCAGTTCCAACGCGATATCCAGCGTCTCCTCATCCCCGACCGTGATCGTTACCCACCCGTAGCGCCCCACATATGCCGACACGCAGATCGCCGGATGCTGCACCAGCGCCGCCTGCTTTTCGAGCGAGGATTTCAGCGTGACGACGTTGGAACCCTCGCTTCCGATTGCGAAGAGCTTACCGCCCACCTTCCAGCCGACATGCTCCCAGGGATACTCTTCGACCGCGCCATCCTTGGTCATGCAGTGCTCCCGCAGCCGCGCGAAGACCTGTTCTGGAGGGAGCGCTCCGCCGTTGTCAGCCATTTCCCACCTCGTTAATCTTGTTATCTGTCCAAGATATTCCGTGGCGGGCGGGCGGAGTCCTGCGCGAGTCGAATCCAACGAGTTTGCAGGCTGTGCCTGACTGTGCAAAGGAAGGATACTGAGTGGATAACTTTGAACTATTGCGGCAGGAAATGGGAGGTGCCTTGCCATGCAAACTGCATTGAAACAGATAGTGACGGTTCAGGACGGCGGATTGATTGAAGTGCGTTCTTCCGAACTTCCGGAAGGCGCGCAGGCAGAGGTGAATGTGCTATTTGATTCACCCTCTGTGGACATAGCCGATTCCTGGAGTGAAGAGGATATGCGAGATATTACGCGCTACTCACTTGAGCATGCGGCGGCACGTATGGGCGAGAAACCGGCCGATGCCTAATCCGGGCGACGTAGTGATTGTCGACTTCCCCGGCGCGGAGGGTGTCAAGCGCCGTCCCGCCGTTGTCGTGTCCACCGACCTCTACCATTTACATCGGCCGGACGTAATGTTCGAGTTGCTGACGACGAAGACGACCGCCGCGAATTCACCAACTAGCTATATGCTTATGGATTGGGCTGAAGCCGGTCTGAGAAAATGGTCTTCGTTCCGCGCATATCTGGTTATGATTGGAAAGAGTGACATCCACTCCTTCGCAGGCCATCTCTCTCAACGAGACTGGCACGCTATTCAGCAACGCATGATGGCAGCGATAAGCACTCTATCCGCCGACACACCTTAGGTCCATGATATCTAACTGTAATTTTCTCATGACCAGCGGGCAACCGGTGGCGTGTCGCGTCGAATCTCGACGGATTCGAGGAGGCGGCTGTCCCAGGAGGGCGCGCCGGAAGGCATCTCCCCGGCGTGGAACACGGGCATCGGCTCCTCGCGGCGGTAGCCGGACTTAATGCGCCTGACACCCACGGGCCGAACATGAATTACCTCGTTTGTCACCTCAATGCGAAGGTAGTGATAGAGCCTGCCCTCTGCTCCGTCCTGGGCGGAAGGCCCTTTTCCTGCCACCGCGCACTCGGCCACACCGTGCGACCGGAGAGATTCGTACTCGTCCCGGTGTGCCGCGACGCGGGAGGGTGAAAGGATTGACGGGCGGAGCGAGACCTGCCCTCCCCCGCCGGTAACGAAGAGGCCGGCGTGCGGCAAACGCTCGGAGCGGAACCACTCGAAGGCGTGTGAATGGCCTGACAGAATCAAATGCACGCGTCCCTGCAGCAACTCCGTGAGGTTCGCCCTCACGTCCTGCACGTCCGACCGCTCGCAGTGGTTCTTGATGCTGCTATAGAGCGGGTGGTGAAGATAGACAATTCGCCATGCGCCGGGGCGCTCGCGCTCGGACTCATCCAGAGAAGCCTTCAGCCATCGAATCTGCTCCGCGTCATAGTCCTCAGGGCCGAATCGCAAGCGCTGCTCCTCGCGGGCGATGGCGCGCTGAACGTCCAGCGCTTCCTCCGCAATGCGCCTTCTACGCTCGCACGATTCCGGGTCGAGTCCGGTCCCCGCTTCCTCCACCTCACGTGCAGTCATCGCCTGATCGCACGACGCCTGCTCCATTCGAAGCATCTGTTCCAGCTCCTCCGCGCGCTTCTTGAGGGCGGGCAGGCGATGGCTGGCGTCCTCCTTCTCACGGGCGGCCTCGCCGGTCCAGGGAGGCGGCGCGTCGAGCGTGTTGGAATCGAGCGCGAAGAAGTCCGCGATTCCGTACTGAAAGCGATAGTAGCGGTTCGGCAGGCGCGTTCGTTTTTCAGGAATATAGGGAGTGGGAGTGTTTGGGTCTTTAGGGGTATCCACAAACGCCTCCATGTAAGCCGCGCCCTGCCCGGAGCCCCCGCGCGGAAGACTGAAGTCGAACAGCTCGAAGCTGAGTCGCCGCAGGCCGGAGCCGAGAAGTGGAATGCGGACCAGCATGTTCAGCCACCGGTTGAGATCGTAATAGTCGTGGTTACCAGGAACCGGAAGAAAGGGGAGGCGGAACGTGAGATTGCCAATAGTGCTATCCGGCGTCAGAAATCGCGCATACGGGCGCAGGAAGTTGCGGTCATAGAGCCGCCGCTCGCCCGTCATGTAGATGACGTCCCCCATGTGCAGTATGAATTGCGCACGATTCCCACTATCCAGGGTGTCCGGCAGGGCCGAATCGAGCGCCATTTCGGAAGCGACCGCATCCTGGGGAGAGAGGAGAGACCCGGCGGCATCCGAGTTGCCGCTGTCGCCAAGCGCGAGGAACTGGAATTGATTCGGGTCGGCCGGGGGCGGCAAAAGGACGGCGTGTCGAAGCGCCAGCGGCTCGTCGCGCTTCGCGGATGGAGTCCAGCGCGAAATGACATCTCTATCGGCCGGGGACCGCAGCCACGTTTTCAGCCCGAACATATCTGAAAGAACGGCGGAAACATGCCGAATGTTCCCGCTATGCCGGAGACGCCCTATTCGTTGACCTGACGGAAGAAGCTGCTCATCATCCAGCCCGAAAACGTGGAGCATATAACGAAGAAACTGATGAATCCGGACGCGCTAAAAAGGCTGAGGTGGGGCAGCAGCATGGCCCAATCGCCGTCGGGACCGTAGAGAGAGACGCCCTGTAACGTTCCCGCTGAGAGGATGAACATGAATCGCGCGGCAATGTGAACCAGGAGCAGGAAGTTGATTGCCGCCGTCATCTCCTGGCGGATCAGGCCGACCAGAAAATAGCCGGCAAATCCGACGAGCGGGCCGAAAAAGAAGGAGATTACCAGGACGCCCGTACACTCCGCGAAGGCTTCGTCGTAGGAGCTGATAGCCCCGCTCGCGCCCATAACGAGCGCGGAAATGAAGAGCGCGCCTAGCTCTATCCAGAGATAGGCAGTCGGTACGAAATGGACGCCCAGTACCGCAAGCAGAAGCAAGGGCAGAAGCATCGCGAGGCACTTTTCCCACTTTTCTCCGAGCGTCACCACATCTTGCTGGAGCGAAGCCTGGACCATGTGGGGATTGATCGCGCCCGGCGGGAGCTCGCGGACCACGGCCCGGTTCGAGGTGGGCGGCACGTTCGGCAGCGGCGGCATGGGACCACCGGGCGGCGTGTATGTACCTGGAACGGAGCGATTCGCGGGCGGCGCAACCTCGACAATCTCGCCGGTGAGCGACATGCGAACGTTGCCGCCATGAGACACCGGCTGGGTAAGGTCGAGCGATGGCGCGACGGGCTGCGTGAGGTCGAGCGATGGAGCGACAGGCTGTGTCAGGTACAGCGGAGGCGCGACAGGTTGCGTGAGTTCGAGCGGCGTTGGCGGGGCGGCCGCTGGACACTGGACAGCGTGCTGCGGGACCGGTTGAGCGGCAGGCTGCGCGGCTGGAGTCTGTCCGCCGGCAATCGGCTGCTTGCACCACTCGCAGACATTTGCGTCGAGACTGTTCATTCCACAGGACCGGCAGTACATAGCGCTATCCTCCCTGCTGTCCGATGCGCAGGCTCTTGATCATTTCACGAATCGTCGGCCCGAGCTTCTCCTCGGCATCCCTGGGAATGTAGTAGAGGACGGTAACCCGCCGGTCGTTTGACAGCGCGGTGAAGCGCTTACCGATCAGCTCGCGCTTCGAGAATATATCGCTCGCCTGGCAGGTGAAATCTGTACATAACGCTTCGAGGCCGGCAAGCTGAACTTTGGATGTCTTCTCCTCCCGGTAGCTGTCCAGTGTCTTTCCCGGCAGCCGGGCTCCGGCTTCGTGCATCGTCTCCAGAGGAGTCTTCCGCTTCTCCATCGCGCCGCCAAGCTGTTGGGCAAGCTCGGGCGGCATATTGGAAGTATCCGGCATCGCGCTGGTGGAGCGGCTGATGTCGGCCATGAGCGATCCTTCCAGATCGGTACTGAAGCGAATCTCGGCATTCTTGAGGGGATGGTAGGTTACTTCGACCATATTTCCTCCGGCGGCAATGGACTGAGACTGCCAGTTGGCGGGGTGGCCGACGGAGAGCGTCTTGTCACTGGAGACGAAGGTAATCATCTCCGCGGGAGCGGGAACCGTATGGGGCTTCAGGGCGAACGCGGCTACAGAGCCGATCAGCGCGAGACCGGACGGAATCCAGACCAAGCGATAAAGAGAGGTATTGGCCATGGCTGCCTCCTCATTTCAAGCGGAACGGGACGAGAAGTTAATCTGAAGGGTATACATCAGATTGGAAAGCAGTTTGACAAATGGGCGGCCGATTCCTTGCGTTATACAGGAATCGGCCGCCCGTGTTTTCACCGGTTTTTAGGCTACTTTTTGTCGGCTTGCGGGCGACCGCTGCCCCTGGCGAGACCGGTGGCCCACTTGATTGCGCCGAGAATGTGCTGGCGATACGGCTCCGATTCCCAGACATCTTCCCGGTGGCCGAGCGCGGTGTAAAACACCTTCCCCTTGCCGAAGTTCTTACACCATGAGATGAGTTGGTCGGTCGGCTTGCCGCTGCCGTCCACGCCCACTTTGCTCTTAACGCCGTCATTGGGCTGCTCCTTGAGCGCGAGCAGCACGTGTACCGTTGGGCGGTTGTTGACCTCGAAATGGTATATCTCGTCCGTCACCTTATAGGCGGGAGCCAGATGCGCGACGGCAGGGTGTCTCGGGTCTTCGACAATGCAGTTTGCTTCGGCCTGGCGGCCGTGAGTGCGAAATTCGCAGCCCACCATGTCGATGTATGCGGTGTTGCCGTCCGCATCTTTCGGATGGTATGTGTCTCCGGCGCTGTGCGCCCCCAGGAATCCGTGGCCGGCCTTTACCCAATCGACGAAAGCGTTGAGATCGGGGATACCGAGATTGCCCGTCGTATTAGCGAAGAATACCGCGTCGATTTTGTTGGAATCGAGCCAGGCGGGCGTCAGCATCTTCTTGACATCGTCCGCAGTGCGGCAGTAGTCGACCGAATAGACGCCGCTCTTGTCACCGATCTCGGCCAGCGTTTTTTCGGCGGTAGGAATGGAGCTGTGGCGGAAGCCCGTGGTCCACGTAACCACCAGCAGCTTCTTCTTGTCGGCCAGCTTGTTGGCGGCGGGCGGTCCCGCCTGAACGTCCTTCGCAGCGCATGCGGCCAGCAGCACAGACGCGGCTCCGAGCGCCACCAGAGGCGTAATTCGCAATCTCATGTCAGCATCCTTATATCGTGAATGTAGGTCACAGAGTTCTCAAGAAGTCATTATCCCTCTAACGGGACGATTCCTGCCCACTGGGGGTTGCAGATGATGCGGATGTTGAGAAGTAGGGATTCAATCCCGCGGCAAGGCACGCACTATGATATTCTGCAACGCCTCGCGCCAGGTCGGATAACGAAATTGAAACCCCGAATTCAGCAGTTTCCCGGGAACGACCCGTCGACTCTTCAGTAGCAGCTCCGTTTCGGTCTGAAGTAAAAAAGCCCCAATTTTCAGCATCCAAGTAGAAGCGGGCAGGCCAATGCGCCGGTGGCTGGATTCGCGAAAAATGCGCATAAAATCGCGGTTTGGCACAGGGTTGGGCGACGAGACATTCACCGGTCCCGCCAGCGCTTCGTGCTCGACGATCCATTGAACCGCGCGGGCGAAATCTTCGATGTGTATCCAGCTTACGAACTGATCGCCTCGCCCCAGAGTACCGCCCAGTCCGCACCGGACGATGTTATGGAACGCTTCAAAGACGCCTCCCTCGCCCGGGCCGAAGACCATCGCGCTCCGAAGTGCAACTCTACGCGTGCGCGGTGCCTCCGCGTCATTCAGCGCCTTCTCCCACCGCCGACAGACGTCCACAGAAAACCCGTGGCCTATCTCGCCTGTCGCTTCATCCATGGGGTGGTCGAGCGCGTGGCGATAGATGGTAGCGGAACTGGAATTGAGCCAGACCGCGGGAGGGGTCCGACAAGCGGCAATGGCCTCTCCGACAGTGCGGGTCGAGCGGAGCCGCGATTCATCGATGTCTCGCTTATTGTTCTCGTTGTAACGGCAGTTTACGCTTCGCCCGGCCAGATTGATGACTGCCAGAGATTCCTCTAACTCGCGCGCCCACTCCCCAAGGGTCTCGCCATCCCACCGTATGCAGCGAATTCCATGGCCGATGGCTTTCGCTTTGCGGGAAAGCACGACAACCTCATATTCCTGATTTGCAAACCAGCCCGCAAGAGAGCGTCCGAGATAGCCCGCGCCTCCCGGGATTATTATCTTCTTTGCGAGTGGTAGTGCGGCGTCCAATCAATAACCTCATCACTATCGACCCATGTTTATCCGCGACAGGCTGACCCCAACCAAGCAAGGGCCGCTTCGTTATGGCGAAGCGGCCCTGCAAATATCTGTTGCTGCGCCATTTAAGCGAAGATTTAGGACGACGCGGCGGCGGGGCGGCGCGGCTTGCGCGCTGCAACCGGCGCGGCCTTGGCAGCCTTTATGTCTTTGATCCGTGCGCGCAGCTGCTCCTGCTCTCGCTTCCGCGCACGCCGGATCTCTTTATCACGAACTCGCATGAAAAACTCCTGTAGGATTCACAGAGAATACTGGACAACAGCATCAGTATATCGAATCATCGGCCCCCATGTCAAATCTGAGGAACGAAACTTACGTTGACAAAGAGCGGGCGCTCCGGTACAATTCAGCAGACAAATAGGCAGTTGTCAGGGGTCAGTGGTCGGTGGTCACTGGTCAGTGATCCGTCGACGCAGGAGTCTTGATGAAGCTGCAAAGTTATCGCGAGTTAATAGTCTGGCAAAAGGCTATGTCCCTTGTTCGAGAGATCTATGCTGTAACCAAGTGCTGGCCCAGTGATGAGGTATTTGGATTGACGAGCCAGATTCGGCGCGCAGTGGTCTCCGTACCGTCAAACATTGCAGAGGACAGGGCAGAAAAGGTACGAAGGAGTTCCTACACCACTTGAATATTGCCTACGGATCGCTGATGGAGACTGAAACCCAACTTCTCATCGCTATGGATTTGGGCTACGTACAAGACGAACGCGGCAGGCATGTTTTGCTTCTCGCTTCCGAAGTGGGCCGATTGCTTAGTGGGCTAACAAATTCGCTAATCACTGACCACTGACCACTGACCACTGACCACTGACCACTGACCGATGCTCCTATCCATCTCAATTCGGAACTTTGCCATCATCGACCGCCTCGATCTAGAATTCGGGCCGGGCCTCAACGTGCTTACAGGCGAAACAGGCGCGGGCAAGTCTATCATTATGGACGCGCTGAACGTCATACTTGGCGGGCGCGCGGGCGTGGAGATGGTGCGCGGAGGTGAGGCGCGCGCCGCGGTAGACGCGATCTTCGACTTTGGGGATTCACCGGAATTGAAACTCTTCGCGGAGGAGCGTGGGTTTGAAATCGAAGACGACATCCTGCTTCTCTCGCGCGAGATCGCCGCGAATGGCAAATCCACTGCGAGGATATGCGGCCGGCCCGCGACAGTAGCGCAGCTTAAGGAGATTGGCGACTGGCTGGTGGACCTGCATGGACAGCACGAGCATCAATCGCTTCTGGCGGTGCCGCGGCACCTTGACATACTGGATGATTGGGGCGGCAGCGAGGTGCTGGCGCTGCGGACGGAGGTGGTGAGCGCGTATCAGGAGCGGCAGAGATTGGAGCGGGAACGCTCGATGCTTGAGACGGATGCGAGGGAGCGCGCGCATCTGCTCGACCTCTATGAGTTTCAGGTGCGGGAGATAACCGACGCCCGGCTGCAAGAGGGCGAGGACGAGGAGCTAGCCGCCGATTCGCGCCGACTTGCGAACGCCCAGAAACTGGCGGAGGCCGCATCGACAGTCTCGGCCGCGCTGGACGGCGACGACGGGCGCGGCCTTCTCACGGCCCTGGCCGGTTCGATTCGGAGTCTGGAGGAGGCATCCGCGCTGGACGACCAGCTTGCTCCTATTGTGGGGGCCATCAAAAGCGCGCGCTTCGAGCTGGAAGAGGCGGCGCGGGACCTCGCCCGCTATCAGGATTCGATTGAATTCAATCCCGAGCGGCTGGAGCAGGTAGAGGATCGGCTCGCAACAATCCGCAGCCTCAAGCGAAAGTACGGAGACACCATCGAACAGGTCCTGCAGTATGACCGCCAGACCGCCAAAAAGCTGTCCACTCTCTCTCGCAGCGAGGAGCGCGGACAGGAGCTGGCGGCAGATATTCGAAGGGCCGATGCTCAACTGAATGACATCTGCGGCGTTCTGTCATTGCTGCGGCGGAAACTGGCGGAAGAGTTTGGTGCAATCGTACTCTCCGAGCTGCGTGACCTCGCGATGGAGAAGACCCGATTCGCGGTACAGATCGAGCAGGGCGAGCCTACCGCGAAGGGAATCGACCGCGTGGAGTTCGTAATCGCGCCGAATCCTGGCGAGCCTCTCAAGCCGCTGGCGAAGATCGCGTCCGGCGGCGAAATATCCCGCGTTATGCTGGCCATCAAAAGCGCGCTTGCGCGACAGGAGCCGCTGCCTACCATGGTATTCGACGAGATCGACGTCGGAGTAGGCGGGCGGACAGGAAGCGTCATTGCGGACAAACTGGCGGCCATCTCGCGGGTGGCACAGGTGCTCTGCATCACGCACCTGCCTCAGATAGCAAGCCGCGGAAGCAGCCACTACTACATCGAAAAACACGTGGTCAACGATCGAACCGTGGTCAGCGTGTCGCCGCTCTCGCCTGAGCAGCGCGTCGACGAGTTGTCGCGTATGCTGGGCGGCGTCAAAATTACGGAGACGGTGCGCCAGCACGCCCGCGAGATGCTGGCCGCAAAGTGAGCAGGCGCTTTCGAGTAGGAGTCAGGGGTCGCCGGGGATCACCCCTCACCCCCCGGCCCCCTCTCCCCTTCGTAAGGGGAGAGGGGGAGTCTTGTGCGAAGGTGCAAATCTCCGCACAGAGCTCCCCTCCCCTTGATAAGGGGCAAACGCTAGCGCGGGGCGAGTGTCGTAGCCCGGAGGGCCGGGGGTGGGGTGCGTTTCGCATTCTGCTCTACTCTCTGTTTCTCTGTGTCTCCGTAGTTCAATGCCGTTCAGCTTTTGCCGACACCCGGCCGCGTACAATCGTAATATTGTTTGGCGGGCTGTCACTCGACGATTTACACGACCCTTCCCTACCCCATCTCTCCGCGCTGGCTCGCGGCGGCCAAATTGCGCTGATGAATACAGCGAATGGCGGTGGACCCGTTCCACAGTCCTCGCTGCTTCCGCTTGTTCTCGGCGCTCTCGCTCCCGCCGAAGCGACCGACACCGATCTCTACCCCGCCGATTTCGCTCCCATCGAGCGCGCCAGCGCTGCCGTCGTCTTCCGCCGGAGGACCGGAATCATCGTTCCTGAATCCGGGCCCGCCCCGCTCGTCCATCTTGGAATTGCGCCCCTGACTCGGCGAGGCCTGAATCAGGGGTTGCTTGGCGCGGCGCTGGCCCAAGCGGGTAAAAGCGGCAAGTTCCTCGCGGGCGGGTTGGGAAGGTTCAATACCGGCCTGTTCGTGGTGGATTCACGCGGAATCGGGCCGCCGGGCCATTTCACGAAGGGACGTTGGCCTGAAGATGCGGCGGAGCTTGCACGCTGGGCGGCTGGGCAAAAAGAGAACCTTGTAATCGATCTGGGCGGCGGGACCGGCGAACACGCGAATCTGGAATCGTTTCTCGCCGCGCTGTCGGCCTCTGATACTATTGTTCCTGCCCAAATGCTGCTGATCTCGCCAATTCCGGTTAACCGCGATAGGCTCTCGGCTGCGGTGTTGAGCGGACCCGGCGTTCAACCGGGGCTGCTCTCATCTCCCACGACTCGCACTCCCGGCCTCATTGCGAACATTGATCTGGCCCCTACTCTTTTGACATGGCTCGGCGCGCCGGTCCCCGCGACGATGACCGGACATGCGATAATGGGCATCCGCGACTCAGACGGCCTATCGCGCCTCCAACGTCTGGACCATATCACGAACATCAACGCGCGCGGCCTCGCGCCGGTGGGTATTGCGCTGGGCGCGCTGGCTGCCACAAGCCTCGCGGGGGGACTGCTGTCGCTCAGATTCCGGCCCCGTGCGGCTCCGACTTTCGGCTTCCTGATCCTCGCAGTCATGAACATGCCGCTGGCCCTCATGCTGGCTAGCCTGCTAAATCCCCCCTCTATTCCAATTCTGACGGTCGAGGTTTTCGCCCTGATGCTGGCGGGCGCAGGAATCGAAACGCTCCTTGCGCGCTCCATTACAGTCTCTCCCTGCCTCATTGTCTCGGTAATCACCGTGTCCACCGTACTGCTGGACGCGGTCCTGGGCGGGGCGCTGGTGCGTTACTCCCTGCTCTCCGGATATCAGGTGCAGGGCATCCGTTTCTACGGCATCGGCAATGAGTATATGGGAGTTGTTATCGGGCTAACGCTCCTCGGCGTCTTCCTGAGCGGAATAAATCCCAAAAAGGCGGTCATACCATTTCTCGCAGTCGCCTTCGTGCTCGGATTCCCGCGATTCGGCGCGAAAGCCGGCGGTCTGGTGACCGCTTTGACTGCCTTCGGGATTGCCTGGATGCAGATTCGCGGACGCAGGGTTACGTGGGTGAGCGCGCTTCTATGGTCCGCGGCGGGTTTCGCGGCGGCATTTACCGCCGCCGGGCTCGAGGCGCTTCTTCCGTTTTTACAGGGATCAGCGCCCACGCACTTAGGCGGCGCGCTCACGTCTGCGAATCAACTCGGGTACGGCTATCTTGTGGATATCGTCGTCCGAAAGCTGCAAATGAACGCCCGGATACTTATCCACCCGGCCGCCCTAGCCGCCCTGGGCGTAGTAGGCGGACTAGCGCTGCTGTCCCGGAGCGCCCTCAAAGATCAGTTCGACCGCCTAGCGCGCCAGCATCCGGAATGGTCGCGGGGGCTGCCCGCCTGCGGATGGGGCGCGCTGGCGGCCTTTCTGTTCAATGATTCCGGCACCGTCGCCGCACTGTTCCTGGCTGCCTCTTTTCTAACGTCCGGTCTCGCCGTTCTCTTCCTTTCTCCTTCCACCCCACTCGACTGTCACGCTAAAATTCCCGGTACGTAATCTAAGCATGCAGGCAGCGCTTCACATACAGCGCGGCCTCTCGAACAGCATCAGCGCCCAAGCGCTTGATCGAGGCTTTGTTGGAGGGATGGCTTTGTTTCGTCCGCAAACCCTCGACCGAGAATGAGAATATCGGAGGAGTATTAAATTGAAAACTCGATTTACAGGTTGGGCGGCAGTCAGGTCAGCCCTGGTAGTTACCACGGTCGTGGGAGCGGTAGCTGTCATGCTGGCATTTGGGACGCAATCTCCCGCCCTCGCGCTGGATCGCGACGATTGGAGGAACGACCGAAGCGGTATTCCCAGCAATATCCGCGATATTCGAGCAGACGAGAATCGGCTTTGCGACATTCAGTACAGGCGAGACATAGCCGCGCGGCATCGAGACTGGAGCGCGGTCCGCCGCTTCGACGATCAGATTGACCGCCTCCGCCACGATATGGACCGAGATCGGCGCGAAATCTCCCGTGATCGGCGCGATAACCATGACAATTGGCAGCGCGACAATCGTGACAATCGGCAGCGCGACAATCGCAACAATAATGGTGACGGGCGAGGCAATCGAAACCGCCCCGATAATTGGCGCTAGCGACATGCGATAAAACCGCAGCATGCAGGCCGGTCTATAGGGTGCGAGGCGGGGAACGTTCCCCGCCTCGCACCGTTTTCGGGCCGGAAATTACGGGTATACTGAGTGTCAGCACACGGATACTCGGAGTTACATGAAACGTCAGCCGCTCATCATTCTGTTCATCACCGTCTTCATCGATCTGCTTGGATTCGGCATAATTCTGCCGCTTCTCCCCATCTACATCACGCACTACGGGGGCAAGCCCTGGGTCGGCGGCGCGCTCCTCGCGACCTTCTCCGTAATGCAATTCATCTTCTCTCCGATCTGGGGCCGTGTATCGGATCAGCGCGGCCGCAGACCGATGATTCTGTTAAGTCTCATCGGATCATCCATCTCGTTCTTTTTCTTCGGCGCGGCCCCCAATCTCGCGGTGTTGTTCATTGCGCGAATCGCCGCCGGGATATTGAGCGCGGCGAGTCTTCCAACTTCCCAGGCATATATTGCCGACGTGACGCCGCCGGAGAAGCGGGCTGGCGGCATGGCGATTATTGGTGCGGCCTTCGGACTTGGATTCGCGTTTGGCCCGGTCATCGGCGGCTTCATGAGCCAGCATCCGGTGTTCGGAATAACACCGCTCGCCATGCCCGCCTATTTTGCCGCCACAATGTCGCTCCTGAACTTCGTCTGGGCTTTTTTCATGCTGCCCGAGACGCACCACGACCGCACGACGGACGATGTGGAACGCGGCCCCCTTGCGGCGTTCAGGGCGATGGGAAAGGCGCTGCATGCCCCCGCAATCCGCGCGCAGCTTCTCGTCTTCGCATTCACTACGTTCGCTTTTACAGCGGTCGAGTCGTCCTTCTCGTGGCTCGTGCTGCTTCGCTTTCACGACGTAATCGTACAAAGAGCGGCGGATGCCTATCATCCGAATCATGCGGGCCTGTTCGCCCTGCTCGATCCCAAAACCCAGCAGGACCTTATCGAAAAGGCGGCCACAGCTGTCAACAGCTCCATCTTCGCCATCGTCGGCGTGACGATTCTCTTAGTACAGGGAGCGGTGATGGCCGGCCTTGCTCGCAAGATCGGCGAAGTGAAGTTAATAATCTTCGGAACTTTCCTGCTTACCGGAACACTGCTTGGAATCGCGTTTGCGCCTTCGCTTCCTCTCATTTGGCTTTTTAGCGCTCTCATTGCCGTGGGCAGCGGCGTCATGAACCCCTCACTGAATGCGCTCTTTACCAAGTCCGCGGGTCCCCAGGAGCGCGGAATGCTGAGCGGCGCGCAGCAGGGGCTCGGCAGCCTGGCGCGTATCATCGCTCCTCCTATCAATAACGCGTTGGTCGGTATCTCAACCCCTATACCCTTCGTCTCCTCCGCGGTGCTCATGTCCATTGCATTCGGCCTCAGCCTCCGTCTCCGCCAGCCTCGCGGACAGGAGACGTCTCCCGCCGAAGCTTCCATCAGCCATTGATTCCCGTGATTCCCGCTCAAAAGCCCGCAATTGTATGGAAGAGTAGTGCAGTAGAAGGTCAATTGATCAATTGGTCAACGAGGATATGAATGTCCCTTCATTGACCGCATTGACTGATTGACTAACTGACTAATTGACACTTTTGACAGGGGACGGCAGTGACCGCAGAGACAGTAGTAAATACTTCGGGGCGAGAGTTCGCCAGGCGATATACCAATACGCTCGTTGAGCTGCAGCTCCAAACCGGCATACACCGTCGAATCGAGAACCTGCTGAACGATTGGTCGGCGGAGCATCCAAACCTGCGCGCCAGCTACATCTCGCGAGAGGTGGATGCCAGCTATTTTCAGGACGATGACTGTCCTCCGCAGGCGCTTTCACGGCCGAAGCTTCAAGGCATTGCCGTCGAGGGCGATCGCATGTATGAATTCGTCGCTTTTGCGCACGGCCTGCGGCGTGACGTAGCGCAGCTGGATTCGATTATACATATCCAGGAGACGTGGCTCGAGTCGAAACCGGACGAGCCGTTTACTCTCCGCGCGGCGCTCTATCATACGTTCCCGGCCACCACCGTCATACTGGGCACGACAGGCGAACAGACGGATATGATTCAGGATTTTCTGACGCGCGTGAAGTACCTCAAAGGCTGGTAGAGCGGGAAAAGGAGGCGCTATATGCCGGTTCACCTCGGCAGCAAGGGTTATGGCGGCAGTGGCGGCGACGCAGGCGAGAGATTACCGATGCTGGAGCGGGAACTTGGCAAGCTGCGGCGGGAGGTAGAGGCGCTGAAGGGACAAACAACGGATGGCATGGCGCAAGGCGTTTTGACTAGATGGATGTCAACCGCCCTCGCGGCGGTCGGCGTCCTGCTCGGGCTCATGGCGCTCATAAGGCATTAGACGAATACCCGGACATAAATGTCCGGGCTGTAAAACTAAAGCCACCTGCGTGGCTTAAGAGTCCGTGGGCCCGTTGCCTGTTGAGTCCGCCAACAATCCGTGGCGAACTTTGTTTTACAGCCCGGTGATGAATCGCCAGACTTTACTACATTGACGGTCAAAACGAATGAGCCTTGACCTCCGCCTCATTCGCTTCTCGGTCCCATTTTAACTCCTGCGCGTCAGGCGCTGCCTGTGCATTGATGGCGATACGCGTCTTGCGGTACTCGCGAAACGCCTGGAGCGCCTGCTTGGAGGATTCCGTGGCGCCTACTGCATTCCCCTGAGAGCGCTGTGCTTCTGCCAGCGCGACATAAGCGGATGGCCGTTCCCTTATCGTTGCGGACCGAATCCATTCGCGCGCCCATTTCTCCGCGACGGAGTGGTTGCCGCGCTTGCGCTCGGTCTCTACAATATATCGCAGCGCTTCTGTGCGAAACGAAGAATTCGGCCTGAGTCGAAGAAGCTCCTCGTACGCCGCCCGCGCATCGTCAAAACGATTCTCGCCGTCAAATGATAGGGCTTTCTGGCGTATCGCAAAACCCACATAGGGACTGTTCGGAAAACGATCCGCCAGGGACTGAAACACGGCAATACGCTTTTCAAGAGTCGGCTGCTGCCGGCCGGTAAGCCGGGCCAGAAGCTCCGCCGAGCTGGGGGCCCACATACTACCGGACATTCGATCCACCACCTCATGCAGACTTCGCTCGTGTTGGGTTGTAGCTCCCAGGAGATCCGACTCCCCCTCCTGCTGAAAGCGCCACGCGTTCGGAATATCACCAATGTAGTATCGGAACGCCGTTCCGAACAGGTAGGTGACCGGTATCGGACCGAAGCCTGCGAACTGGCGCCGAAACCATGCCCCATCATTTGGAAACAGATCACCCCGGTTCTGGAATCCATAACTCACCTTTGCGACGGCCCCTATCAGCATATTGGAAGCCAACAGCAGGACGGCGAAGCCCACCGCTCGCCTGCGAGCCCGCTGAGTGGCCGGGACGCCCAGCCGAAACACGAGCCGGGCATTAAGCATATAGAGCAGCAGGGCGCCCGCAAGCAGCGCGGCCTTCGCCACCCACCAATACCGCACGAGGCCGTCCATGTTTGGACCCAGGCTTGTAAGGGCAATCGAATAGGATTTCAATGTGCCGAATGGATTAAGTGGCGGGCCCGATGGCAGGTCTAAAGCCCAATAGAGGATAGCGACGCCAAAGCCCGCAAGCGGATGGCGAAACAGCGTGGCAAAGGTCGTTGCGAGCATCGCCAGGAACAGGGTTGAGGGAACAGACGCGAGAAAGGCGCTTCGCACGTCGTACGGCCCCATTCCATAGTAGTAGGCGGCAAGCGAAATAAGCTCCAGAACCCAGACCAGGGCAAGTACAGCGCCCAGCCGCAGCAGGACAACCTTGCCGATGTTCAGTGGTTTGGAGGCAAGGATGGCTCCTACCCGGGCCGGATATTCCGCAGAGAGAACATGAGCGGAGAGAAATGCCGCGAGTAAGGGGGTGATAAGCTCGACACTGGTGGCAGGCAGACCAACTGATGTCGCCTTCTGCATAATGAGATTCCAAAAGACGGTGAGCTGACTTACCGCAACGGGGAATACCAGAATCCACCAGTTGTTAAACATCACGATTCGGAAATTGTATCGGAGCAGCGAAGCGTTCCTCATTCTCTATTACCGCCTCACTCCGGTTCCTGGGCCAGACGCTTCTGAATCGCGTCGTCTAGTGGAAGGCCGCCTTCTTGTTCCAGGCCGGCAAGAACCGCGCGGATATTTCGGCGGCGGTCCGTAACAACTACGTGAGGCAGTGTTGACGCTTGAAACGCCGTTGCCATCGGAGACATGTCCGAGACCTTCTCCGCGTTGTGCGTGCCCCAATCCGCAAGAATGGGATAATGAACATCCTCGCCGCGCGCGAAAAGGCGCGCCGCTCCCAGGTCTTCGCTCAAGCAGATCGCGATGGGCTGCACTCCCCGCGCTCCGTACTTCTTATTCATCTCTTCAAGCCTGTCCAAAATGTTGGCCGACTCGCTGTCGGCGGGGGAAAACAACGCGATCACGAACACGCGTCCGGGATAATCGGCGAGGGAGACGAGGTGTCCCGATTCGTCCGGCAGCCGGAACCCGGGAGTGGGCAGTCCCAAAGTTGCATTCTGGCTCGACATTAATTCGAGTGCCGGCTCCATGCGTGTCATGGGATCGTGCCCGGTTTGGATTGTATAACGCAAAGCAACGATACTCAATCCCAGAGCCGCCGGCGGGGTTAAGACTGCCCATAGAGCGACGGGTGCGCGGCCTCTCCGCTGGCGGCGATAGAAACAACATGCGAAGCAGATAAGGAATACGCCGAGCAGCAGATAGGTCGGCAGGTTCTGCGTATAGGCGGGGAAATATGCCTTGGCCAAATAACTCTTGCCGGCGAGCGTGAGTATCCAGTAGAGTCCGACCACCGCGCCCGCCAGCGGTGTTCGCGCGAGAAGAGCCATCGAATAGCTGGCCGCGGCAGTAAAGAAGAGCACGCCGGCCGACACCGCGTATCGAGAAATGTAGACCGGGGAACCCGTAAGTCCGCCGGCGATGTAGAGTCTGCCCGCCACTCCGCCAATGTACATAGCAACCAGCACCAGCAAAAGCTGCCAATAGGCGGCCAGGAATCGCGCGAGCACGAGCCGTTCGGTCGGCTGCGGCTTCGAATAGACCAGGACATCCGTCCGCGCCGTAGTGTCCTGCACCGCCGCCAGAGACATCCATACAATAACGATTAGCCCGAGGTAGCGCCATGCCGCCTCGCTAACAGCCCAGGCGGACAACGCGACGCCCGGGCCGGGAATTTCGCCGACTATAAAGCCGAGTACAAGCGCGAGAATGGCAAGGAACCTGAATCCAGGACTTCGGACGCCGGCACGGGATTCCATAGCTGCGAGAGCGAAAACGGTAACCCCTCTGCGCGGCTGCGTATCCGGCGGTGTTGTAGCGTGAGCCTCAGCTAGCGCCATTCGGCGCCTCATGCATCAGCCACAGGTATGCGTCCTCGAGCGTCGGTTCGACCGCCCGGGCGGCCGGATTGTCTACCGTGTCGGCGGCGAGGCGAATTCTAATCTTATTTCCCTCCCGCTTCAGGCCCGTCTCGAGGTAGCGGGTTCGGAGCTGAGCCAGCTCGGCAGCCTCGGCATCGAGCTCCCATACCCGCCCGCGCACCTGATCCAGCATCTCCGGCACGGTTCCTACAAACTTGATGCGGCCCTTATGAAGCACCGCTACCCTATCCGCTACTGCCTGGACATCTTCGATAAGGTGGGTGGAGAGAATGATAACGCGTTCGCCGCCAAGTTCCGCGAGGAGCGACCGAAGTCGAATTCGCTCGGCGGGGTCCAGGCCGGCAGTCGGCTCGTCCACGATGAGCAGCTTGGGAGAATTGAGGAGGGCCTGCGCTAAACCCACGCGCTGCCGCATGCCGCCGGAAAAGCCGCCTACCAGGCGGTTCCGCACGTCGGAAAGATTCACCCGTTCCAGCAGCTCCTCGATGCGCTTGTGACGGGCCCGGACATCCGACATATTGTAGAGCAGCCCGATATAGTCCAGCGTCTCGAACGCAGTCAGAGAGGGATAGAGGCCAAAGTCCTGCGGCAAATAGCCCAGAATCTGCCGTACTTCGTCCTTTTGACGATGAACGTCGAAGGTCCCTATGCGCGCCGTACCTCGCGTCGCGTCGAGCAGCGTCGCCAGAATCGACATCAGGGTACTCTTGCCGGCTCCGTTTGGCCCCAGAAGCGCAAAAATACCAGGCTCTATGGAGAGGCTGACCTCGTTGAGGCCGACGACTCCGCCTTCGTACTCCTTGTGAAGACCTTCAATCTCGACGTTCAGCGAACTTCTCCATTCATTCTGGACGCCATCTTTCTCGCCGGGCGGGGCGCGCTTCAGCGCCGGGCTCGGGGAGAGTGATGCGCCGAATTGCGTTGTTGGTGGAGTCGGCGACATAGACGTGCCGCTTTCCATCAGCCACGATACCGCACAATGCGCCGAAACCTGCCCTGGCCCCGGTATCGTCATGGTATCCCCAAATGGGCCCCTTCTTCCAGCACGAACCGGCCAGAACCTGCGCTTCGGCGCCGCGCACTCTGAGTAGCGCGGCATGTTCCGCATCGACTACATACCACCCGTCCGGACAGGGAAACGCGCTTACCGGTTTGCCAAACTTGATGCTGCCATCGTTGGGATCGTCGCCGGGATCGCCCGGGCGAAGGAGCAGGCCCTTAATCGTGCCTGTGCCGATATCTATCATTCCAGATTCCGGCACCGCGACTGCTATCGTATCCGCTCCAACCGTTCCCGCTCCAACGTTGATGCCCGTAGGAATACCAGGCTCAGTGCGGAGCGTCTCTACGGTCGGGGGCTGGGAATTGATATGAACACGGCGTACGCGGCGGTTGCCGGAATCGGCAACCAGAAGCGTCTCTCCGCCGGCATCTTTCATAATCGCAAGCGACGTAGGCACATTGAACCTGGCCTGAGAGGCGGAGCCATCCATCATGCCGGCATCCGCTCCCGCAATCGTTGTTACCTCGCCGCCGCGCACACGCCGGATGCGATGATTGTTCGTGTCCGCTACATAAACGGAGCCGTCCGCCGCCAGAGCAACTCCGGAAGGCGCGTTGAAGCGCGCAACCTGAGCAGGTCCATCGAGAAATCCCGCAACACTTCCTGCAAGCGTTCGTGTCCGGCCATCCGGCGAGACGACTCGGATGCGGCAGTTTCTGCTATCTGCAACGAAAATATCGCCCGACAAATCGATGGCAAGACCGGCCGGCCCGTCAAACCGCGCATCTCGGCCGATTCCGTCTGTGTTGCCGGGGGCGGGATATCCGGCAAGCGTATCGACATTGGCGGTTACAAGTCCCTTCAGGATTAGAACGGAGGGCATGGGGCCGGAGGAACTCATGGGGCCGCCGCCGCGGCCAATGACACGCGGTCTAGCAACCAGACCGTGCCACCAATAGTATTGCACGACGGCAAGGACCAGAATGATAGCGACCGCGGCGACACCGGGATTTATCTGCCGATTGGATGTCTTAGAAAGTGACATGTAAGCGTATGCTCAATTCAGGCGCGGAACTTCTTTGCCCGGATTATTC
>JBBROJ010000035.1:0-38499 GCA_038229495.1 Chthonomonadales bacterium
TAGGTGATCTTCCCGTTCTCCGCGATGACCGTCCCGTCCTCAACAGGCTCGCGACCCGTGCCGTCGATGATGCGGCCGTTGGTTATAATCGTGGTGCCCTGCGCTAACCTCATGGGAATCTCCCTTGACTATCTTTCGACATTACGGCCCGAATCTATCGAATCGATTCTAGGAACGCGATAGCCGACTTCGATACCGCCTCCGGCCACTGCCAGTGAATCTGATGACCCGCCCCCGTAAACTCGACCCGCGTGCAGTCCTCCAGCAGCCGCTCGACCGTATCTACCATCGCGCCGGGCATCATGCCGCCCGAAGTCCAGTCCGCCGCCATCAGCAGCGCAGGACTTTGAATCCGTGTGACAACTGTCTTCCAATCAAAGCCCTCCAGCCAGCGGCCCGCCAACACCGGCTCAAGGACGGCGGGGTCCAAGTCCAGAAGGCACTTCGCTCCGAACCGCAACTGGGCGGCATCCCTCGCGTCGCCCAGCCGAACGCTCTCCTTGCCGTCGGCGGTAGGGATTCGAATCTTTGCCATCTCCGCCGCCAGCCTCGAAACGGATCCACCGCAGCAGCCCAGCCCGCCGCACATCCCAGAGAAGAGGGCATGAAATGGCGTGCCCACAATTCCCGGCCCCATCGTATCGAACGGCGGGTCCTCCAGCACGACCGCGCGGACCGCTTCCGGTATCTCCGCTGCCACGCCGCATGCGACCATGGCGCCCAGCGAGTGCCCGAACAGTACGACCGGCTCCGAGAACTCGCCGCCGACCAACTCGACCGCGTCCCGAACATAGTCGGCGGTCAGATAGCTGTTCGTGCGCCCGGATTCGCCGTGCCCGCGCTGATCGACTGTGAACACCTGCCATCTAGTCGTCAGCGTGGGGAGGATTGGCAGAAAATCCATGCCACGCCGCGTGACGCCGTGCAACAATACGAGCGGCGGTCCGCTCTTCGGCCCGACGGCCACATGCAGTTCCACCTCGCTCAATCGAACGGCGCGCTCCTCGAACACTCAATCTCCCTCACTGGCGGTCATGGGGCTATGCAGGACGGCATGTTCCATATTTCTCCCGCCCGAACGCAAATCCTGCCCACAAGATGTGCGGTCTGGAACTGCGCAGGAGCGGTGCCAACACCGGCCGGAGCGCCTCCGCGTAGCGCATCATGCCGAGGTCGTTGGGGTGCGAGCCGTCCGTCGTGCCCTCCGAATCCGTGCCGAGCAGGCGATCGCCCTTGAGGTAGTGCACTTTCTCCATGCCCGCCGCCTGAAGCCGCCGATGGGCCCCGGCAAGCTCGGCGCGCCGTTCCCGGTGGGCTTTCTTAAAGCCGGGCACGAGGGGAGCCTGCGCGAAGGTTCGGTCTTCCACGAGCAGAATTGGCGTCGAGGGATGCGCGGCGCGAAGCTTTCTGACCAGCGGCTCGGTCCGCTCCTGCACCAGCGCGGCGTCCATGTTGGGCAGACAGTCGATAACGTATATCGAGGGGTCCAATTCCGCCAGGAGGTCCACCACGCCGTTGTCCATGCGGCCGCTGCCGGAGAAGCCGAGGTTGATAACCGGCTGCTCCAGCATCCGGCCCACGATAGCGGTATAGGCAATCCCCGGCCTCGAAGCGCACGCGCCCTGGCAGATAGACGTGCCGTAGAACACGATGGGCCGGCGCGAATCCGGCGCAATCGGCTCGAATATCGCGCCCCCCTCCACGCCGATCTCCAGCTTCACGACGCCGTTGTAGAGCGGCAGGTAGCCCACGAACTCCTTCATGCCCGGCGCAAGCCCGCCTATCAACAGACCCTCGACGTGTTGGGCCGTAGGCATCGCCTGATGCGCCCACTGCCACCTTCCGCGCGGGTCACGCGCATAGAGATCGAATCCGCTTACTCCGGTCGGCGGCATGTGCGGCATTCCCAGGCTCACGCTGAGCAGGTCCATCCGCAGGGAGATCGCCGGCGAATCGGTCTTGAACCGTACACATAGGCCCGCCGACTGCCGCGAGAGATTCCACACCGATTCCGGCACGCTGCCCTTTGCGCGTGCCGGAAAGCGATCGTAGAACCGCTCGGTATCGCTCCAACCCCTTCCCTCCACCCCCCATTTCGAAGCGTCATGCCATGCCGTATCGGCGGCCGTCGCCCGTACCGGGAGGAGAGTGGCGGCGGACACGGACCCGAGCGATTGGAGCAGGGCCCGCCGCGTGATAACGGTTTGACGAATCATGATTCTATCGTCTCCTGTGTTACTGGGAACAGACTCCAGGCCTGAAGAGCGCGCATAACGCCCTGGAACCTTTGCGGCAGCGGTGGAGTTGAAACGGTGCACTGAGGCAGCGTAGCCACGGCTCGTTACGCCGAAGTAACGCACGTGGCCATGGTTGTCACGCGCGACCTGGGTGCGGTGGGTGGTTGGGGGTGTAACCTTAGCGGCGCGCTTCAGAAATCTGCGGCGCGCCGCTATCACTCCCATGAATAGCCCATTGGCCTAAAGGCCCGCGGTTCGCCAGATTGAGTCCAGGCTGTCCTTTGCCCAGGAGGCTGCGCTACTTCGATGGCTTTCTAAGAACTACGGAGACTTCGTAGAGGCTCGTACGCTCCCCCGCGCCATTTCGAACCGAAGAATTGATAATCGAATTGCCTACGCGCTTGGATCGGAGCATATGTATCGCTTCGCGCCGAAAGCCTGCTGCTTCGGCTATTTGAGCGTAATATTCATCGACCCGCAACTCTACTCCCTGAAGTATGGAGTTGCCAACGACAAGGACTACGAAACTCCCCGGCTTCATCAGCCTGTACAAAACCCCGCATAGCTTGTGAGTATCATTGAAGTATTGGGCCGCATAGTTTGCCCAGCCCGATCCGCCATATATACCCTTATCCGAATTAAGAGCGCGAATATGATCGAGCTTCTGTTCTATTTCAGCGTTGGCGAACGACAGATGAATCGGCTCATTATCTCTCACAGTCTGCCAATACTTACCAAAACTGGCATGTTCAATTTGCTTCAGATCGGCGGTGGTTTCTAGAAATTTCAGCCAAAAGAGGTGCGGACGGGTGTTTCGGATGTAGTGATAATTATTCAAGTACGGCGGAGAAGTAATGCAAAGATCAGCAATCTCCTCGCCTAGTCGTTCCACCCCATTAAATACGGAATCCTGAATGATTTCTCTCCGGAGGCCCGTAGGTGAATCCTTCACTTGTTGTTGGAGAAAGCGACAATCATAAAGAATTTCGGCTAGCTTGTTGGATACAATTGCACATACATCCGCATTTTCGATTAGTGGCTTGCCGCTGCCCGGTCTGGATCCCAGGCTTGGTTCATACGAATAGTTTGAAAACTTAACCATAACGGATCCAAACGCCACCATAAGCAGGTCCCTAAGAGTTTGGTCGCCAGTATGGGTTATGAAATTCAATGTCCATAGAACCTGACTCTGGACATTCGGACTGAAGAATGGAATTCGGCTTCGAAATCCAGCAGGTGCGATAGATGGATCTGGGATATCGCCCGCACCTGCGGTATCTTCCATGAAGACCCTATAGAGTTTTATCCATGTTTCCAGGGCCTTGATTGGAACGTCAATGGCTTCCAACTTCGCTCGTGCAGCCAACGCCGCCCATGGATTTATCTCCAGCCCAATTGCGCTATGCCCATGTTTATATGCTTCAACAAGGGTAGTACCGACGCCCGCAAATGGATCTAAGACGACCTTATCCTCCGGTTTGGTTGTACCGATGTACTCGTTGAGGCAGTCGGCAACAAAACCAGACGAAAAACCAGCAACCCAAGGAACCCATCGATGTACGGGCTCATCTCGGTTTTCAGTAAATGAAGGGTCTTTGAAATTGGTGCCGTTTGCTCGTTGAGGAGGTGCTTGATGAAGCGGAGGCACTTCATATAGCGGTAATGCTAGTTCGGACACGATGTCTGAGGATGATAGAACTGTTGCGGATTCACGAGCAGCCAAATGCGTCGCATCTGCCTCGCCACGTACCCATTTTCGTATAGATTCACCGTCGAAACGCCACGACTTTCCGACTTTCCGACACGGAATTCTGCCTTCACGAGACATCCGACGGACAGTTTCGGGCTGTACTCGCAGCAAAGTAGCAACTTCGTCAACTGTCATAAGGCTCGAAGGAGCATCGCCGTACAATATTGACACGATGGAGTTTGTCTGTTTCACCATACTCTCCGGTAAGCCTGTTTTCGCGAGTATATACCTGTTTATACCCGTTTGTCAAGGTTTTTATTCCGGATCGTCGTCGCTGACCAAATCTCCGCCGTCAGTGTCAAACAGGGTTGCGATGATCTCTTCGGCAGTTCGGTCATTATCAGGTAAGTCCATGGCATAGCTTCGTCCAGGGTGAACAGTATCCCAATGCGATCTTCTCTGTCCCACGCGTCCCTTCCCTGGCGCATTTATTCCGAATCCTTGCATGACAGTTCTATTCCAAAGTGGCCGGAATTTTTGAATCACTAACTGTTCGCCCAAGGGAATCCAGATGCTGTCAACAATGAGGTACCGACACCTGAAATAATGAATATTTAGATTGCTCGCTTGCGAGATAGATGACGCGTGCTTGTTGATACGCTGAAATAGGCTGGGGGCGTCGATTTGCCCCGTCTGCACGTTCCCAGTGCGCCCTCCCTTAGGCACCGCTTTTCCTACGTATATGGGAATTTTCCCTTCCGTATCTGTCAGGTCTGTTATTCTCGTAAAGGGCTCAAAATCTCCAATGTAGTAGAGTGCATACAAGCCTGCGCCGTTAAACCGTTCCGTTAGCGGAAGGCTCGTGAGAGGCCTGCGAAGGAGTGCCTGCGCTACAGCATTAGCGAGTTGGAGCCGATCGAGAGGATTGAAGGGATTGTGTGCCATATAGCGGTTACTCCATCTTAAGAACTGGTATGCGCCAGCGACCTAAAGCCCCGCGATTCGCCAGATTGCGTCCAGGCTGTCCTTGGCCCAGGTGGCCGGATTTCCGAACGGCTCGGGCGTGACCGGACCATCGTAGCCAATCTGGTCCAGAGTCATCAGGAAGCCACGGATATCGATAACGCCGGTTGCGCCTGGCAGCGCGCGCTTGTTGTCGATCTGCTCGTCGACCGGCAATCCGAAAGCTGCGTCGTTTACATGTACGTAGACTATGTTCTCAGGCGTGCAGAGGTCCCGAATATCATCCGTGGTCCCTCCCGACGTATGCCAGTGGAAGCTGTCCAGCAGCAGCCCGGCGTTCGGGCCTATCTCCGCCCCCATCTCCAGCATGTCCTCCATCGTGTGGATGAAAGGATATTTCTGCGAATCGCGGAGTGTCTTCGGCCCGATGAACTCCAGCCCGATAGAGCAGCCGTAATCGGCCAGAATCTTTGCGATGGGCGTGAACCGCTCGACGTGGAATCGCCGGTTCTCCTCCAGGGGCCGTTCGTTTGAGCAGGGCATAATCCAGGTCATCGTGCGGCCGCAGCCGATGGCCTGCGCGGCCTTCGCAAGCCGTGGCAGCTCCTCCAAGCCGGCCCGCCATTTCGATTCGTCGCCGCGCCATTCCGTCGGCAGTCCCCATCCCGCGGGCTTAAGTCCGGCGTCCGCGAACATCGCCTTTACGTGGTCCGCGCCATGCTGACCCACGAGATCGGCGACCTCCGCCGCGTTGAACTCTACCCCTTCGAATCCCGCGGACTTCGCGACGTCGATGGCCTCCCGCAAGCTGTTGACCTTGATGCCCAGTGCTCCCGGACTGAGGGCTTTAACCATTCGCAGCTCCTTTGATAATGTTGACCTCCGACTCCTCGCTAACATATAGGCCATGCTCGGCGATATACTCCACTACGACCTCCGGCGTCAAGTAGCGCGCCGGCAACCCCTCCCGCACCCTTCGGCGAATGTCCGTCGACGAAATATCGAGGTGCATCGTTGCCAGCGGCAGGACGCGCTCAACCAGTTGTTCCGGAAGGTCCTGCTCGCCGGGGTCCCACGCATAGCCTGGCCGCTCCGCCACTATGAATTGCATTCGCCGGATCACCTCCTCCGGCCGATGCCAGGTGGGTATTTCGAGTATGGTATCCAGGCCGGTGATTAGGTAGAGTTCCGAATCGGGGAGCTCTGCGTGGAGAGCCGCCAGCGTATCCACGGTATAGGAGGGGCCGGGCCGTTCGATTTCTATGGCCGAGCAGAAGAAGAATGGATTCCCGCCGACCGCCAGTTCCGTCATGTTGAAACGATGCTCGGCGGCGCTCACCGTGTATGATTGCTTGTGCGGCGGCATCGAGTTCGGAATAAAGAGCACGTGGTCGAGCGCATAACGTACACGCGCCTCCTCCGCAATGAAGAGGTGCGCGTTGTGGATGGGGTCGAAGGTGCCGCCGAGGATTCCGATTTTCATGTGAGGGGCTATGGATTAGGGAGGGCTCTACACCCGATACCCGTCTTCCGACACCCTATTCCCTGATCTGCCCGCTGCCGCGCACAATGTACTTATACGTGGTCAGCTCGCGAAGACCCATGGGGCCGCGGGCGTGGAGCTTCTGGTTGCTGATGCCGATTTCTGCGCCGAACCCGAACTCGAAACCGTCCGAAAAGCGCGTGGAGGCGTTGACATATATGCAGGCGGCGTCCACCTCGCGGAGGAAACGCTGGGCCGAGCCATAATCTTCCGTGAGAATAGCTTCGCTGTGACGTGTGCCGTGAGCGTGAATGTGGGTCAGCGCCTCGTCCAGGGAATCGACGATCTTCACAGCAAGGATGAGAGCGCTGAACTCGGTGTCCCAGTCCTCCTGGGTCGCGGGAACGGCGTCCGGAATAATCTCGCGCATACGGTCGCATCCGCGAATCTCCACCCCTAATTCGCGCAGCTTCTCTACGGCGCGGGGCAGGAAATCTTCCGCGATTACGTCGTGGACCAGCAGCGTCTCCATTGCGTTACAGACGGATGGCCGCGAGCATTTGGCGTTTATTATGATGTCTTGGGCGGCGTCCAGATCGGCGGAACCGTCCACGTAGATGTGGCAGTTGCCTGTACCCGTCTCTATGACCGGGACCGAGGCATTCTCGACTACGCTCTGAATCAGCCCCGCGCCGCCGCGAGGAATCAGTACGTCCACAAGGCCGTTCATGCGCATCAGCTCGCGTACAGCTTCGCGGTCCGCGCTGGCGATGAGCTGCACTGAATCGGCCGGCAGTCCCGATGCCAAGGCTGCCTGAGAAAGACGCTCAGCGATAGCCAGATTGCTCCGCAGCGCCTCTGACCCGCCCCGCAGCAGGCACGCATTTCCGGACTTCAGGCAGAGACCGGCGGCATCGGCGGTGACGTTGGGCCTGGACTCATAGATGATTCCGATCACGCCGAGCGGAACGCTGACGCGCTGAATCTCCAGGCCGTTCGGGCGGGTCCATCCATCGAGCATGTGGCCGACCGGGTCCGGCAACTGCGCGATCTGCCGCAGCCCCTCCGCCATGGCCGCAATGCGCGACGGCGTGAGCGCCAGGCGATCCAGCATCGGCTCGCTCATGCCGCCTTCGCGCGCCGCGTCGGTGTCCTCCGCGTTTGCCCACAATATTTCCGCCTGGCCCACGCATAGCGCCTCCGCCATCGCCAGCAGCGCCGCATTCTTCTGCGCGGCGCTTGCCTGACCAAGTTGCCGCGAAGCCTCCCTAGCGCGAATCGCCATTCCTCTAACCGTCATCTGTGTGACTTCCTCGTAACTATTGATCGCAACCATAGTCGCCCCCGCGGCAGGCACCTGTCGCGATTGTCTCTCGCGTTTCTCAGTATAACCTCACCGACCTATTGATTGCCATTACGACGGCGACAACACCATGCCGCCGCAGATGGGAATGCATTGACCCGTAACATAGTCCGAAAGGTCGGTTGCGAGGAACTCGACGACGCGGGCGCAGTCTTCCACAGTCCCAAGTCGGCGGAGGGGAATGCCTGCGGCGGCCTTTTCCTGATTCTCGGGCAGGTGGCGGCCGAACTGTGCATTGGCGCGGGACGTAAGTATAAGACCTGGAGCGATGCAGTTTACATTGATGTTGTAGGGGCCGAGCTCGGCTGCGAGCAGGCGTGTATACTGCGTGACAGCGGCTTTTGCGGTGCAGTAGGCAGCCATCATTCCGGCCGGGTTGCCGCGGAGCCCCGCCTGCGAGGACACGT
The DNA here is from genome assembly GCA_038229495.1 of Chthonomonadales bacterium. GTDB lineage: Bacteria > Armatimonadota > Chthonomonadetes > Chthonomonadales > CAJBBX01 > JBBROJ01. The sequence goes on from JBBROJ010000035.1 coordinate 8,144, forward strand.
TGATAATCTTGCCGCTCCGCCGGGCCTTCATAGGGACACAGGTTGCCTGACAGCAAAAGACAACCGAATTCAGGTTGACGTCCAGCAGAAAGCGCCAATCGTCCTCGGAGGTGGTGGCGGCAGAGCTGTCCTCGATAGGCCGCAGCTGGCCTCCGGCGTTGTTGACTAGGATGTCGATACGCCCGAAGGTGGAGAGCGCCTGCTCGACCATCCGCTCGACTTCCAGGCGGCTCGTCACGTCGGCCTCGATGCCCAGGCACCGGACTCCGCGCTGCTCTATCTCCGCCATTACCGATTCGGCGGCGATCTCTTCGTCAAACTCGCGATGGGCATCCAGGCGAATGTCGTTGAGGACGATGTCCGCGCCAAGATCGGCGAGCCGAAGAGCATACCCCCTGCCGAGTCCGCGACCCGCGCCGGTAACCAGCGCTGTCTGACCGCTAAGTTTACGCTCCAATAGATACTCCGTCCACTTAGCGCGCCCGGCTGCCGCTCGGGACCTTCGTCTCGGGTTGGAGGAGAATCGCCTGCCCCTCTACGTCGGCGGCGAGCAGCATCCCCTGCGATTCCACCCCTCGCATCTTCCTGGGCGCAAGGTTTGCCACAACAACGACCTGCCTGCCAACAAGCTCTTCCGGCTGGTACATCTCCGCGATTCCCGCAAGGACCGTTCGCTCTTCACCGCCAATCTCTACCGTCAGCTTCAGCAGCTTGTCACTGTTCGGCAGCTTCTCCGCCGCGACGATATTCGCCACCCGCAGATCCACCTTCAGAAAGTCATCGATAGTTATATAGGCGGGCTGGGCGATTGGGTCGTTGGGTCGTTGGGTCGTTGGCTCGTCGGGTCGTTGGGTCGTTGGGTCGTTGGGTCGTTGGGTCGTTGGGTCGTTGGGTCGTTGGGCCGTTGGGCTTCCGTCTTCCGTCTTCCGACTTCCGTCTTCCGTCTTCTGTTCCGTCACGGGTCTACTCTCCTTATTTCCGGGCTTCTTCGTCTCGGCTTCCGCTTTCTCGATCTGAATGCGTGGGAACAGCGGCTGCGGCGCGGGGACACTTGTGCCGGGTTTCAGCAGGCCCCATTTCCCCGCATCCGCCCAGCGAGCTGTCTCCGCTGTCGTGTCCAGTCCAATCTGCCTCCAGAGCGCTTCCGCCGCGAACGGCATTACCGGCGATACGAGCGTCGCCAGCACGCGAACCGCCTCCATACAGCTGTATAGCGTGACTGCCAGCTCATCTGTCTGCGCGTTCTTTGCCTGGGTCCACGGACGCCTCTCTTCGATGTAGCGATTCATGCGGCCAACCAGTCTCCATGCCGCTTCGAGCGCTGCATTGAATCGGAACTCGGCCAAGGCGGATTCGAAGTCGGATGCGGTTTCACAGGCAAACGCGGCGATCTCCTCCTCGACGCGAGTAGGAGAGGGCAGCGTCCCATCAAAGTAGCGCGACACCATGTTGACCGACCGGTTGCAGAGGTTGCCCAGATCGTTCGCAAGATCGGTATTGTAGCGGCTCAGGAAGTTTTCGCGCGTATACTCGCTGTCGCCGTGGAAGACCATCTCCCGCAGCAGGAGGTAGCGGAGGGCATCCACCGCGATATCCATCGGTGCGCCGCTAAGCTCTGCAATTTCTGCCGCGAACTCCGTGGGATGGGGGAGGCCGCCGGTCCGCTTACCGCTCTTTTTCCCCTCCGCGTCCACCCACCACCCGTGCGCATAGACGATTTTGGGCAGCGGCAGCCCCAGCGCCATCAGCATGGCAGGCCAGAGCGTTGCGTGGAACCGTACGAATATCTCCTTGCCCATCAAGTGCATGTCCGCTGGCCACAGCTCCTCAAATCGCTTCTCGTCGTTCGGCCAACCGGTTGCGGCGAGATAGTTGATAAGCGCGTCGAACCAGACGTAAATCACTTTTCCGGTATCGTCCGAGACGGGTATGCCCCACCCGGTGTTCGAGCGGGTGATGCTCATGTCGCGCAGCCCCTGCTGAATGAAGCTGATCACCTCGTTGCGGCGAAAATCGGGCTGGAGGAATTCGGGATTCTGCCGTATGTGGTCCAGCAGGCGGTCGCCGAAGGCCGAGAGGCGGAAGAACCAGTTCTCTTCCTGGACCCGCTGCAAGGGGCGTCCGCACTCGGGATTGGGGCAGATGCGCTGGCCGCCCTGCACGATGACGTCCGAGTCGCGAAAAAAAGTCTCGTCCGCGACGCAGTACCAGCCTTCGTAAATATCCTTGTAGACGTTTCCCGAATCTCGCAGCCGCCTGAATATCTCCTGTACGACCTCCACGTGCCGGGGCTCGGTTGTTCGGATGAAGTCGTCGTAATCGATGTGCAGCGCGTGCCACGTCGTCTGAAAGTCCGCCGCCAGCCCGTCCACGAACTCCAGGGGAGGAACGCCCGCCTTCTCCGCGGCCTCTACCACCTTGGTCGCCTGCTCGTCGGTGCCCGTGAGGAGCCAGGTTCGCTCGCCGCGCAGCCTGTGGTAGCGCGCCAGCACGTCGCAGCAGACGGTAGTAAGCGCCGACCCGATGTGGGGCCGGCCATTGACGTAGTATATGGGCGTGGTTATATAGAATCGTTTTGACATCGTTACGTGTAATAGTTCGCCATCGATTACGTCTATAACATACCAAAAGCGATTGCGATTGCGTCGAGTTTCTGTTTTACTTCTGCGGCCACCTCGTGTGGCAGCATCTGTTCCGCAATCAAGAAATATTCGTTTTTCCTTATCCTGACGTCGCCCGCGTCGAGTAGGCCGGGAATAATTGTTTTGCTTGCTGGAGTTCTCTTCAGGTAATCGTGGTCACCAAGCGGATCGCGCAGAATTGCTGGAGGAAGTTCGTTGCGCATATACTCAAGAGCAGATTCTGCAAACAGTGGTCCATTTTCTCGGGATATGTATCGTATTAGAGCATCAGGTTGAAGCAGATAGCTCTCGGCTTCGTACCGATCCCATCGGCCAATTTCCAGGCCATCGGCGCCGAGTTCGCGTTCAGGCAAGTCTCGATTGTCGCCATCTAATAGCAGATATCCACGTATCTCAGGGTTTATAGCCCTGAGTGCAAAGAAATGCCCACGTGCCTCGCGCGGATTTCTGCCCTGATTGTTATGCCAGAAAGGAAACCGATCGAACCACTTCTCCGATAGCATGTGACCCAACACGCGAGCCCATGCTTTGAGTAGGTTGAAATCTGTCTCGCCCTCTATGTAGAGTACGCCCGGTGATGGCTCCGCCAAAAGGATGTCCATCGCAGTTATTCGTTTTAGCGCTTCGCGCACCTGGTCCCGCTGTGAATCGGTTACCAGTCGGTGAGGCTTATCGTAAAATGACAGTATTTGACTCGGGCTGGTGCTGTCGACGATTACCTCTGAATGCGTGGCAATGATTAACTGGCAATTTCGCTGTTCAGCAATGCTGCGCAAACGGTCGTATATCTGCTTCTGAAGGATGACGTGCTGGTGAGCATCTGGTTCATCGAGCAGTAGAACGGTTGCCGGCCGCGCATACAAGAAACCGAGCAGGACAAGAACTTGGTGAAAGCCGCTGCCGCCGTTGGAAATGTCAAGTTTGGGAAGGTTGTGCCGCCCTGACATAGGCACCCCGGGTTGATATTCAGAAAGTATGTACGGCCTTCCTTCGTAGACCGGCGGCAGAAGCGTAAATCCAAAGATGTCTCTTACCTCTCTTTTTAGCGCCTCCCACTCTTCCCGATCACTCTTTTGATAGAGTTCTAACAGCAGGTTACGTAGGATGTCGCCGGGTTTACCTTGACCGATTAACATGTCCTGGTATGGGCGATCATGTCTCGTCTCTTGCGGACCGATTCCTGAAAATGGGGGGACATGTACTACTTGGACATCCTCGGACGCATTTGGGATGTAGTCGGTATCTTCCGCCGCAGGTTTTACGTACACGAGTTCGCTGTTTTGATAGCGAATCTCGAATGCCAGTTTCCAAGCCGAACCGGCCGACCGGCCTTCTAGGCCAATCGTCAAGGGTCGGGGATAGCCGAGCTTCTGCCCTTCCAGCAACTCGTCTTGTGTGAGACCGGTAATCGTATTGGTCCACAGCAGCTTCATTTCGCGCAAGGGAATGGCGCTAAACTCGCTGCGTGTTATCGGCACGCCCGTGCGCCGTTTCGCCTGCGATTTCGTCTCCGGGCCCCTTTCCGCATTCCACTTCTGGAGCGCCATATTCCAAACGGCGATAGCCTGGAGCAGTGTTGTCTTTCCAGCATTGTTGTGTCCGGCCAGCACGACGTGGTCGGATAGTTCGAACTCCTGAGCATAAAAGCTCTTAAAGTACCGAACCGATACACTTGTAATCACCGGCTGCCCTCGCTTGTGATGAATCCCGTCGTTTCCGTCGCCTCTACCACCTTAGTCGCCTGCTCGTCGGTGCCCATAAGGAGCCACGTCCTCTCGCCGCGCGAAGCCAAAAGGCATGTCAGCACATTATACCTACCATACCCAGCATCCTGATATTACCGCGAGACAGCGCGAGAGTCGGCGTGAGACGACTGGAGGTAGAATATCCCCATGGACAATGACACGACCCTGAGCCAGCTCCGAACGCTGCAAACCGAGGGCCGCAACCCCCGTACAACCGAGATGGATCGACTCTCCCCCGATGAATTAGCGCGCGTGCTCCATCGCGAGAACGGCCTGATCTTCGAGGCGGTGGAGAAGGCGCTGCCGCCGATCGGCCAGGCCATCGAAATAGCGGCGGAACGCATTGCGGCGGGAGGCAGGGTTTTCTACATCGGCGCGGGAACCAGCGGACGCCTGGGCGTATTGGATGCCAGCGAATGCCCACCCACCTTCGGCGTGGAGCCCGGCCTTTTCACAGGCATCATCGCGGGCGGCGACACCGCCCTGCGATCCTCCATCGAAGGGGCGGAGGACGACCCGGAAGCTGGAGCCGCCGACCTGAAATCCGGGGGACTGAAGCCAGGGGACGTTGTCGTGGGTATCGCGGCCAGTGGGCGGACTCCCTATGTGATTGGAGCCCTGCGCGCCGCCAGGGCCGTGAACGCGTATACGGTCGCCGTCGTAAATGTAAGCCCTTCGGAGATGGAGCGGGAAGCCGATCTTATCATCGCCGCGGTGACCGGGCCGGAACCGCTCACCGGCTCCACGCGCCTGAAGGCGGGCACCGCTCAGAAGATGGTTCTGAATCTGCTTTCGACGGGCGCGATGATTCGGCTCGGCAAGACCTACGGCAACCTCATGGTGGACGTGCGCGCTACCAACGAAAAGCTGCGCGACCGCGCGATTCGCATCGTCATGGAGGCCGCCGGCGCGGAGAGGGAGCAGGCGCAGGCATCCCTGATACAAACGAATTGGGATGCCAAGACGGCCATTGTAGCGGTGAGGCTGGGAATCTCGGCGGGCGAGGCTGCAGCGCGATTGGAAAAGGCCGATGGATTCGTGCGAAGGGCGCTGGGCGAGGAGTAACGGGGCTTGCGCGTGTGAAACGCGCGTCTAGTGAGCCTTCGGCTAAACGTTCTCCGGACGGTTCGACCTTGGTTAAAGTTATCCAGCCCGCGGGAGCGTTTGGCGGCCTGGCCGCCCCCCGGACACCGGTTTTACACCGGGGGGCAGGCTGCTCGCAACAGCGGCGGGCCGCCACGAACCGGCGGCCCGGCGCTGTTTTCTGCCAGCTAACCCTATTAGAAGCCTCCGGCCCGGCGGTTCTGCCTCTGCTGCGGAGGAAGGTCGGCGCGGAACGTAAAAGGCTCCCCGTTGGCGGTCTTCCAGGCGGCCTTCTCCTGCTCGTTCAGGACAGCCAGCGTCTTCTCCTCAGCCGCCTTGCGAATCTTGTCCATCTTCTGCTTCCAGGGCGACAGCTTGTTCGTGAAGTCTGGGAACCGCGGGGGCTGGCCCGGCTGGAAGCCGCCGCTGCCCTGCATCGATTCGAACGCCGAACGCATCAGCTCGCCCTGCTGCTGCTGGAACTCCTGTTGAATCTTCTGAATCTCGGCTCGATGCTCCTGTGTAAGCTTCAATTCATCGGCGATCTTCGGGTCGGCCAGGGCCAGCGGTCCGCGGCGCTGCTTATCGAGTTGATAGATACGCGTCACTTGCTCGGGCTTGAGAATGGCCTTTATTTTGTCGTTCAGCTCACCCTGCCACGATTGCATTGCCGCCTGCATAAGGGGCTGAATCTCCGCCATCTTGGCCTGGCGCGCTTCGGGAGACAGAGTGCGCATTTGCTGAAAGTCGATTCCCTGCATCGCCTGCTGCATCCGACCTCGCATGCCTGCCTGCGACTGGCTCTGTAACTCCTCAATTGCCTTCTTCTGCCGGAGATCCAGGTGGAGATCATTCTGGACCTCGGCGCGCTGAAGCAGGGCCATCGGATTACTTATGAGAGGGTTGGCCATGCCGCCCGGACCGCCCGGACCACCCGGACCGCCCATTATTGGCCCGCCGAAGCCGCCGCCCGGGCCGCCCGGCCCCTGCGCGCCGGCATCGCATGGGATTGCCCCAAGACCAGCCGCAAACGCAAGAACAAGCGCCAGCGGTCCCATAGTCGTTCTTCTAAGCTCCATGAATTTCTCCACCCGTGCTCTGTGCATCGGTTTGTAGTACTTAAGTAGTGTTGCTATCTCTTTAGACGGCTCGTACGGCGACCCGTTACAAGTTGCATGCCTACTTGTATTCACCATCCGTAATAATGAGCGGCGTGAGAGGAATGACGCCTCCGAACGATGAAGAATCTCCCGAAAGGCGCTCACGCATGTCCGCCGGACTCGACACACCGATCTCGCCGCCCCTCACCCTCCAGATTCGGGCATGGCTGGCCGTCGGCCTCCAATCCTTTGGCGGCGGAATGGCAACTCTCGCGCTCATCCATCGGGCATTCGTGGATAAGCGAAAGTGGATAAGCGAGGAGGAGTTCACGCAATTCTGGGCCATTGGCCAGGTTGCTCCGGGAATTAATCTTCTCTCATTCGCGATTCTCATCGGCCGGCGGCTGGAGGGGACTCGCGGCAGCGCCGCCGCGCTGTTTGGCCTGCTGCTGCCAAGCGTGGCTGTTACGATCCTGATGACCGCCGCCTATTCTGCCATTCGTGACAGCGCCAACGTGCAGGCGGCCCTTCACGCGGTGATACCCACAACGGTGGGCATCGGCCTCGCGACCGCGGTCAAGATGGCCGTCCCACTCTTAAAGTCCGCGCGCCGCGCCGGTTCGACACTGGCTGCTGCCTCGCTCCTGATTCTTGCCGTAAGCGGAGCCTCTATCGCCGCAATTCATGCTCCCGTGATTGTAGTGCTGATTTTGGCAGGGGCGGCGGGAGCTCTGTCCTTCACCCTATTCGGCGTTCCCGCTGCTACTGATGAAATTGATGAAATTGATGAAATTGATGAAGAGTTGGAGGCGGACCGATGAATCCGTTCGCACTTTTCGGATACATGCTGAAAGCGTCGCTACTTTCGTTTAGCGGCATGGGCAACGTGCCGAGCCTCCACGCCGACCTTCTTGCGCGAGGGTGGGCGGCGGACCGCCAGTTTGTAGAAGCTCTGGCGGTCGGTCAGGTCGCTCCCGGCCCAACCGGACTCTGGGTCGTGAGCCTGGGTTATCTCATAAACGGATCGCGCGGCGCGGCGCTCGCCCTCATAGCCATTATACTGCCTCCCCTGCTCGTTCTCGCCGTCGAGCGCGCCTACCGGAGGCTGCAGCGCCTGCCTGCCGTCGAAGGATTTGTGCATGGCCTCAGCCTGGGGGTGGTTGGAATCTTCGTCGTAGTCCTGATTCAACTGCTCCACAGCAGCGGCGTGGATTTTCGGGCCGTTCTCTTCGCCTTCGCGGGCATGATGCTTGCTTCCTTCCGGCGCATTCCCGTGGCGCTTATCATCGCGGCGGCAGCGGCGGCCGGCCTGCTCCTTCGATAAGCTGCCCTCCCTCCGGTGAAAATAGTTCACAATTTCAGGCATTTACCCATTGACATTCTCGCAGCACCATTGTATTATTGCATTAGTACAATAGACAGGGCCCAATGCAAATACGCATCTCTACAAGCGACGGCATTCCTATCTACTTGCAGATTGTGAATCAGGTGAAATATCTCGTTGCCGCTGGCCGCCTGGAACCCGGCAAAGAGCTTCCCGCGATCCGCGCTCTCGCGGAACAGCTCGTCGTCAACCCCAATACCGTAGCGCGCGCCTACCGCGAGCTCGAAGTAGCCGGTATCGTGGAGAAGCGCCGCACGAGCGGAACCTATGTCTCCGGCGCCGGCTCGCCCCTCGCTCGCGAAGAGCGGCTTCGCATTCTTACCGAGCGCGTAGACGCCCTGCTCGCCGAAGCCCGCCAGATGGAAGTAAAGTTCGATGAAGTTATCGATCTCCTCAGGCGCCGGGACGAGCTAATGTATGATCCTACGGGAAAGGACTGACCAATGAAACAGCGAATGCGAGTCGTATTAAGCGTGGCTTGTCTTTGCGGGACTACGGGGCTTGTCTTTTCAGGACAACCAAGCAATTCCATTGCCCAAACACGCAATGATTCCGAGAGACAAACGTCTCCTGGAACGCGGGCCGTCCAATCGATGCCGACGGTCGCGGACGCCATGGAACTACTTGCGGCGCGATTGGGCGAGAAGATTGTCGTGGACCCCGCGCTGGCAGCGCTGCCTTCGCCGCGATTCAATAGCGGCGCGGGCCGGATGGAAGAGGCCCTCGAATCGCTCGCTTCCGCGCTCTGTCTCGCGCTGCCGCTCAGCCGTTTGCCGTGCAGTCCAGAGATTCGCGCCGTCTTTCGATTCTTACTGCGGCGTCACGAGGGGATGACGGCCTTGCTAAACCGCTGTTCGTGCTCTTCAGCGCCTCCCAGCCCGCCGACGGCCTTACAGAGCGTGAGCGGTATGCGGACATGCAGAAGGAGTTGATAGAGATGTCGTCCGGTCTGCCGCCGGAGCAGCGTCCCAACCCGATGATGGCATGGGTGCAGGCGGTGCAGTCGACCGACAAGGATACTCTCGAAAGAGTCTTCACGCCGATGGCGGCCGCGGGTACGAAGATATGGAATCGCATGCCTGCGGAACAGCGCGACGGCATGATGCGCGACAGCATGCAGGTGATGCAGCGATTTGGCAGCGGACAGCCTAAGCCTTCCGGCGGCAGGCGGCCCGACCCTGCCGCTCCAGCAAACTATAAGCCGCAGTTGGACGCTATCGCGAGAAAGCTCGGCGTGGAGTATGATGCCATGGTCGTTGTAGAGCCGTCTCTCATTCTCTTTGCGGCTCCTGCGCGACCTGCAACACCTGCGGCTAACACAAGGCCGGCGGACCTGCAATCGACCCTGGACTCACTCACCTCGGAGATTCACGCCCTCGAATGGAGGCGCGTCTACCTGCCTGCCGGAACGGTTCTGACGCGCGGATTCACGGACAAGCTTGCGATGGAAGTGCGCCGCGTTGACGCATTGAAAGACGCCGGTTTGACCGTCATGCCACAGGCGAACACGCCAGGGCGCACTCTCGAGCAGTTCAATAATTTCGGGGATTCCGTGGGTGCGGCGCGCAGTCTCTCCTCCGCGGGGCTTGGCGCGCGCCCGATTTATCTGATCTTTAGACGCCTCGGCGATGAGGAAGGCGCGCTGTCCGCTCGGTACGCGAGCCTCCTGAAACGGCAGATGGAGATGCTTCTTTCGATGAACGCGGACCAGTTGGGCGAGGTGCTAGATCAGGCAATCCAGACCTACCAGAGCGCGGATGGCTCGGCGAAAATGGATGTAATGGGCCTCCCCTCCATGGCGGCCATGATGGCGATATGGTTTCCGCGAGCGGCCAAAGAGCGCGCGGGCCGGCAATGACTGGGCTTGCGCACAGTAATATGCAACAGTAGAACTCTTGCATAAGTGTCCGCTTCGTCCGGTAGGACGATTGGCCGCAGGCCCAGAGTTCTCAACCACGCCAATGGTCCGAGTGGTTGAGACAGCGAGTGAATTCATTCACTCGCTCAACGTCAGCTCAGACTGAGGACAAGTGAATGGACAGGGTAATGAAGGCGGCCTATGCGCCGGTCGTAGAAATTCACGGCGTTACACGTCGGTTCGGGCCGAAAGCGGCGCTCGACAATGTGAGCCTCGAGATTCCGGTCGGCTCGGTTACAGGTCTGGTAGGCGAGAACGGGGCGGGTAAGACCACGGTTATCAAGCACGTGCTCGGCCTGCTGAAAGCGGAGCAGGGAACGGTGCGCGTCTTCGGGCTGGACCCGGTGCGCGATCCTGTCGGAGTTCTGTCACGAATCGGTTATCTCTCCGAGGAGGGAGATCTGCCGGAGTGGATGCGAGTGCACGAATTGATGCGGTACGCGGAGGCGTTCTATCCGACCTGGGATCGCGGATATGCGGAACGACTGCGCGAGGACTTCGGCCTGAATCTCTCGGCTAAATTGCGCACGCTCTCCAAGGGCCAGCGAGCGAGGGCGGGGCTTATGGTCGCGCTGGCCTACCGTCCCGACCTGCTGGTGTTAGACGAGCCCTCGTCCGGCCTCGATCCCATCGTGCGCCGCGACATTCTCGGGGCCATCATTCGAACTATCGCGGAGGAAGGGAGGACGGTTCTCTTCTCCTCCCACCTGCTAGGAGAGGTAGAGCGCGTTTCCGACCGCGTGGCAATGATTCGCGACGGGCGCATCCTCTTCCACGATTCGCTGGACGAAGTCGCTGCGACGCACATCCGAATGACGCTCCGATTCGAGTCGCCGGTCGCCGCGCCGCCGCCACTCGACGGTGCGCTGGCTTGGGACGGTGCGGGCCGCGAGTGGACCGCCGTATGCAATGGAACTCCCGCGCGGCTGGAGGCCGCGGCAGCGCTCGCGGGAGCGCAGATCGTCGAGCTGGCAGCGGTGTCTCTGGACGAGATATTCTTGGCGCGGGCGGGCGCGGCGTCGGGCTCTGTCCGGGAGGACCAGGCTTGATCGTCCAAAGCATGATCGCCCTGAGCAGGTCTCGCCATTCTCATGCCCGCGGCCTTGCCTGGCACATATGGCGGCATCACTTTCGCGGCCTCGGCTTAATCTGCGGCTACCTTGCACTCCTGGTGACGGCGGCCCTGCTGAATCCCAAAGCGGTTCTCACCCAGGAGACGCTTATCGCCCTGGCCGCGATTCCGCTGACATTCGCCCTGCTCTACCTGATGGCCGTCTTTACGCATCCCGAAGCCGACATCGCCGCGACAGGCTCCGGCTATCCTTCGCATCTTCTAATTTTGCCGGTGCGGACGCGCGACCTCGTGCTCTGGCCCATGGCCTATGGCTCGGTCGCGCTCTCCCTGACCTGGTTCATCGTCGCGGCAGGCGTTTTTCGGGCGAGAGGAATTCCTGCGCCGGTCCTGTGGCCTGCCGCGCTGCTTGCCGCAACGCTCTCCTGCCTCCAGGCGCTGTTCTGGACTCCCATCAGCCTGCCCTACCTGCGGCTCGTGCTGGCGGTCCTATTGCTGCCCTGTCTCCTGTTTACCAGCGTTCTATTGCAGGCATCCGGCGTCGCCGAGTCGATAATCGCGGCCCTCTATCTCAGCCTGATTCCCGCCGCATATGCCGTTGCGCTAGAGGGAGTCGCCCGCGCCCGCCGGGGTGATTGCCCTGAACGATCATGGATCAACCCATCGTCCGCGATGGCGGAGCGTCCGGTGCGGAATCGCGGGCCGTTTCGGTCCCCTGCGCGGGCGCAGCTATGGTTTGAGTGGACCCGCAACGGCATCATACTGCCCCTCATGGTCGGAGGAGGCTGCCTGCTTGCTTCGCTGCCGTTGATATGGGTGCGCGATTCGACCCCGCTGTTACGTAACAGTCCCCTGGAGTTCCTAACCCGTGGTTTCGATGTCGAAGCAAACGTAACTCTCCGGGCGACGCTGTTCTGCTTTCTGCTGCCGGTCTGGATCGCATCCATTGTCGGCGGCGGAGTTCGAATATCCGCGAATCGGCGCAATGATTTGAGCCTCCCCGCCTTTCTCGCGATTCGCCCTATGACAACAGCCGATCTGGTCGCTTCCAAGCTGAAGATGGCCGCCTGCAGCACGCTGGTGGCATGGACGATTCTAATGCTTTTCGCGGCGGTCTGGCTGATGACGCCCGCGACCCATGGCGCGCAGACCGGACTGCTCATAGAGCTGATTCTCCGCGCGGCGACCCCAAAAGCGGTCGTTGTTGTGTTGACCACGCTGGCCGTCCTGGTCTTCTGGACGTGGAAGTGCATGGTGCAGAGCCTCTTTGTCGACCTTATAGGGCGGGAGTGGCTGGTGGAGGCCTACCGTCTGACGCTGGTGTTCGGCGCGGCAACCATCCTCTTTCTGTTCGCTACCCTGGCAGCGCGCCCGGAGTTAAGCACGTATCTAGAAGGGCAGGTACTGCTCTACATGCGCGTCGCGGCCACCGCCAAAGTTCTCATTGCGCTCTGGGCGCTGCGCGAATTGTGGAAGCGCCGGATAGCGCGGCCCGACGCCTTGGCGATAGCTGTTGCCATCTGGCTCGCAACGGCCACTGGTTTGTTTGCACTGATGCACGCTCTCCTGCCCACGGGTGCGATTGCCACGACCAACCTCGCGCTTATCGTCGTTCTCTTCCTGCCCGCCGCGAGGCTGTCCCTCGCGCCGCTGGCCTTAGAATCGAATCGCCATCGATAACATCCCCGGACCTCCCCTTTTCTTGACAGTTGTGCAGCAAAAGCTTATAATAATCATGCCAGTGGATGAAATTCGGGTTCACCCGTGTGAGCGTTCCGATCTTCGGAGCGGAATGCTCCTATATCCCTGGTTTCTCGGTGTATACCGCTGCTATCAGCGGTCGTTTTTGCGTGTACTCCACTCCTCGCCCTTCTCCACGCACCTCGTCTATTGCATTGACCAATCTAAATGCCGGCCACAGATATTCTACATAACGGCCCTCACCTTTTTCGTACAGTCGCTGCAAGGCCCACAGGAAGTAATCTACCGCTTGCAATTCTGCCAGTTGCCCTGGAAAACGGACGGTAACGTCAATACGCGCTGCATAAGCCATCCCGGTCTTGCGATTGAACTCGTCCCGCGACGACTTTAGCGCTGCCGCCAGAGCCGCATTCCGTGTCGAGCTGCCGCGCTGCGCGAAGCAGACAAGATAAGCATCCTCCTCGTGCAAATGTCCGGCAAACAGCATGCTGACCAACTCATCATAGAGTTCGTTGGGCTGGTATCGATAATCCGGTTCGCGCTGATTCCGCTGGCGAACGTAGTCCACCGCCACGCTCTTGTCCCGAATAACCGCATAGAACCGCATCTCGTGCCTACGGAGCAATGCGAACACTTCGCGGCGCACTTCAGGCAGATCATCTTTTGCGTGGAATGCGGTAGCAGTCTTGCGATTGTCCGCCTGCATGGAGGGGATGCCTTTGAAGTATGGGTCGCGCATAAGCTGTTCTCTTAACTCCTCGCAGGCTTTCGCAAGCCTGTGCGGCTCCTGAATATCGAGCATTCCAAGAATGAAATGGCGTGAGCAGCCCTCGGTGCCTACAATAATGCGGCCCCTCCGTGCGAACAAATTCGGATCGCCGGCCTCATCGACAAAGTAGGTGCGGACCGACCTGTGATCAGCAATATTATTCTCGTCGTTCATGTTCTCCATTTTCTGCATGAAGCAAAGAGATTCGGTCCATATTTGCCTCTTGAATTCTCACTTGCCGCAATCGTAAGACTAACTCCGCAGTGAAAGGGGATAGCGCAATGTCACCGAACAATCAGTTCATGCTGCACGCGGATTGTCCTGCCCGCCGCGAGGCTGTCCCTCGCGCCGCTGGCCCCAGAATCGAATCGCCATCGATCAGCCTCACATCCTTCAAGGTTCATGATATTACCGACTTTCCTTACGGCCGAACATACCTACTCCTCTTAGCCCTTTTGGGAGGATGGATCGGGTGTGCGGACCCACTACACAATCTCTATCAGAAGTAGCACCGCTTCCTCATGCCGATATGTTCGTTCGGACGGCGCGGCCATGCTGTGACATGTTTCACATTCTGAGTGTTCGACAGTTCACAGACCATTTCGCAGCAATTTGGGATAATGTGGATGTCGATTGCAAGGGGTGTTGGCCGACCTCCGGGTCCGGCGTTTAAGAATATCCTCCACTTGTGATCGACAGCATCCATCCATTCCAGCACTGAAGTCAGTGCGAGCATCGCGCCAAACTCCCCCTGGCTCGATGCTCATTTTTTTTGCCTGATTATGCCTTGCCATCCGCTCTTTCATCGCCATAACCCCCGCCGCCCGGCGTCTCGACCGTTACGATTGTTCCGGCGGGCAGCACGCCGCTGAACTTGGCGGCAACTGCCTGCGCGGGTTCCCCCGGCTTGTCAATCAGGTTAAGGCCACCGGTGCCATCCGCTCCTCCCGCCATGCCCCAGGGTCCACGCGAACGGCGCTCCGATAGAATCGAGACATGCGCCGGAGCGAGAAGCTCGATGGTACGCGCGACGCCGTCGCCTCCGGCATGTTCGCCTCGGCCGCCGGAGCCAGCACGAATCGCATATTGTCGAACCCGCAGCGGAAAGTGCATCTCCAGCGCTTCAATGGGGGTGTTGCGGGTGTTGGTCATGTGCGAATGAATGGCCGTGGTTCCCTCTGCCGCCGGAGACGCGCCCGCTCCCCCGCAGATGGTCTCGTAGTAGGCGTACCTGCCGCCGCGAATCGGGTCCGAGCCGCCAATCAGGAGGTTGTTCATTGTGCCCTGGCTAGCCGCAGGAATGCGATCGGGAAATGCGGAAGCGAGCGCCCCAAGCAGCACGTCGACGATTCGCTGGGAGGTCTCCACGTTGCCGGCCGCCACGGCGCGCGGGAACCGCGCGTTGACGAGCGTCCCCTCCGGCGCGATGACGCGCACCGCTTCAAACGTGCCGGCATTCATAGGAATCTCCTCGTCCACGAGGCACCGCAGAACGTAGTAGCAGGCGGAACGCGTCACGGCTTCCGGCGCATTGATTGGGCCCGTCGTCTCGGGCGCGGTGCCGGTGAAATCGAACGTAATGGCGCCGTCGCGGATCGAGGCTGTAACACGGATGGCAAGGTCTTCCTGGCCGGCCCCGTCGCTCTCCATGAAGTCCTCGAAACCATACTCGCCCGGCCTGACCGAGGAGAGGACCGCGCGAACCATGGCCGAGGCGTGCTGGCGCGCCTCCGCCTGCCTTTGTGTAAATTCATCGATTCCATAGCGCTGCGCCAGCTCGATAAAGCGGCGCTCTCCGACAAGGTTGGCCGCCGCCTGTGCCGCCAGATCGCCGCGCCGCTCATCTCCGGTACGGGAGTTAGCGCAAACGAGCGCGAGAATGTCCGGCTGAATCCGGCCCCCCGATACCAGCCGCACGGGGGGAATAATCAGCCCCTCATGAAACAGTTCGGTGCTGAGAGACAGAGAGCCGGGGGCAAGTCCGCCGATATCCGCGTGGTGGGCGCGGTTGGCAACGAAGCCGAGAAGAACTTTGGGTTTTGGATTTTGGATTTACGGGAGGTATTACCGGGTTCCGTTAATGACGGCAGATAGACGGGAGCGACGAGGGTGAAGTCCGGGAGGTGAGTTCCGCCGTGGCGCGGGTCGTTGCACAGCCACATCGAGCCCGGAGACCATCGGACCTCGTTCAGCAGCCTCTCCATCATGAGGGGCATCGCGCCGAGGTGGACGGGGATGTGCGCGGCCTGCGCGACGAGACGGCCCTTTGCGTCGAACAGCGCGCATGAGTGGTCCCGCCGCTCCTTGATGTTCGGCGAATACGCGGTCCGCTCCAACGCCGCCCCCATCTCCTCCGCAATGGATTCGAAAAGATGACGCCACACCTCGACCTGAATCGGGTCTATCTTCATGCTTCCCCACGCGCCGCCGTGCCGGCCGCGCAATACGGCAATTTCTTGACTCGCCCCAAGGCAAATGCTATCATCACGATGGACAAATCAGTAAATGAGTAAATCTGTCAATGAGTAAATGAACGGCCACCCATTGACCCATTGACCCATTGACCCATTGACCCGGCGAGCTTTCAAGGACAACCTGCAACCCATGAAATACATACTCATCGTACCCGACGGAATGGCCGACCTCCCGAACGACGATATGGGCGGCAAGACGCCGATGGAGGTTGCCCGCACGCCCTATATGGACGACCTCGCCAAGCTGGGTATCGTGGGTATTGTCAATGTTACGCCGCCCGGCATGTATCCCGGCAGCGATGCGGCGAACATGGCGCTCCTGGGCTACGACCCGCTGGAATACTACACGGGCCGCGGGCCGGTCGAAGCCGCCGCCATGCAGATTCCGATGGATACGAAGGACGTTGCGTTTCGCGCTTCGCTCATTTCCACTGATGGAGAAACACTTCTCGACTACAGCTCCGGCCACGTTACGACCGAAGAGGCGCGACCCCTGATCGAAGCGGCGCAGAAGCTCTGCTCGCGGAATCAGAGGCTGTTCCCCGGAATTTCGTACCGGCATATTCTGCTATGGAACGATGGCCCGACAGACGTGCAGACGAACGCGCCCCACGAAAACATGAATCGAAAGCTGGCGGAGATTCTTCCCCAGGGTGACGGCGAATCGCGGCTCAGGCAGTTCATTTGGGATTCACTGGAGATGCTGGACGACCTGCCTTTCAACCGCAAGCGGAGGAACGAGGGGAAGCCGCCCGCGAACACGCTCTGGCCCTGGGGACAGGGACGCGCTCCCCAGTTGCCCTCCTTCTTCAAGCGGCGTGAAATGAGCGGGGCGGTGGTAGCGGCGGTGGACGTGATTCGCGGGCTTGGGCGGCTGACGGGCCTGGAGATCGTAGACGTTCCGGGCGCGACCGGCTATTTCGACACCGACTACTACGCCAAGGGCCGCTATGCCATTGACGCGCTGAACCGGCACGATTTCGTATGGGTGCACGTAGAATCGCCGGATGAAGCGGGCCATGCAGGGTCCATCGACGAGAAGATAAAGGCCATCGAGCAGATCGATAAGCTGGTGGTCGGCACGATGCTGGACGGCCTGAAGAAGCTGGACGACTTCCGCATGCTCATCGTGCCGGACCATGCGACGCCGGTCTCCACGCGCGGTCACGAATCGATGCCGGTTCCGTATCTACTCTTCGATTCCAAAGGAGCGAAGAGGAGCAACAGCGTCCCATACGATGAGCGCGCCCTCCACGAATCCGTTCCTCGCGTAGACGACGGCTACCGGCTTATCGAGGAGTTGCTGAAGCGGCCACGATAATCAACGGGTCAATTTGTAAATGAGTACATGAACGGCCTTCCCTTTGACCCATTGACTAATTTACTCGTTGACCCCATTTACCAATTGACCGTTCCTACAAAATGCCGCGTTCCTCGACGTAACGACGGTCTATGGCTTCGAGCAGGTCGGTGTAGTGCGCCTGAACGGGAATGGCCATGTTGATTCCGAGGCGGGGCAGGAGCGGCTGCGCCAGACGCATGGCGAGATGCCCCTGCGCGGCCGGCTCCATCTCTCTTCTGCGCTCGACGAACCGGTGAATCAGAAGATATTCATTAGGGGTCAGGGCATCGACGTTCTGAATGATTGTGCGAAAGTAGTTCGCCAGCGGACTCAGGGGCGGCGCTTCGGTCGATGCGAGAGGAGTGTACGGGCACTCCTTAATGACGATGGTTCCCGCGGCAAAATCGCCCAGCCGCTTGTACTCCTGGCTCACGAAGATGGAGATAAGCCCGGCCGCATAGGGCGGCGGAAAAAAGTCAACGAGGCGCACAAGATTGCGCACGATGGATGAAAAGGGATCGATGGGGTAGCCGTTGTCGCGCACCACGCGGAGGCCCGCGGCCCGCTTGCCCGGCGTCCGCCCCGCCCACATGATTTCGAAGGTGGTGAAATAGCCGAATAGGATGGCGAACGTCATCAGCGCGAGAACCGCCTGCACCCAGAGCGGCGCGCTCCCCCCGAACACGCGGGTGATAGATAACGCCTGGCTTACCAATCCGGAGACGAGCCAGACCGCGAGCAGGATGACAAGCTGGAGCAGGTGGTCGATGAGCGCCGCAAGGAAGCGGGAGCCGATTCCAGCCAGCTCGTACGAGACCTCGATATTCTCCGGCGTGACGAACTGTACGCGTCTTTTCATGTGTTAATCGGGTCTCGCAGGACGGGCTGTGTGCCGCGCCAGGCGATTTGCATCGGAAACATCTATGGACGAGAGAGATTTCATCGAAAAGCGGCAGTCCCAGTGGCAGCGCCTGAACGGAATACTTCAAAAGACCGGCGGAGCGCAGGGGTTGCGCGCGTTGAATCGCGATGAGCTGCGCGACCTCGGTCCCCTGTATCGTCGCGCCGCATCCGATCTGGCCTACGCTCGCGCGCACTCAATCAGCGATTCGCTCGTGAGCCACCTGAACGGCCTGGTGGGCCGCGCGTACTCTCTCTTCTACCAGACCGACCGCCGGGAATGGGGCGGTCTGCTGCGCTTCTTTGCCCACGATTTCCCGGACACGTTTCGCCGCCGGATCGGATTTTTCCTTGCGTCTCTCGGTTTCCTGGTCGCGGGCGCGGTCATAGCGTATATCATCGTGGCTCAATCGAAGGATAACATCAATATTATCCTTCCGGGCGGCAGCCAGTTGCATGATTCGGTCAAGTATTGGGAATCTGGCAAGGTCACGCACAAGGTGGACGATGGCGAGGCCGCGCAGTACGCCAGCAGTCTGATGGTCAACAACATACGCGTCAGCTTCGTTGCTTTCGCGCTGGGAATTGCGGGCGGCGCGTTAACGGGCTTAGTGCTCTTTTACAACGGAGCGGTCGTGGGCGGCATGGCCGCGCTCATGACGCACGTCCACCAGCATCACAACTTCTGGCCGGGAATCCTTCCGCACGGCGTGGTGGAGCTGAGCGAAACGGTCATCGCGGGAGCGGCCGGGCTGTCGCTGGGCTGGGCGCTGCTCGCTCCTGGCCGGTATCGCCGCCGCGACGCGCTCGTAATCGCCGCGCGGGACTCGGTCAAGCTCATCATCGGCGGCTGTTTCCTCCTAATCTTCGCCGGGCTGGTGGAGGGATTCATCTCTCACTCGCTTCTGCCCAAGCCTCTCAAGATCACGTTTGGAATCGCCTCCGGAATCGCCCTGTACGGCTACCTGTTTTTGTCTGGCAGGTCAACGAACCGCGCCTCAAAGTAGATTCGCGGAAAGCGATTGCGCGATACGTCGTTATAACGTATACACGCGCGATACGCGGCCCTCCGGCCTACAATCCTGGGGGTGCAAGTCAAAGCCGGCCATTCTCCCCCAGGATTCGGAGCCAGGGGGCTTCAACGGATTTCGTTGACACAGGATAGGGCCAGTGATATAATTACCCATTGATCGCTCCGCGTACCAGATTGCCAGACTATTGTTCATCCTAGACGGAGGCCGCCGGTGGTTCGTCCTTTGCGCTCGCTCTTCTTGCTCATCCCATTGACGCTGATTGCCGGCGCCTCCTTCGTCTGCGGGCAGGGCCTGCGGAAGTCGGTGACTCCCCCTCGCGCACTCTCGAATCTCGATAACCGGGTCAGCTCGCTGCCGGAGGCGGGAATCGGGGGCACTTCCACCGATAACGCGGACAATGGCGACAACGCTGCCCAGCCGGATGACATCGCGCCGGAGGAGACCTTCAAGGAGGTGCTGCGCTACATAAAGGGCGACTACGTCGACAAAGTGGACGACGAGAAGAAGCTGGGATTCGGCGCGGTAAAGTCGATGCTGGCAACCCTGGACGATCCCAAAACTCGCTTCCTGGACCCCGCTCAGCGCAAGCAGCTCATTGACCAGATTAACGGACAGTTTACGGGAATCGGCGCGACGGTCACGGTTGTGAAGCAAAAGAAGGGCGACGCCAAAACGGCAATCGACCTGCGCCGCCTCGCCATAGTCGCGCCCGCGCTCGGCGGCCCTGCGGACAAGGCCGGCCTTCAACCGGGCGACATGATTACTGAGATCGACGGCAAGTGGGTGATCGCTTACGACCCACGCCTGGAGATCGATCAGCTCATCGGCGAGGCCCCGGAGGACAATAAGGACATAAAGAAAGCGGCCAGGGACGCGGCGGACAGGCTGACCAAAGGGACGGCGCTTCCGAAGGCTCTGGAGCTTCTGAGCGATAATACCGGAAAAACCTTGTCGCTCACGATTGAACGCCCCGGCACGGCCCAGCCGTTCAAATTATCGGTGGCAACCTCCCCGGCCACGGTTCAGCCGGTAGAGCTTAAAACGCTGGACAGCCGCACGAGCTACCTCCGCGTCACGCAATTCAACGACCGCTCAACCGAGCTCTTTACCTCCGCATTGTCAGATTTGACTCGGGTGAAAACACCGACTCTCATTGTCGATCTGCGCGGAAATGTTGGCGGTCCCGTCACGGGCAGGCTGAACGGAGCATTGGGCTCAACGCTCGCGCTCATCGGAAAGCTTTCCGGCGTTGGGCAGGTGGGCACGATCATGCGCCGGGGCGGCAAGATGGAAACGCTCTCGACGACTGTCCCTGCTCAGAGCAGGTTCAAGCTGTTCGTGCTGATAAACGGCGGCACGGCCAACCTCGCAGAGCTTGCGGCGGCGGCATTGAAAGAGCGCGCGGGCGCGACCGTAATCGGATCGCGGACCTTCGGCGACTCGGTGTACCAGAAGATGATAGAGCTTCGTGACGGCGCGGGCATGACGGTGACCACGGGGAAGATGCTCACGGCGCGCGGCTTTGACTTTACGGGCAGAGGCGTGCAGCCGGATATCGCCATTCCGACCGGCGGGCCGCGCGCGGACGACGCGGCGGTTCAGCGGGCGATCTCGTCCGCTGCTGGCTAGGTCGCAGGCTAGGTCATACGCAAGGAGAAATGGGACAGATGAAGTCGAAACTCTATGTCTTTCCGGCTATGCTGCTCCTGGCCGGGCTGCCCATGCTCTTTGGATTCGCCGGCACGGACGCGCTTGCCGGCCGCTGGGACCGTGTCGAGCGTTCCGCGTCCCGCCTTGCCGCGCTTGCTCCCGCCGCCGCCTCCGATGAAGACGGCGCATACTCCACCTACCAGCAGGCGCTTAAAGTCCTCAAGGACGAATATTATCCGGAACCCATCTCCCCTGCCAAATCCCGCGACCTCACCTATGCTGCAATCCGCGGCATGCTGTTCACGTTGAACGATCCGTTCACCAGTTTCCTGGATTCTGACGAGTGGAACTCGATGCAGCAGACCACGCGAGGAGATTTCGACGGCGTCGGCGCGGAGCTCGAGGAGATTGGCGGCGCAGTAATCGTGAAGCGGCCCATCCCGCAGACCCCCGCATTCTATGCCGGCATCAAGGCCCGCGACCGTATCGTAGCTGTAGGTGAATTCCGGGGCAAATCACTGGTGCGCGAGATGCCGGCGACTGGCAAGGGCATAAACGATGTCGTGCGGATGATTAAGGGACCCAAAGGTACGTGGGTATCGATCCGCATTGCCCGCAAGGGTTCTCCCAAAGAGCTGATGTTCAAGATTCGCCGCGAGCATATCGAGCCGCCCATCGTCCAATACTGGATGGAGGACGAGAAGAACGCCATCGGTCATATCGTCCTGAACGAGTTTAATGAGAAGAGCGATGAACAGTTGGATCGGGCGTTCGCGGCGCTGAAATCCCAGGGTATGAAGGCGCTCGTATTCGACCTCCGCTACAACCCCGGCGGACTTTTGACGGTAGCGGTGGACGTTGGCAGCCGGTTCGTCAAGGACGGGCCTGTGGTGATTCTACAAGAGAAGAACGGGCAGCGATCCGATCTGACATCGCGGTCGTCGCAGGCCAAGGTGAACATACCGACTGTTGTGCTGGTCAATGAGAACAGCGCCAGCGCTTCAGAGATAGTTGCCGGGGCTATTAAAGACTACGGCGCGGCGAGGATTGTTGGAGAGCACACCTTCGGCAAGGGGTTGGTTCAGACTCTTTTCCCGCTCTCCGACGGCTCTGCCCTCCGCCTGACAACCGCCAAATACTTTACCGCGAAGGGCAACGACATCAGCAACCGGTATGACGAGCTTCACCGGCCTATCTTCGGCACGGTAGGCATTAAGCCCGACGTGGTCGTCGAACAGTCGAAAGACTGGGTGGAGCAGGACTTCGACGATAAGAAAAACGATACCCAGCTTCAAAAGGCGTTGGAGATTCTGCGCGGCGAGCTCGCGACGGCAAAGCGCGTTCCATAACTTCCCGCCGCGATTCGGAAATCAAGGGTGCGGCAATTGCCGCACCCTTGATTCGTAGCAGCACAAGTCCTATTTCGCTATTTCGTCCATCCTGCAAGATTCTGTCGTTTGGAGAATGTAATGGACACGAGCACCATATCGAACCGCCGAATTGCGTCCCGCATCGCCCTATTCGGGGCATACACCTTGCTCGCGTGCGGTACGGCCAGGGCCGAGCAGGCAAAGAGCGCCGATTCCTTCATGGACAGCATTGGCCTGTGTACGCGATGGGGCGTGCAGGGCACGCCGTACAGCACGGACTTCGAAGGGGTTAAGCGCCGCCTGATTGAGCTTCGCATCCGCCACGTGCGCGATGGATTTACAAACCATATTCTCGACCTGGGCCGGCTGGGAATCAAGACGTGCGTGGTCGCGGAGCCTGAGATGGGGACGGTCGAGCAGATTCGCGACCGTATTAAGGCGATCAATGCTCAGATTCCAGCTATCGACGCGGTAGAAGGACCGAGCGAGCCGGACATCCAGTGGATCAATCGCGCAAAAAGCTACAACGGGAAGAGCGCAACCAAAGGCCCCGAGGAGCTGGTCGCGGGGGTGACCTCGTTTCAAAAGGACCTCTACACGGCCATCAAGGGCGAACCCGCGACGGCCGGGCTAAAGGTCATCGGCCCCGCGCTGGGCAGAACATATGATACAGTGTCATCCAAAAACCCATTCGACAATGACAGCCTGATGGATTTCGTGGATTGGGGAAACTTCCATCCCTATCCAAACGGCAATCCCTACGCCACGGCGTACGCCTACGATTCGATCGAGAAATACTATCACCAGGGAAACATGCCGTCGGTAAACATCGACGAATTTCCGCACGCCTTCACCACGTATCAGCCGCCGTTCGGCCAGAGACTGATGGTCGCGACGGAGACCGGGTATTCGACGTTTAAGGACGGCGCTTCCGAAACGGCGCAGGCTAAATATACGCCGCGCCTCTTCTGCGAGTATTTCCGAAAAGGGATCGCCCGAACCTATCTCAACGAACTGGTAGATCAATTCATGGATACGAACAGAGGCAATCGCGATGCGAACTTCGGGCTTCTCAGGAACGATCTCAGCCCGAAGCCCGCCTATAACGCGTTGCGCGGCATAATGCGCCTGCTCGATGATTCTGACAGCAAGCCTGGATTCAGGCCCGCTAATCTCGAACTCGCCATAGAAGCACGCCCGTTCGAGGAATACCGAAGAACCCAGTTTGTCCACCATCTGCTGCTTCAGAAGAGCGACGGCGAGTTCTATCTGCTCATCTGGCACGAGATCGCGAATGAAGACATATCGAAGTCTCCACACCGCCAGATAGCCCCTCCCGACATGCCCGCGACCATTACGTTCAAAATTCCTGTCCGGCGCGCCCAGGTCTACACCTATGACGCAAACTGGAATCTCGCGCCAACGGTCGTGACTTTCGAGAATAACACACTGCCCATAAAGGTGCAGGACAAGATTACCGTTGTGCGTATTGCGCCGCTCGGGCGGGGTTAGCTGAAAGAGACCATGACACATTCACGTCCCCGGGAGAACAAGAAGACGCCTGTTGGCGTCCTCATGTTATGAATCCAAGCGCCTGCCAATCTGCCGGCTGGAAATCCTGGTACTGGAAAGCGACCTGAATGCGAAAACCTGGAAAGATGCAGGTCTATGTTGCGGCGTCCCTGAGTCTGTTGTTATTTGCTTCTGCTTCCGTCTCCTCTTGGGCACAATCAAAGCAGCAATCCCAGCGCACGTCCGCGAAGAATGCCGTGCTGCTTGCAAAGCTCGCCCAGAAGCTGCCTACGCCACCGATTCGGCCCTTAATCGGGAAGTATGAATCACATACTGTCCTGAAAGGAGAAAACCTGCTCAAGATTGCCCGTTCCCGCAATATTTCGGTCACGGCGATACAGCGCCTAAACGGGCTGAAATCCTCGCGGGTGAAAACCGGCAAGAGAATACTGTTGCCGACCCTTCACGTCATTCCTCGGAATCCGGGTGACGGCATCCTGTTGAACGTACCGGAACGCGCGCTCTATATCTTCAAAGGCGGCAAGCTCGAGGCGCGTTATCCGGTGGCAATCGGGCGGAACACATGGCAGACCGCGCTAGGAGAGTTCAAGATTCGCAAGAAGCTGAAGAACCCTCCCTGGCAGCCTTCCAAAGAGATGGTAGAGCGCGAGGAGATCAGCGAGGAGATCGTGCCCCCGGGACCGAAGAACCCGCTCGGCGACCGCTGGATGGGTTGGAGCGTGCCAGGATTCGGATTCCACAGTACGCTCGCGCCACAAAGCATCGGCGGCGCCGCCTCTCACGGTTGCGTGAGGCTCTACCCGGAGGCGGCGCATAAGCTGTTTGACCAGATTAGCGTCGGCATGCCGATTCACTCGGTGTATGAGCCTGTTGTCATGGGCAAGGCGCACAGCAAGTTCTATTTGAGCGTCTTCCCCGATATCTACCATACGGGAATGACTACTCTTGCGCACATTCGGAAGATGCTAGCGGCGGCGGGATTGCTGGACGTTATCGACCCGAACACGCTCAAGCAGATCGTTGCAAGAGCCGATGGATTCCCGCATCGAATTGTCGGCGTCGATGAGGTGGTAAAAGTTAATGGAATTCCGGTTAAAGGAGCAGTGCTTCCAACGAAGGTAGACGGTCAATGGATCGTGCCGATTCGCGAAGTAGTTTCGGCGCTGGGCGGGCAGGTATCGGGAGGCCCGGGCGAGCGAATTCTGGTTACAGGCGGTAAACGAAAGCTGTCTCTGAGACCGGGGCAGCGCGAAGCCGATCTGGACGGAAGATCGATTAAACTGGTGGCTGCGCCCACCGTCATACAGGGCGCTGCCATGGCCCCTCTCGGTCCCCTCCTCCAGGCGATGGGGGGCAGCGCCGCCTACAAAAAAGGGAAGACTCTGCAAATAACGAGCGCCTACAAACCTGGCAGAGGAGTACCCGCCCCTACAACACGAGCCTCTACGGGCGGGCGTTGACATGCGCGGATGGAGGACGCCGTCCTGTGCGGCGATTCTGCTGTCGGCGTATGCGTCGTGGATTTCCCCGCCGCAAGCATCCCCCCCCAGGCCGTCGGGGGCTTTGCCCTCGCCCGGCAGTCTTGTCCAGCTACAAGCCCGAACAATCGGTACGCGTCTGCTAACCAGACTCCAAATGGGCGTAATCACTCTGGTGAATCACGACCGGGATCTTATGCAGTTCAAGGCGATGGCGGGGGCGGGCTGTTTGTGCGATGAGGGCGGCAAATCGATTGCAATCTCAATGGACCTGATTCGAACGTTGGACCGGTTGAGCGCGCGCGCAACCAAACAACAACCTCTGTCCGTTCTCAGTCTGTACCGCGCAAAGCATGACAGCCGATCCCGCGAGCCGCACGGAGACGGCTTGGCGGTCGATATTGCCGCCTACGGAGGGCACCGAATCTATAGCGGGACCCCCAGAGAAGCCGTGGCCGGAGTGTTGGCGATTATTAGCGCCCTCGGGCCCGGCAAATACCGATTCGGCTTCCCAAAACCTCCAGCAACCGATCCTGTCGCACTCGCTCCTGCGCCAATTCGACCCCAGGCGTGGCCTTTTTTTCCCGCTCCGCTGCCGGTGGCCCTGCCGGTCTGGACCGCGGGCCTGCCCTCTATCGCTGTCGTGCTTCCCGTGCCGGACTCACGCGGTTTCACCCTGAGCTCGCGCGTAGGAATAAGGCCGTGGGTGAAGCGTTGGGCAAACGAACGCGCTGCGCCGCTCACGGAAGTTGGAAGTCCCGAGATTCGTGCAGCCATAAGGTTGGCGAAGCTTCGCGGAACGGACATCCATACGCTTTTTCCGGACGCCCTGGACCACCTGCACCTTGATGTCGCGCCGCCGCCCGGCCAGAAGATGGGGCCCGCCTTGCCGCTAAAATGCTGCACGGAGTAAGAGGAGAGGTCGTTGGGTCGTTGGGTAGGGGCGTATAATGCGCGACCGACGATATGTGCGAAGGACAAAACTTCGTTAGCGCATTAAACGCCCCTACCGCCTACGGGCCGGCGGTGGCCGCCGTTCCCGCCGACCCACCGACCCACCGACCTAACGACCCAACGACCCACTGTCCCGCTCTACCGCTTCTGCCCGTCCCCTGGGCGCGCGATCTGGACCCGCACGCGCTTTCCACGCAGCTTGGTCCGGCTCAACGCATCGACAACTGCGTTGGCGTGCTCGCTCGGCACCTCCACGAACGCGGTTCGGTCCAGAATGTCGATAGCGCCCACCGCCTTGCCCGGCAGCCCGACCTCGTTGGTGATCGCTCCCACCAGGTCGCCGGGACGCAGCCCGTCGTGACGCCCCATTCCGACAAAGAGCCGCGCCATGCCTGCCTCGGGTTGCTCTCCATCTGCGGTTACCTCTTCGCTTGTCTCTTGAGGCGTGCCAACCCAGGTGGCCCACAAAATATGCAGCGCTGCAGCGGCGACCTCGGCGGGATCGTATTCGCTGGCCAGCTCCTCGACGACCGCAAGCTGGCCGTCGAACTCTCCCGCTTCCAACGCCTCCCGAAGCGTGTCCTTGAAGACCTCGCGGCGGCGCGCGGCGATGTCTGCAGCGGTTGGGATTCGCGCGGGCTTGATCTTCGAGCCGATCATGAATTCGATCTGGCGCAGCTGCCGCCGCTCGCGCGGCTCCACGAGCGTAATTGCGTCGCCGGTCCGACCTGCCCGGCCCGTTCTCCCAATGCGGTGAATATACTGCTCGACGTCCCAGGGAATATCGTAATTCACTACGTGCGTTACGATGTCGATATCCAGCCCGCGTGCCGCGACATCGGTGGCCACCAGCAGGTCGGACTGACCTTCGCGAAAACGGCGCATTGTGCGGTCGCGCTCGGCCTGGACCATTTCGCCGTGGAGCGCCTCGGCGGCATATCCGCGCACGCGCAGCGCGTCGGCAACCTCTTCCGTCTCCCTGCGGGTCCGGCAGAATACGATGGTGGAACCGGGCGTCTCCATGTCCAATACGCGAGCCAGCGCGTCCAGCTTGCGTCCGGCGGGGACTTCGTAATACGTCTGATTCGTGGTCTCGACGGTTCGCTTGCGCGACTCGATGGAGACGCGTTCCGGGTTGCGAAGATATTTTTTTGTGAGCGCGGCGATGCGCGGCGGCATCGTGGCGGAGAAGAGGGCCATCTGCCTCTGGTCGGGCAGCTCGGCGAAAATGGCTTCAATGTCGTCGATGAATCCGAGCGCCAGCATCTCGTCGGCTTCATCCAGTATGCAGAGGCGGACGCTTGCGAGGTTAAGCGAGGCGCGCCGCAGGTGATCCAGAATGCGGCCCGGCGTTCCCACCACAATGTGCGCTCCGGCGCGCAGGGCGCGAAACTGTCGGTCGATGGGCTGGCCGCCATAGACAGGCACCACGCGCAAACCGGCGTGTTTAGCAAAGTTGTGCATCTCCCCCGCCACCTGTACCGCGAGCTCGCGCGTGGGAGCGAGGATGAGCGCCTGGGGCGAATGCACTTTAGCATCGATGAGATCGATGGCCGGCAGGCCGAATGCGGCTGTCTTGCCCGTTCCGGTCTGTGCCTGGCCAACAAGGTCCCGCCCCGCGAGAAGATGCGGAATCGTACGGGCCTGAATCGCCGTTGGCGTCTCATATCCGGCATCCCGTACCGCATGCATCACGGACTCAGACAACCCAAGCTCATCGAACGTTAGCGTGGCGGGTGCGGTAGAGGAGTCCGGTTGAGATTCTACCGGCGGGTTCGGCGCCGCAGGCTTCTTCTGCTTCTCTCTCTTTTCTCGCTTCTCTCGTTTCTCTGTTGCCATAATCTCTTCGTTTCTTACCGATCGCTAATCACTGGTCCCCAACTGTATCACTCTATCTTGGCACACAGGGCGTCGTGGAATCGTCCATTTCCGGGCATTTCCGGGCATTTCCGGGCATTTCCGACATCAACTGAAGTATATCCGAGCATCGGCTGAAGTATATCCAAGCGATCGCCTCGCCAATAGGAGGATCAACTCAACGGTTGCAAGAACAGAATTAGAATGGGAGTCGCAAAGCGGCGACTTGAACATGATCGGAAATATACTCAGCCATGACTCGTCTGGAAACCGCGATCCTCTCGATTCTCAGCGCCGCAATGCTGATGGCCTCATGGAAACATTGGCTGCCGTTCGAACTCCTCGAAACGTTTGCGGTTGTCACAGGGGCGGCATGTGTCTGGCTCGTCGTAAAGGAGCACCTCTGGAACTTCCCGCTCAGCCTCATCAGCAGCGTCGCTTTTCTGAAGCTCTTCATCGACAGCCGTCTCTTTGGCGACGCCGGCCTTCAGGTGTTTTTCCTCGTACTGGGCGTGCACGGGTGGTACACATGGCTCTACGGCGGCGAGAAGAGAACTGCCCTTCGAATCGGCAAGGCTGACATTCGCACGGTAGCTCTGGTGACCGCCCTGGTGCCGCCTCTCACGTATCTGCTCATGATGGTGCTGCGGCATGTCAAGGGATCCGCGCCGCTCCTGGATTCTTTCACGACCATTCTCAGCCTTGCGGGCCAGTACCTTTCGAATCGGAAGCTCATCGAAAATTGGTACTTCTGGATCGTCGCGGACACCATCTATATCTATCTGTATGTCACCAAGAGCCTGCCGCTGACGGCGGCGCTCTACTTCGTATTCACCGCTATGGCCTTCGCCGGTCTGGCAAGCTGGCTAAAGATCTACCGCTCGCTGGCCGGCGAATTGGGCGCCGAACTTAAATAGGTAGACGATAATGCCTCTCGTGGCTGGATTCGCGGAAATCGACATTACGCCTCCCATAGGCGTCTGGATGGGCGGCTATGCGCTTCGCCCGTCGGGCTGCACCGGCGTGCACGATCCTCTTTACGCGCGCGCCGCCGTATTCGAGAGCGCGGGCAAGGCGGTTGCCATCGTCTCGATGGTCCTGATCGGACTCGACATGGATATCGTGGTGGCGGTGCGTATTGAAGTGCAAAAGGAGACAGGAATCTCGCCCCATGCGCTCATGCTGAACGCCTCGCATACGCACGGCGGGCCGCTCACCAAGTCGTTCCTCTGCATGGGCAGTCGCGACCCCGCCTATATAAGATGGCTCATGGATAGGCTCATCGAGGTTGTAAAACGAGCGGCGGAGCAGCCAACCTATCAATCGCTCGCCTACGGACGCGCCCCGGTTCAAGTCGGAGTGAATCGGCGGCAATATGGCAAGAACGGGAAGCCTGTCAAAATAGGCGTCAACCCCGACGGGCCGGTTATGCCGTGGGTAGACGCGTTGGTGATTCGAGAAGGGGGAAATCATCCCTCTGCGGTCCTGTTCTCCCACGCCTGCCATCCGACAACGTTGGGCGGCGAAAACCTGGAGATTACGGCGGACTACTGCGGATACCCCAGCGATTTCATTAAGAAGAAGACCGGCGGCACGGTGTTCCCCCTCTTTCTTCAGGGCTGCTCGGGCAACATCAACCCGCATCCGCGCGGTGATTTCGGCTGGGCGAAAGCGCACGGACGCGCTCTCGGCGAAGCCGCGCTCGATGCAATCAAGCACGCATTGCCACTGAACAGCGAGCAGATCGACTTCGCGAAGACGACCGTGGACCTGGAGTTGGAGCCGCCGCCTCCGCTTGAAGAATTCGAGCGCAGCGCCATTGATTGTGATCGGGAAGCCGAAGATGCAAGATCCAAGGGTGACGTGGGCCGCCGAATGCATGCGGAGGGGCTGCGCGACTACGCCCTGTTCGAGTGTGAAGCGGCGGCACTGGGCGATGAGGGGTATTTCCAGAGCGCCTTCGTGATTTAGAAGATCACGCTCGGCTCTGTCCAAATTCTCGGCATGCCTGGCGAGATGTTCGTTCAATACGGGCTGGATTTCGACCGTCAGGCGGCGGGTCCCGTGATAAGCCTCGGCTGCACGAACGGCATGCACGACTACGTCCCGGCAGCCGCCGACTATCCATATGGCGGCTACGAAGTCTCTGAAGCGCATCGCTACTACGGAGCACTGCCCTATTCGAGCGGGTGCGAGGGCGATATTCGGGCCGCCGTTTACTACCGCCTCCTGGGAATCCCCGATGCCGACAATACGCCATATGAAATCTGACCACCGAGCAATACCAGAACACTTGAACACCCGCCTCCGCCCCATGCAGGTAAAGCCGGCCCATCCATAGAAATGCGCA
>JBBROJ010000036.1:0-38313 GCA_038229495.1 Chthonomonadales bacterium
TAACCCAGACCCTTCTGGAATCCAGTCGAACGACCAAGCCACAGGCAAACAAAAAGACAAGCCGGATTCTCTGCTTAGAAAGGAGCAGATCCTAACTTAAGATCACCTCGAAAAATGTCTTGACTCTTGGGGCCACCATACGTAGGCGACAGGCCACCTATATTGAAGCTCTTCAAACTGCCACGAGGAGCGAGGTTTTCTTCGGTAAGTACCAGTTGGCGACGCGGTTCTGTGCGAACTGCTTTCACGAAGAGCGGGTTTACAATGAGAAGATGACTGATGTCAGCATTGCCGTCGAACTGATGGCTGACGCATACCAGGATCGAGTCGACGTTGCACTCCTCGTATCTGGTGATAGCGACCTTACTCCGCCCGTAAATGCCATCAGTCGATTGTTCCCG
This sequence comes from Chthonomonadales bacterium, assembly GCA_038229495.1. Lineage (GTDB taxonomy): Bacteria > Armatimonadota > Chthonomonadetes > Chthonomonadales > CAJBBX01 > JBBROJ01. Next base: position 402 of record JBBROJ010000036.1, read on the forward strand.
AACAAGGATGTCGTCGTTGCCCTTCCGCCAAAGCGCAATTCCGCTGAGTTGATCCAAGCCGCGTCCAGTTATTTCACTATTCCCCGAACTCGCTTCCGCGACAGTCAGCTTCCGGAGCGGATTCGCAAGCCGGACGGATTCGAGCTCGTCCGGCCAGAGAGGTGGAAGTAGCGGGCGCGAATCCGATGATGGTCTCCTATTCATGCCGGAGCGCCTGGATCGGGTCGAGCCGGGCGGCGCGAACCGCGGGATAGATGCCGAAGAACACGCCCACGAACGCGGAGAAGAGGAATGCGCCCAGAATAGACCAGAGCGGCAGGTGAATGGGAATCCCAGGATCGCCGCCCGGCCCGGATTTCAGGAACCGCTTGCTGATCTCTCCTGCCGCATAGGCTACGCCCGCTCCCAGCCCGATTCCGATAAGACCGCCCACTCCGGTTACGGTCGCCGACTCGATCAGGAACTGCGCCAGAATATCCTTCTGTTTTGCTCCTACGGCCTTTCGAATACCGATCTCTCTTGTGCGCTCGGTAACGGAGACCAGCATGATGTTCATCACCCCTATTCCGCCGACGAGCAGCGCCAGGCCCGCGATTCCACCCATCACCAGGCCAAAGATGTTTAGGATTCGGCCTATCGCGTTCAGAATGTTCTGTTGGCTGTCCACTTGAAAGCCGGGCGCATTATTGTGAAGACGCATCAGCGTCTGCCACACCTGGTCCATGGCGGCGTTCAATTGCGTGGGGTCGACCGGCTGCGCGAAAATTACGCCCACCGCATTGGCGCCCATTATCCGCTTTTGCACGGTGGTGATGGGGACCAGGACCGCTTTGTCGGTGTCGGATTCACCGGATTTGCCCTTGGGCTGGAGTATGCCAACGACCGTCAGGCTATGGCCCAGGACACTAATATCCCTTCCGAGCGGGTTTTCGGCGGGAAAGAGGGCCCGCTTGACCTTGGAGCCGACGACGCACACTTTGCCCCAGCCATCCTCATCCTCGGCCGTAAGGAATCGTCCCTGCGCAACGCTCACGTTTCGCAGTCGCGGGTAGCCCGGCTCGACTCCTATAAGGTCCACCTTGGTTTCGCGGTCTAGGTAGGTGCCGGGCGAGTCACGGCCATCAGGCATTTCGGCGGAGACGCTGCTAAGAAGATCGCATGAGGATCGAATAGCGCGTACGTCGTCCATCGTCAGGAAGTCCACGGTTCGAGCCCGCGATTTCCGGTCTTCAGGCCTCGGTTGGAACACGATGATGATAAGATCCGAGCCGAGGCGCTGAAATTCACCGATGACTTTGGCGCGCATCCCCTCGACCAGCGCGACCATGATAATGACCGCGCTGACGCCGATGATTACGCCGAGCATGGTGAGGGCAGAGCGGAGCTTGTTTACGCGAAGATTAGTGAGAGCGGTCTGGAGGCTTCGTAACAGATTCATTGGGTTGGGGTTCCGGCGCAACGCGAAGAAATTTCCGTAGCAACGTGTAGGGCGCAACCTCCGCGTTGCGCCGTGTTCTTGACGCGCCGCTCCGTCTCGCGCCGTTCACTTTACACGTTTCTCCGTGTAATCAATATGCCGCGCCGGCTCCTCGAATCAGCCACGTTTTTCGCTCGGAGCGCGCCGCCCAGGCTTTACGGGCGTCGCGGGTTTAGCAGGTTCCACTTCCGGCGTCGAGTCGGATGCCGGTTCGCCGGGGGCAGACCCTTCGGTCGCACCGGGCGTGTCGGCGGGCTTTTCAACGTAATCTACGTAATCAACGACATCCTGAACGGTACGGAATGCCCGCGCCTGATCCATCGAAAGCTCGATTCCGAACTCCTCTTCCAAACCGAATCGGAACAGGTCCCACGCGATGCGATCTCGCTCCAGCAGCTCGGGGATATCGGTCTGCGCCTGGATGACGAATTCACTGTGCGCCGGTGCGCCGAGCAGCACGAATCGCACGCGCTCATAGGTGGACATAGCAGCGCGGCGCTGCGTGCGCCGATGCTCGTACCATCGATTCAGGCGGAAGTAGTTCCACCAGTAGCGACGCATATGATGGCGCTTTAAACGGTCGCCAATCCGGCGAAATACCCGGGTTATGTCCTGAAGGTCCGGAAGCGGGTTCGAAAAGGGCGAGAACGGGTCCCACAGGTCGTCGAGCGCTCGCTCCTCCCGGCCGGCTGACTCGTGTTCGGTGGAACCCTCACGGAACGCGAATGGCGCGGACTCGGAGGCCGAATCGCGAAAGGAGCGCGTGCCGGCTGCAGAGTTCAACATACTAACGCGAATTAAGCGCTCCGCTTCGTCCGCGGTGATTGTGCCTTTCTCAACCATATCCAGAATGCGCGAAATATCTTCGTTCATCGCTTCGCTCCTCTATGGCTATTAAAGCCCAAAAAGCTAATGCGGCTAGTTACGTTAGTCCATATGCATGTCCAAAGCCTTGCGGACAGGACCCTTGTACACGCCCGGCTTCACCCGCTCGCCCTGCTTGAGGCCGGAAACAATCTCCACGTGGCTGTCGCCGCGCAACCCCGCCGTAACGGCCCGCCGTTGATAAGTCTCCATGCGCTTTCCATCCTTCAGGGTTGAAGTTGCAATTTGGACGCTCGCGTTTGCTCCGTCACCCTCCACGCAGTCTCCGGGCAGGCGCAGCACGTTCCGCTGCCTTGCAATTATGATGGAGCATCGCGCGCTCATGCCCGGCTTCAGTCGGAAATCGGGATGGTCGATGACCACCTCTACCAAAAACCGAATCACGCCGCCCTGCGTAGCGGCGTTCGCCTGCTGGTTGGCATCGGCGCCCGCGCCGGCGCTGATGGCCGCGGGCGCTACGGTCCTTATCCGGCCCTGAAACAGCGCTCCCTTTGCCCCGTCGATAGTAATCTCGACGGGCAGCCCCACGCGCAGCTTATGCACGTCCACCTCGTTGACGCTGATGTTTACCAGCATCCGGGAGAGATTCGCGATGCGCATAACCGGTGTGCCGGAGGAGAAAGTGCTAACGCCGGAAGTAACCAGCTCGCCCTCTTCGACGTAGCGCTTGGTGATGATGCCGTCCATGCTGGCAACCAGATGCGTATCGGTCTGGTGGACCTGGACTTCGCGAAGCTGATTCTCGAGCTGCACGACGCCGGCTCGCGCCGCCGCGACCTCATCCTTCCGCATGCTCTCCTGCTGAATACCCTGCCGGGCAAGCTTTAGCGCGGCGCGGGCCTGCTCCACCGCTGCTCGGGCCGAGAGCATCTCCTGATGCTTGATGCCTATGAGGGACTGGTTTGTCTTCGCCCGGTCCAGCCCCGCCTGCGCTTCCTTGACATGGCTCGCGGCATTGGCAATCTCCAGGCGATTCTGCTCCTCGATCAGGTCCAGCCGTTTTTTCGCCTGATCCCTACGCGCGTTCGCGGATGCAAGCTCGGAGCGGGCGCTGTCCACCAGCTGCTCGGCTACATAGCCTTTATCTAACAGTTTCTGCTGCCGGTCCAGATTGCGCTTCGCGTTGTCGGCAGAGGCTTTCGCTTCATCGTAGCCTGACTGCGCGGTCACGACGGCCTGCGGGTGAGTGGCGTTGGCCAGGAGCGTAAGATTGTCCTGAGCGGATTTCAACGCTGCCGCCGCCTGATCCATCTCGCTGGCGCTAAAGCTGGGCTGGTTTCGCTCCTCTTCCTGCGCCATTCTCTGCCGGGCTTCCGCGGATCGCAGCCCCTCTTCTTGCTGTCGCACGCCGGCCACTGTCTGGTCCTTTTGGTAGGTGACGCCGCGCACCGCTTGCTCGAAGCGGGCCTTCGTCCCGTCCAGCTGAGCCTGCATCTGCGCGACCTGGCTGTTAATTTCCGTCGGATCTATCTCCGCCAGCGCCTGCCCGGCGCGGACGCGATCCCCCTCCAGCACGTAAAGCTTTGCGACCCGGCCCGCGACTTTCGACTTTACGTCGAGCCGCTTCAAAGGCTCGATCCCTCCGGACTCTGTTACCTTGATCTCCACGTCGCCCCGCTCGACCGCTGCGACCCGCGCCGCAGGCGGGTCAGCCCGTGTGAGGGTGCGAATTCCATACCAGATCGATATTCCAACGACTATCAGCGGGAGTCCGCACCCGAGCAGAGCCTTACGATTCATACCGTCGCTTTCTTGTCAGTCTATTGAAAGAGTAGGTGTCCGCCCAGCCGCCATTCATCATCATAATGCAATTCGAAATACACTACGTACGCTGCATGCGTCGGAGCGCGGACCGGGATTCGACCTGATACCACAAAATAACTACGGCTCAGCCGTTTTCCGGTTTCGCCCAAATGACGACGGGCGTCGTGAATATGAGGAATCATATGACAGACGAACAATTTGAAGGCGCTCGGGCCCTATCAGGTTGACAGCGCGGCGTACGGGCAGCATAATACTGAAAGCAGAACAAGGAATCGCGCAGATGGCAGCACGCCCCGATAATCAGCCACGACAAACGGCAAACGAGACACTGACCCAGGTGCTGGGCGCCGGAGACGACCAGGACCCGGGCTACCTAGCATTGCTGATGGCTGCATCGTTTTACACCAATCTGGATATCGATGCGTATATGGCGCGTCTGGACGATCTCGCCGAGCGCGCGAAAATCCGTCTTGGGCGGGGCCGGACGCCGGACCGCGTAATCTCCGCCATCAATACCGTACTGTTCGTTGAAGAGGGCTTCGCGGGCAATGTAGAGAACTACTATGACCCGCGCAACAGCTTTTTGAACGATGTCTTGCAGAGGCGGACCGGAATTCCTATCTCGCTCTCGGTTCTCTACCTTGCGATCGCGTTTCGCATGGGCCAGCCCATCGCCGGCGTGGGCCTGCCGTTGCATTTCATAGTAAAATATACTATGCCCCGCTGCGAGATGTTCGTCGATCCCTTTTTTGGCGGCCGGATTCTCACACGTGATGAGTGCCGCCAGCGTGTCGAGAGCGCGTATGGCGCAACCTTCGAATTCCAGGAGTCCTTTCTCGCGGCCATTCCACCGCGGCAAGTTCTCTACCGCATGCTGAACAACCTCAAATTCATCTATTTGAAGCGACAGGAGTTCGAGCGCGCGGGGCAGGCGGTGGATATCATGCTTACCATCGAGCCGGATCAGCCGGAAGAAATTCGGGATCGCGGGCTGCTTCACTTTCAGCTTGAAAACTGGGCGGGAGCGGCGCGCTGCCTGCATGAATATCTACAGAAGAGTCCGGACGCGCCGGACGCCGAATCGATTCGGGGCAGATTGCAGGATGCGGCTGATCGGCGGGCGATTTTGAATTAACTCGCCATAACCCTCTATACTGAAACCAAGCTATGAACATTATTATAACGGCTCTGATTCTAACTGTAGTTCCGGCATCGAGCGTTCAACCGGCCGTGGATCCGCCGGCTGTGGATCCGCCCGCGGCGCGTGTTCTCGAATCGATGCTGCGGGCTTATCGCGGCGCGCATCGGCTGGAACAGGAGACCGCCTACCGGCAGGATGGCGATACCCCCGGCAGCGGGATGATGCGTTCGCGTCTCATCGTGCAGAAACCGAATCGCCTTTTTCTCGAGATAATTCAGAAGAGCGCCGACCGTGCCGCTCCCCTCCTGTCGCGGTTCGTGTGCGACGGAAAAAACTTCTATTCGTATCAGGAAAAGAACGGATGGTATGCAAAGGAGAAAGCGCCGAAAGACTTCAAGGATTTCGATTTTCTTGCTATGAGCGTGGAGATGGCCGCGATTACGGGGAACGACCCGGTTCAAGGGCTTGTCAAACAGGCCCGGTCCGTCAAGCTTGGAGAACCGGCCACGATCGATGGAGAGATGGCCGACTTAGTTGTTTTCGATACCGGCAGCGCGGAAAGATTCAGCGAGTTGAAGCTCTACATTAATCGGCAGGACCATCTGCTTCGCCGGTTCGCCGTGGAAACCAGGTTCTTGCCCAAAGCCATACCTGCGAAACCGGAGGCCGCTCCACTTGCTCCGGGCGAGACCGCATCCGCTCCGGACCTGCCCCAAACGCCGTCCTCGTTCAGCTATGACGTTCACGTCATGACAGGGCGCGAGCAGACGAAGAACGCATTTACGTGGGTCGCGCCGGACGGCTCTTTTCCCTATCAGCAGTACCAACCGTTTCTCAATGGGAAGGGAGGCAAGGTTCATCCTGCGACTCCCGACGGTGTGATGCCGCCCGGCATCACTCCAATGAAGATAATATCGATCCAGGATCTCACGAAGAGCGCGCAAAAGCCCAATCAAAAGAAGAAGAAGTAGGATTCGCGCATGGGAGCGTTTGGGTGCCGATCACGGCGGAATGATCATGAGACATCGTGGCTAAGTGTTCTCTTCGTCCGGCAGGAGGATTGGCCGCCGACCCAGAGTTCTCAGACACGCCACTGGTCCGAGCGCATGAGACAGCGAGGGAATTCATTCCCTCGTTCGCCAGCGCAGTGGGACTTTCGCCGACTGACAGCAAACAGCCTCGCAAGCGATTCTGTTTCGCGAGGCTGTGTTTTCATATACACGCATATTCAAGCAGCGCGGCCCTTATCCATCGGCGTGCCGTCAGGACGCTCGACGATATACTCCTCCCGAGTAACGGGCACTTCGACGGTCTGTGTCTCCTGAATAACGCGTTTGCGCACCACATATTGCTCGTTTGAGCCCGTAACCACGCCTCCCGCAGGCAAAGTGTCCGTCGAACGAGCCGCGCTGCCTGCGGTATCCGGCGCGTAGGTCGATGCGGCGGTGTCTCCGCTGAAGCGCTCCAGAATAGCGACGGCTTCCGATGCGCGACCGGGAGCCGTGACCGTTACGAGCGTTCTACCGGAGCGCACACCCTCCTCGAAGTGGCGGGCTTCATGTTCCGGGATACCCATCCCAATCAGACCTCCGAGGATTCCGCCTGCAGCGGCGCCGATGCCCGCGCCCGCAACCGCCGTGCCGCCCACGATTCCAAACGTAGAGGCCAGGACTCCCCCGGCGACCACCGGGCCAATTCCGGGAATTGCGAGCGCTCCGGTCGCCACGAGAAAGCCGGCAAGAGCCCCCAGAAGTCCGCCACCCAGCAGGCCCGTCGCCGCGCCCTGCGCGGCATGAGTGCCGGTCGCCTCCACCATCTCCCCCTGTGCCGTTCTGTCGCGCATCGCGATGCCTATCTGGTCGCGCGAGAAGCCGGCATCCCGCAACGCTTCGATAGCCTGCTCGGCGTCTTCTCGATGTGAGAAAAGAGCGGCGACGGTCGATCTACCGGTAAGGTCGCGGCTGTGCGCCACTGTTTGACGATTGTACGTGTCCATGATACATTTCCTTTGCCCGTTTTCATAAGTATTCTTAAGTATTCTTAAACTCTGGCCGTTACCGCAATTTCAACAATCGCGAGAGCTATTGCATTTCGTTGTTTCTTACAGCGGCTCTCTCGATTGAGGCGGTCGCCCAGGAGGGCGACAATTTCGACTGACTGTCTTTGCCCTCCGCCTGCTGCGCCTGAATTCCGCCAGGCCCAGGAAGCGCGCGGTTTACCAGTCCCCACATATCGGATGTGAGACCCGGGAAGAGGCCGTGTATCGCGCCGCCAAGCCTGGCAGGCAGGCCAAGCAGCACTTCCGGATCGCCGTGTTTGCATGCCGCGACAATCCGGCGGACAACCGTTTCCGCCTTTTGCGAGAATCCGGGCGCCGCGCCGCTCAACGTGAAGAGCGTATACTCCTTTTTGTACTGGCCCTTGAACATGGCGTGGCGGTGGCTCCCCGTGCGAATCAGGCCGGGGCAGACAGTTGTCACATAGATTCCATAACGCACCAGCTCCGCGCGCATCCCTTCGGACAGTCCAACCAGCGCAAACTTGCTGGCGGAATAGGGCAGCATGTGCGGCACGGCGGTCTTGCCGCCGAACGAGGCGATGTTGATAATCCGCCCGCTCCGCTTGCGCCCCATTTCGGGCAGGGCGGCGAGAGATGCATGAAGCGGAGCCCAGAAATGGGTATTCATCGCCTGCTCATAATCCTCGTGCGTCATCGTCTCCATCGGCCCGACCTGCATGATGCCCGCGTTGTTTACGAGAACGTCCAGCGATCCGAAGTGCATCTGCACGGCAAGAATCGTGTCCTCGATCTGCTTGCGGTCCGAAACATCGCATGGCAGCGCAAACACGTCGGCTCCATGCCGAAGAAGATCCCGCCTCGCCTCTTCCAGCTCCTCGCGGTCGCGGGCGCAGATTGCGACGCGCGCACCCTCTTTCGCAAATTCGCGCGCGAGCACGAGGCCCAGCCCCCGCGATCCGCCTGTGATCAGGACCACCTTGCCTTGCAGATCGAACTCGCGGGCCTTGCGGAGCGCCGCCTTCAGCGCGACAACGGCCCCGACCCCTATAGTCAGCTTCAGCAGCTTCGTAAACGTACTGCTCCCTTTTTTCTTCTTACTTTGCGACTCCACTTGACTGCCTCCCGTCCGTTCAGCAATTATAATAGCGAGCCGAAAGGCTCAACAATTACGGAACGTCTTTGAGACGGATATGTTCCCAACCGGGGGAGCTATTCACGGCTGCGCTGGAGGTCTCAGCTTCGATAAAACTGATCGAGTCGTTTTTCGAGGAGGGTAGGGAAGAGGACAAGATACGTACGATTCAGTGGAGACGGGTGCGGGAGCGGAGCCAGCAAGACATCGCGGCGCATCAGTTCGCCGTCACACTCGGCGGTCAACGTGATGGGGAGGGCCGCTTCGAATCGGTCCGGGCGCTTCCAAAAGGCGTCGAGGCTTCCCTTTTCGGCGTATGGCTTGAACCAATTGAATGCCTCGGTCCCCATAGTGACAATAGTATCCCCACGCCAATGACATGCGAGCAACTCAATTATGAAAGGGCGGAATCGCTCTTTGACGCCCGTGGAATAGGCTTTGTTGCCTACAGGCTTGTAAGGAACGGTATTGGTGAGAAGGACGTGACTAACGGCGCCGGCCAGATGAGTGTCGCCGGCAGGCGGCTCCTCGCCCTTGATTGCGCGGTAGAGAGCCTTGCGAACGCGGCGTCCGGCGTCTCCAATGAGCGCCTCGCCTTCGACAACTTCGTTCCAGCCGAGGTCGCGCGCGAAGAATGCCAGGTTGGAATCGAGGCTGCCCGCAAAGAGGATGGGCACATACGAATCCCGCCCGGACTTCTCGTAGGGCGTTGTATCAACGGAAAACTCTTCGCGCCGCGCCTCCGCCTCGATGCGCGCAATCAAATCCTCGATGCCTGCCATGCCGCCTGCTCCGGAAGTGAGATGGAATGTAGTTTACCCCGCTCGCCGTGCCGTTGCGCCGGACGCAGGCAGCGGAGGTGTTCTGAAAGTCAGGCAGTGCAGATGTTCTGCAAGTATTGTTTGGATTTGGTAAAATGCGGTTGGCATAATGCGAGGCCCTTCCTGACACGAGTTGGTGGGCTAGCCAACTCTTGATAGCTATCCTTATTCCCTGGCAAGCAAACATCCTTATTTACCCCTTTTTGCTGGTAGGGCGAGAGGGGAGCTTAGGCAAGCGCTCGAAGTCATGCCCAGTAATGGCCCCTCCTTACCAAGAGCTTGTCCTGAGCTTGTCGAAGGAAGGGGGTTGGGGGAGGTTCCGTACGGTGAAATCTTGGCTGATAAGCGTGTGGCGATACTGCAAGCGAATCAATGATGCGTTCAGCCGCCACTTCGGTGGATTGATGGCGGCGGCGGTATCGTTCTTCGCCCTCCTTTCCGTGCTTCCGCTGCTTTCGGTGGGAGTGGCGGTGCTGGGCTGGTTCGTCGGTAATTCCGAACATGCGCTCAACAAGGTAGCGACCTCAATTCGGACCTATCTTCCGTCGGAGAGCACGATTATCGTCGAAGCGTTGAAAGAGATCAAGCGGGACCGCGGGTGGCTGGGGTTTGTAGGGTTGATCGGCCTGCTGCTCTCGGGAAGCGCGATCTTCACGAATCTGGAGATCGCCTTCAATAACATCTGGGGCGTCACAGTCATGCGCCACTGGTTCAAGCAACGGCTGATAGCAATCGCTACCTCGCTCCTCGTTATCGCTCTACTCTTTCTTTCGATAGGCATGACTTCCGCACTCACCTACTTGCAAAACAAGGCGATACCGGGGCTCGGATATGTTCCCGGCCGTATTCCGCACCTCTGGGAGCTGCTTGCGTACGTCGCGTCCTTCGTCGTGTCCATCGCCATGTTTGCGCTGATGTACAAGATCATCCCCAACAAGCCGATTCTCTGGCGCGAGGCGCTAATCGGGGGCGCATTCTCAGGAGTGGCATTCGAGCTTGCAAAGTACCTTTTCGCACTCTACCTTGCCCGCTTTGGGAACTTTAACAAGGTGTACGGCTCGCTCGGCAGCCTCGTCATCCTCATGGTCTGGACCTACTACTCGATGACCATACTTTTTCTGGGCGCGGAAATCGCCGCCGACTGCGGCACCAAGCTCCCCGCCGCCGAGGAAGAGGGTCTGCACCACCCGGTGCGCGAGGCCGTGTGAGAGTTTCAAAGCAGCTTTAAGGGGCAGCGTTATGATGGTGCGGAGTCGCGCCGCTGGAAAAAGCGAACGTCCGCAGAGGCCAGAGAACCGGATTGCGATCTCCTTCCCGAATCTTGTAAAAATGGTTCGTACTCATGCCGGCGTACGTATCTTTCTTGCCGGTCGCAGGCCAGAACACCTCGACTTGCTGTATGCCCGCAGCCTGGCCCAAGCCTATCTCCTGTCGCAGTGGAGACGCGCCAAAGCTCCCGCCGCTGCTCACTGTCTTGTAGATATCGCGCGACTTTCCGCCTTCCGTAATCGTGACCTTAATGCGCGCCCCAATCGCGGCTCGATTGGATTTTACACCCTCCAGCTTCAGAGTCAGCCAGTGATTCCCATGACCGGGGTTTTCGTACAACGTCGCGAAAGCCGTGTCCCCGTCGAAGATTCCACCCATGCTCTCGTAGATGTCTTGAGACCCGTCGTTATTGAGATCGCCGAAAGCTATTCCGTGGCCCTTCTGGAGGTGGCCAAATCCGCCGGACGTCGTTACATCCTGGAAAAACTTGCCTCCGGCATTGCGAAACATCCTATTGGGCGTCAGGAAGGAAAGGTCGGGAGTGCCCGTGCCTACGTAAAAATCCAGCCATCCGTCGTTGTCGAGATCGCCATAGTTTATTCCCATGCCCCAGACGAGCTTGCGCACCCGCGACCGTGAGCTCACGTCTGAAAATGTACCGTCGTGGTTGTTATGGTACAGCACGGGGTAATCGCATTGCACCGGCAGCCCGAGATAGTCTCTGGCCACCATGCCTACGTTAATGTTGCCAAAGCTGTATCCGGTAACGAAGAGGTCCGGCCATCCGTCGTTATCAAAATCGAAAAAGAAGCATGAAAAGCTTGTGACAGGATTCTTTACGCCGGCCTGCGCCGTAACGTTAGTAAACTTCCAGGGGTCTCTCGCCGTGCCGCCAGGTCTTGCGGGACCGTCATTTCGAAAGAGGACGTTCTTATCGCCCTGTACGGAAAGAAAGAGATCGGGCCTGCCGTCGTTGTTGTAGTCCGCGCAGGCGACACCCTTCACGAACCCCGCGAAGTCGAGACCGCACTCTTTCGCGCATTCGGTAAACGTGCCGTCGCCGTTATTTCGAAACAGCTCGCAGGGATTGAAGTCATTGCTCTTGGATTCATTGCCAATGAACATATCGATGTTCCCATCGCCGTTATAATCGAGCCACACCGCCGTCTGGGTTGGATGAAATCGCAGCAGTCCGGCCTCCTCCGTCACATCTTTGAAGGTGCCGTCCCCATTATTTTTTAGAAGCGAGAGCGGCCAGTGGCCGCCTCGGCCATACCAGGCCCCGCGCAGCACCAGTACATCCGGGAATCCATCATTATTGTAGTCTGTCTGCATAATGTTCAGCCCGCCGGTTTCGCCGGTCAGGCCCGCTGAATTGGTTCTGTCAGAGAATGTACCGTCGCCATTATTATGAAAAAGGCGAAGCTGCGTGCGCGTTCCTATCGAAGAGATCATTACGTCGAGGTAGCCGTCGTTATCGAAGTCCTCTATAATGACGCCGCCGCTCAGCTGGTTCAAGTCGAGTCCCAGATTGCCCGCGATATCATGAAACCTCTTGATGTTGTAGTCCGACTTGAATTTATCCCGCGGAATCAGCCATTGCTTCGGCACCCTGACGGGATATTCGCCAAGGGTCATATAGGCAATATTGAGCAGCCAACCCGCCGCAAAATTGGAAGACTCGTGCTGAAGTATTTGTGCAAGCACTCGGATGGCGCCGAGTGAACCACGCTTCGCTTGATGGATTCCGCCGCCTTGAATCGGCAGAATGCACGATTCGCTGCCATGATTCAGAAGACAATTTTCCTGTTCGCCCAGTCTCAGATATGCGACAGCAAGTGACATTCTCTTGGATGACATTTCCTTTGGGGATACCAGGGGATTCTTCTCGTCCAGCGCCAGGGATTTCTCATACTGCCGAATAGCCTCTTTCGTCTCGCCGGCGAGCAGAAGTTGTTCGGCATATTCTCCCCGGATTGTTTCGCGGAGGGAAAGGTCCGTCTCGCTCTCCAACTGAGCCTTGAACGCGGCAGCCTTTCGGTGATTATCATTTAGCACGTCGTCCGGCATAATGCGCTTGCTAATCATGTCGAGCCTGGCCGTCATAGGAATGCCGGGAGCGTTGGTCGGCAGATTGGTTGTGTCCCCCGTCGAGATGGGGCGAGCGGAAGTGGTCGCAGGGGCTGAGCGCTGATGCGATGACCGGCAGCCGGCTAATGCTAACGATAGCAATATCACGGGGCAGCAAAACGACACCAATGTTTCCCAAGACCGTTTCATCTGTTCAAGCGCCTTTCCGCTCCGGAAGTTCACCTTGAGTGCGGCGCTACGGCATGTGGCGGAGGTTGATCCATTCGCCTCACGCCTCCACGCCTCCACGCCTCCACGCCTCCACGCCTCACGCCTCCACGCCTCCACGCCTCCACGCCTCACGCCTCACGCCTCACGCCATCCCCCACCGCCTGCGCAGCCACCACTCCAGGCCCGTAATCGCGAGCAGGACGAATAGTATCCAGGGACGATCCCACGCGGTGCGCGGCTCGGCTTTGGGGCCGGACGTGAGTTTCTGCTCCGCCGCGCGCAGCTTCTCCGGCAAAAGGGCAATCTCTTCCGGCGCGAGGGCCGATCCGCCGCCCATGGACGCAAGCTGTCGCATAAGGTCCGGGTCAGCCGAGGTGTTCATATCCTCTTGGTCGTTCGGCGACACCGTAAACGAGCACGAAGCCGGCGCGGAGCGTGATTCCGCGGCCGGCACGCTCGCTATGTACTCCCCGGCAGCCTGCGGCCTGTAAATCGCGGTAAAGTCGGCCGACTTACCGTCCGAACGCGCGGCTGCAACGTCCGCCCGGCTTCCGTTTGGCAACGTCAGAACAATCGATTGGGGAATGGCTGCGCGCGAGCCTCGCAGGTAGCCCAACAGATTGACTGTCTCGCCCGGCCCATAGGCGGTGCGATCCGCGCGAATGGAGACGCCCTGGCCCGGCAGGAAGTCGGAGTCGCTCACCAGCCACCGAATTGTCTGCGACCAGAACTCCTGATATACCTTGCCGTAGCTCTCAAGATCGGGCGGCAGAAAGGCCCATCGCCACAGCCCCTGGCCCACAATCGCAAGCGACTTTCCCTGGCCGTACCGGATATAGGCCAGCGTCGCCATTTCTCTTGCAGATTCGTCGCCCGTCCCTTCGGCCCGCGCCAGCACCACCGACAGCGCCTTCTCGCCCTGCACCCTGCTTGCGGAGATAAGCGGGGGCATTCTTTTGACGATGGTCTGCGCGTCGTCGCGTGAATCGAAGACGAATCCAGGGTGGGTCCTGCCCTCTCGCGTGAGCCGCATGCGCAGCTCGTGCATCTCCTGATTGGACCACGTTACCGGCTCCAGCTCCCGCAGCGCCTCGGTCCGCTCGTCCGTCCTGCCTCGCAGGAACAACACGTTGCCGCCCCGCTCCGCCACCCAAAATTTCAGCTCCTTCGCAGCACCGGCGTCATAAAACTCCTCGAACCCCTTGCCGAAGATTATCACATCATAGCGGCTCATCTGCTCCACGGTGCGCGGCAGCTGGATTCCCTCCTCCTTCGTGCCGGATCCCACTACCGCGAAGAACTTGTCGCCTGTCAGCTTGTAGATGACATCCAGCGTTATGGCTGGGTCGCTGCGAAGCGCCTGCGCGAGGAACTTGGAATCCCATGAGGGCCTGCCCTCCAGGAACAGCACGCGCGCTTTGGCGTCGATTACGCTGAGCATCATGCCGGCGCGATTATTGGCGGTGTTCCGCTCCCCGCTTACCGGTCCCGCTTGAATCGAATAATGAAAGGTCCCCTTCTGCCGCTTCAGTACCGTAAAGCTCACCTCATGCGTTCCGGGCGTGACGACTACATTCTGTGTCTTCACGCGCCGTCCCTCTTCCAGAAGGTCAACCCTCACGCTCGTCCGCGGCACGCCCGCATCGCGAATCTCCGCCGCAACCTGGACCGCCTGGTCCGGCGCGGTGTAACTCTGCGTTTTCCGCGCCGTTACCTGGAGGTCGCGCTGCCCGGTCTTCCGCCCGATGCAGTACGTGTTAAGAGTGAACCCCTGCGAATGCAGCGCCCTCGCCGCCTCAAGTGGAAACGATTCCGCCGTGTCCCGCCCGTCCGACACCAGAAGGACCTGACCGCCGTTCCCCCGGCCGCCGCCATTGCCAATCACTCCCACAATCGCCGCCCCAAGATTGGTCCTTCCGCCCTCAGGCTTTTTGAGCGCTTGAAGCAATCCGTCGGCGGCCGGAGCGGGCTTGTCGGAGAAGGCGTAGGTATGCACCGCGTACCTCTGCCTCAACTCGGCCATCAGACTGCTGTTCCCGATAGTGCGCCGTGCCGCCTCTTCATATCGCGACGCGCCATTCGCCCCGTCGGCGGTTGCCATCGAGCGTGACGTGTCGAGCAATAGATAGAAGGGCGGCTTGCCCTTCTGCTGCTTTGGGTTCTCGACAACTACCGGGTTCAAGAGGATAAAGGTCAGCGCAAGAACCAGCAGGACGCGCAGCGACAGCAGCCCAATGCGCTTTCTGGTGATGGGGTATGCAACGGGGCGGGCGTACAGCCAGAGCGCCGCCCCCGCGACAATTATCGCGAGCGCGGCGGTGTGGAGCGGCATGAAAGGGGGGTCGAATACGATGCGCATGCCGAGACGGTCTACTTTCCGAGCTTCGGTTCGGGGAAAAGCGAGAGGACACGGTCCTGCGGCTGGATTCCGCCGTTGTTATCCAGAACGTTCAACTCGGTGTAGGAGGCAGAAGGCTTTCGCGCCTGTACGCGGCCCACGCGCATGCCTCCGCGGTAGACAAGGAACTCCTGTTTCGACTTTACTCCGTGACTCACGCCCCGGTTCAGCATCCGGGGGCTGCTGCCGACGCTGTTCATAATCGTCCCTGTGATGGGCTGGTAGGCTTCGATCTGCGCGGCGGCGCGGGTTGCCGCCAGGGCCGCCGCGTCAATGCCCAGCTCGCCCTGCGACTTGCTGCCCGCGGGCGCTCTGACGGATGCCCGAACGCCCGCGCCGTTCACCATGTCCCCGGAGTCGACATCTTTTACGCGGACGACAAGCCCGACCTCAACCTCGCGGTCTACGCCCTTTACGCTCGCGTAGACGTCCCGAATCTCACCGGAGACTATCAGCGCCGCGCCAAGGTCCTTCGCCACCTGAACGTAATCATTAGGCGAATAGGGCGGACGAAGGCCCCGGTTGTAAGCGGTCTTCTCCACCTCCCTGCGCGACAGCACCTCGTACACGCCGCGCTTCTTCAGCTCGGCGGCTATGCCGTCGGCAGCCGCTTGAGCGATGAGCGCATGCTTATCCTTTGAAACGTTGACGAAATCCGCGACCAGGGCGACCGGCGTATCTTCTGCCGGAGCCGCTTCCGCCTTCGCCATCATGCATAAAAGTATGGCGGCGAAGAATAGCGCGCCTAATGACATAGTTTTCATTTTTCTTCCCTTTCTATTACGGCAACCGCGCCGTGGCGGCCTTTGCATATAGTTCTAAACTCATACCCATGATTCGATTTCGCATCCCGTACTCCTCCGCGCATATTGGTATTTGGCGCGGCGACATGGAACAGCGGCGCCGCAGCGGACATATGGTAAACTAATTGCGACCTAAAGGAGGCCGCTTGCCGTGAAGAAAACCCTATTCCTCAGTCCCCCCTCGTTCGACGGATTTGACGGCGGAGCCGGATCCCGCTATCAGGCCAAACGCGAGATCACCAGCTACTGGTATCCCACGTGGCTGGCGCAGCCCGCCGCCATGGTGCCAGGCAGCAGGCTCATCGACGCGCCGCCGCACCACCAGACCAGCGAAGAGGTGCTGAAGATTGCGAAGGACTACGAGCTGGTTATCATGCACACCAGCACCCCCTCGCTCCTGAACGACATCGAATGCGCCAAGACTCTCAAGGCGCAGAACCCGGACGTCCAGGTCGGCTTTATCGGCGCGCACGTCGCGGTGCTCCCTGAGCAGACCTTGCGCGAAGCGCCCGTTCTTGACTTCGTCTGCCGCCACGAGTTCGACTACACCTGCAAGGAGTTGGCGGAGGGCAAGCCCTATGACGAGATCAAAGGGCTGAGCTACCGCGACAAGAATCGCCGGATTCAACGCACGGAAGACCGCGAACTTGTTCCGGACTGGGACGCAATGCCGAGCGTGCTGCCCACCTACCACGAGCACCTTACCATCGAGAACTACTTCATAGGCTACCTGCTCCATCCCTATATCAGCTTCTATACGGGCCGTGGCTGCCCCGCCAAATGCACCTTCTGCCTCTGGCCGCAGACGATTGGGGGACACAAGTATCGAACAAAATCCCCCGCCGCGGTCATCCGCGAGCTGGAGGAGGGCAAAGCGCTCTTCGGTTCCAAAGTCCGCGAGTGGATGTTCGACGACGACACCTTCACCATTGACCGTGCCCGCGCCATCGAGATCAGCAAGGGCATGAAGAAGCTGGACCTAACCTGGTCCTGCAACGCCCGCGCCCACGTCGATTACGATACGCTCAAGCAGCTTCGCGACAACGGCCTGCGCCTGCTCCTGGTCGGCTTCGAATCGGGCAACCAGGACATCCTGAATCGAATCAAGAAGGGCATCAAGCTCGACATGGCCCGCGAGTTCATGGCGAACTGCCGCAAGCTCGGCATCAAGGTGCACGGAACGTTCATCATCGGCCTGCCCATCGAGACGCAGGAGACCATAGAAGAGACCATCCGATTCGCCCAGGAGCTCGACCCTCATACGATTCAGGTCTCCATCGCAGCCCCGTACCCCGGGACCGAGCTCTACAGCCAGGCGATGTCGAACGGCTGGATGGACAACAGCATCCTGGTCGCCGGCAGCGGCATCCAGACCTCCTCGCTGCGCTATGACCACCTCTCGACGGACGAAATCGAGGAGGCAGTGGAGAGGATGTACAAGCGGTTCTACTTCCGCGCCAAGCCCATTTTTCGCATTGTCCGGGAGATGGCGACCGACAAGCATATGATGGTCCGCCGCCTCCGCGAGGGTCAGGAGTTCTTTTCCTACCTCAAGGAGCGCAAGGAGATCGCACGTCAGCATAAGTCTGAGAACGCGGCTGTTGGAGTATGAGAACCCATGCCTGCCCGAGACAGATTCCACCAAGCCGTTCGCCACGCGTTGGAGAAGGATGGTTGGGTTATTACCCACGATCCATTGCGGTTGGACTTTGGGCAAGAGGATGCGTATATTGACTTGGGAGCCGAGCGCATGATCGCCGCGGAACGCGGAGAGGAAAAGATTGCCGTTGAAATAAAGTCGTTTCTCGAACATTCACGCATCCATGCGATGGAGCTAGCAGCCGGTCAATACGTGTTCTACCGGGCGCTCCTCAGGCAGTATGAGCCCGCGAGATCGTTGATTCTTGCACTGCCGCACTCGGCATATCTGTTCGTTCGCGAATCAGCGATGGCTCAGATACTCGTTGAAGCAGAGAACATCAGACTCGTTTCGTTTGATCCAGAGGCTGAGGAGATAATGGAATGGAAGAGTTAGAACGCTACCGACAGATTATTCGGGATATCATCACCGAATACTCTACGCACAGATCGTCGTACGGTGAGATCGAGTCTGAGATCATCTTCGACGAAAAGAACGATCACTTTGAGTTGATGAGATCGGGGTGGGTGGATCAACGTAGGATCCATGGTAGCGCAATTCACATCGATATTCGCGATAGCAAGGTCTGGATTCAACATGATGGCACGCCGGACGGAATTGCGGACATACTAATTGAGCGCGGCGTTCCCAAGGATCGCATCGTCCTCGCCTTCCAGTCGCCAGGAATGCGCAAATACACAGACTTCGCGGTCGCCTAGGCCGCAAGTCTCCGCCAAAAGGCGACCAACTAGCAGATGATGGTGCGCCGCCTCCGCGAGGGCCAGAAGTTCTTCTCCTACCTCAAGGAGCGCAAGGAGATCGCCCGGCAGCACAAGTCTGAGAACGCGGCTGTAGGAGTATCAGCGATAGGTAGGTCGGAGTCAAATGGGTACGTTTAGTGTTGGGTGCAGGATAGAGAACGTGGTCGACCGGTCGAAGGGCGCGGAGATTCCGAAGCTCCTTGTCGACACAGGGAGTGAGTACACATGGGTTCCAGAGCGTACTCTCGAATCGCTCGGCATCGAGCGCGAAAAGAAAGACCTTCCCTTCGTCATGGCAAACGGCCAACAGATAACGCGCAGCGTGGGATTTGCAATAGTTCGGGTGGACCGCTCTTTTACTGTAGACGAGGTAGTGTTTGCGGAGAAGGGCGACCTCCTGCTTCTCGGAGCGCGCAGTCTCGAGGGCTTGAACCTCCAGGTCGATTCGCGGCGGAAGCGGCTGGTAGCGGCAGGACCCCTTCCTGTTGCCGGATCGCATGTCAGGTAGGCAGCCGGCGTTTCGCAACCCCTGGACGAAATCGAGGAGGCAGTGGAGAGGATGTACAAGCGGTTCTACTTCCGCGCCAAGCCCATTTTCCGCATTGTCCGGGAGATGGCGACCGACAAGCATATGATGGTCCGCCGCCTCCGCGAGGGCCAAGAGTTCTTCTCTAACCTCAAGGAGCGCAAGGAAATCGCCCGGCGGCACAAGTCTGAGAACGCGGCTGTGGGCACGTAAGCGAGAGGCGGCCGCCCGGTGAACAGAACGTGAGTGACGAGGCCAACGCCACCCGGGCGGGCCTCGTTTGTTTACGTCTATCCGTTGGTTCGCCGCATCCTTGAGGACGCAAATAGATCGCTGATTCCGGCTACAGTCCCATAGCAGCGGCAAGGCTTTGCAGGTCCGGCATCTCAATATCAGGGGTTACCCTGGCGGGCGGGGCGATCCTGGTGTTGGGAAGTCGGCTTGGCCGGTTGATCCACACCGTGGAGAAGCCGAGAGCCTTGGCCGGTACGTGGTCGTGGTAAAGGCTCTGTGCTACGTGAAGCACACGCTCCGTGACGACGCCCATTCGTTCGAGCGCAAAGGTGAAGTTCCGGCGATTCGGCTTGTAGCTCCCCACCTGCTGCGCGGTAATTACGATGTCGAACGGGACCGCCAGCAGCTTTTGCGATTCGGCAAACATGCCGTCGTCGATATTCGAGAGAATCACGAGCTTATAGCGCGACTTCAGCCTGCCCAATGCCTCGACGGTATCCGGGAACGGCGGCCACGTCCCAACCGATTCGGGAAGTATATTCAGTTCCGCTTCAGAAGGCGTGAAACCCAATTCGCTCGCTATTCCCGCCATTACACGCCGCAGTACCTCGCGATAGGGCAGATAGACCCCCGATTCGATCTCCGCTTCACGCCTGGCGTACGACGACAGTATCCGCGCTTCGTCCACGAGCGCGCCGTGTCTGACTAACACAGGCGCGATGCCAGCCAATATGCCTGCCTCCCAATCGATCAGCGTACCGTAGCAGTCAAATGTCAAATGGGAAATTCGCGAGTAGTCCATAGAAACGCCCGTGTATCGCGATATGTGTCTGAAAAATACCATGAAATTCTGTATGCAGACTACAGTATTTCATGGTATTAATTGCGGCGCCTGTACCTTATCCCGCCAACTCGTAGCAGGTCAGGTGCTCCTTATCCTTAATGTAGAGCCGGTTTCCCGCGACCGCTAGCTGCGACCAGATGGTCCCCGGCTCCGCCACCTTCCAACTACCCAGCAGTTTGTACTCCTTCGTGTCCGCGGCAAGGAGGGTCAGCTCGCCGAAATCGCTCAGAGCCAGCACCTGTTCTACGGCAACGACGAGCGACACGAACAGCCTCCCGATTCGGGGAGAGGTCCAGGCCGTCTTTCCGGAGGCAAGGTCGATGCAGACGAGCCTGCGGGCGCGCTGGTCGAACCCAATGACATGGTCCTTCACGATCACGGGCGTTACGAGATAGGCGCTCAGATCGGCGTTCTTCCACGCCTCCTTTTGCGTCAGCTTTCCGCCTTCGCGCGTAATGTCGAGGGCTGTCGCGGGCTTCACTTCGCCGCAGATAATAACGCGATCCTTCCACAGAACCGGCGTTATGATGGTCTGCTCGAACATCGCCGTAAAGGGGAATTCCCAGAGAAGCGCGTGGCTGGCGTGGTCCAGCCCGACCATGCGCCTGCCGGTGAAGCCCACGATCTGGCGCGTTCCGGCAAGATTCGCGGGCATGGGAGACGCGTAGCTGCTGCGGTCATCCAGCGCGCGCCATAGGAGCCTGCCCGTGATTCGGTCGAACGCGGTGAATGCGCCCGCCTTTTTGCCGCCGACGGGAATGATCACCTGGTCGCCGTCCACGAGCGCGGATGCGGACGCGCCGCACACCGGCCTCCATGCCTCGTCTCCGGTCGAGTCTTTTTCGACGCCCCAATACTCTTTCGCGAAATCATGCTTCCAGAGGATTCGGCCTGTCTTAGCCTCGATGCAATGGAACATGCCGCCCAGCCCCAGCATGTAGACGCGGTCGCGGTCGAATGTAGGGACGGAGTTCGGACCCTTGCCCGCGGTTGGGTCCGGCGGCTCGAACGAAGACGGATAGCTCTGCTTCCAGAGCGGACTGCCCGTCTCCGCGTCGAACGACAGGCACATCTCGCTGCCGCCCTCGCGCCCCTGAATGAAGACCTGGCCGCCGGCCACGCAGGGAGCGGAATATCCGATGCCCACGAAGCTCCGCCATTTCGGCGCGGGAAGCTTCTCCGGCCATTTGGCGGGCAGGCGCGCGCCCACGGCCACGCCGACCCGGTTCGGACCGCGCCATTGCGGCCAATCGGCGCTTCGCACGGCGGCTTGTGCGAGCACGAAAGAGAGCGTCGCTGCGATAAGAGTTACGTGACGTTTCAAAAGGCAATCTCCTTATCACTCCTCCAGAAATTGGAGGTCGTCCAGCTTGTTGTCGCCGGTCACGACCGTGGTGACGATGAAGGCTGTATCTCCAAACAGGACTCGGATGATGTTGGTCGCGCTCGTACCGGTCTCTTTGGCGCTGATGAGCTTCATCGATTTCACCGGGCCGAATTCGCGCAGAGAGGCGCCCAATGACTTCACCTTCGCGGAGGTGAGACGACCTCGGAGGGCGGGCGTCAACAGCGCGGCGTCCAGCTTGCCGGCAAGAATTCCTTGAAGAGCCTTTCGCGTAATTTCTACGGACGCTTCGCCGCGGATGCTTTTCGCTTGTGAGGGCTGTGCTTCAGAGCGGGCGGCTCCGCTTACCGGAAATAGCTCAATCAGGGCGTCCGCGAACAGCTTCATGCCGCGCGCATCGGGGTGGTTGATGGAGTTGAGCAGCAGCGTCGTATACGGGATTCCTTGCCGCCAGAGACGGCCATAGCGGCGCGCGGCATCGGCGAGCGCAACGTTGTGCTTCGTGGCGAACTGACGCAGCCCGGCTACGTAAGGGCGCGGATCGTCGTCGATGTCTCGCTCGCGATTCAGGTTCATCCAGTCGGGACGCACATAGTGCGGCGTGAGAATAATCCACTCCGCGCCAATCGCCTGGAAGTCCGCGAGGAAGCGAGCATAACGGTCCTCGACCTGCTCCGGGTTGAGCCCGGCGTCGTTTACGAACTCGGAGACGACGAGATCCGGCTTCGCGCCGAGCGCCTTCTCGCGATAGTTGTGCTCGCTGCCGGGCGGCTCCGCGAGATAGGTCGCCGTATTGCGGCCTCCCCACGCCTCCGTAATTAGCTCAATCTTTGCCTTCGGAAAGCGTTCGTGCAGCCTCTGCACGAACTGCTCCTGCCATCGGTTGCGTGAGGGATCGGGCACATAGCCGCCGTCCGTCACGCTGTCGCCCCACGCGAGGATGCGAAGCGGCTCCCCGGAGCGAAGTTTTGCAAGTGTTTTGGGCAGCAGCTTCTCAGCGGCGGCGGGTCCTGCCTGGCGCGGTTCCGGGTAGGCAGATTCCGAAATCGGAAAGAGGTTGTCGGGAGAGAGCTTGTTGACGCGGCCCGGAAGCCATATATTTGCAAGGCGGCGCTCGCCCTGCGCGATTTCGGGCGGAAGAGGAGCGGAGGCCCGAGCTGCGCCCTTGCGCAGCTCGATGCGGCCATCCCGCGTCAGCACAACCGAATCGAGCCTTAGAAGCCCGTGCCGGTAGCTGGCATAGACCGGCTGCCCCTCTTTGATAGCGCCATTGGGCAGCCGCCCCATGGTTCCCCACACCTGGTCCGCCTCATAGTCGCGGCCTTTCACGAATGTCTCCGCTCCAACGTCCGGTCCGGCGCGAAAAACCAGACTGCCGGCATCGAGCAGGCCGGGCGTGGTCGTCTCCTGCGCGCGGACGCCACGCAACTGCGCACCCTTCACCCATCCTCCGGCGTTCGGATTGAAGAGAGGCAGCGAATCGTGCTTCTCGCCGGTCACGACCGTATCCGCAGGCGGTTCGACGTGAAGGCTTGCCGACTTCCCTCCGAATGTGATCTGAATCGTCCAGTCGTCTGTAATCTTGAGGTCGGCGGTCTGCTTCACGAGTGCGGGAACATGCATTGAGGTTACTGCTAAACAGACAATAAGAATAGGACCAATCGAACGAATCATAATTTCTGTTCCGTATCTAGCGCGTGCCGGCGAGTTCCCGGAAATAAATGTACGGGCTGCGAAACAAAAGATCACAGTATCTGCGTGGCTTGATTGCTAGGCCGCGAAGGCGGCCTTCGTTTCACAGCCCGGCGATTCATCGCCGGGCAGCTACCGCGTGCCGGCGAAGGCGGACCATTCGCCCTGCCCTTCGCTGCCTAGCCCGAGGTAGCCGCCGTCCACTGGGAGGTCCGCGGCGGTGATGAAGCTGGCGTCGCTTCCGCAAAGGAAGAGTATCGCCCTCGCGACCTCGTCCGGTTCGGCGAGCCGGCGCAGCATGGAGAAACGCGCCCAAATGGGCTCCCACTTCGCGCGGTCACCCTCCGCGGCCTTCGCGACCTCCGGCGTCCACGTCCAGCCCGGGCTGATGGAGTTCACGCGGATGTTGTCCGCCGCGAGGTCGAGCGCCTGGCAGCGGGTCATGGAGAGGAGAGCGCCCTTGCATGCATTGTAGGTCCAGCGATTCGGCTGCGCAATATGGGCGGAGATAGAGGCGAGATTGACGATTCCGCCTCCGCCGCTCCGCTTCATCGGCTCGTGGCAGGCCTGAACCATGTTGGCGCATCCCCGGACATTTACGCCGAGACTGCGGTCCCAATCCTCCGTCGTTGCGTCCAGCCCCTTCGATAGAAAGCTCGCGGCATTGTTTACAAGAGCGTCCAACCGTCCCGCCGATTCGACGAACGCCTGAACATGCGCTCGGCACGAGCCGCGGTCAGAAACGTCGAGCGGATAGAAATCAACGCGAAATCCCTCGGCCTTCAGCTTCGCCGCATAGGCCTCGCCCGCAGGGATATTGATATCCATGATGGCGACATGCGCGCCCCGTACGGCAAACTCGCGCGCGGTAGCCGCGCCGATTCCCGACGCTCCTCCGGTAACGATGACGGCCCGACCTGTCCAATCCATTCGCTTGTCCTCGTGCTTTCGTGATCACCGGCGCAGGCGCAGAATCGTATACGAGTACGCGGGGAAAGTGTAGCTGAATCGCTCCGCGGCCTGCCCGAAGGTCGATTTGACCGACCGGATACGTTCCGGTTCGCCGGGCGCGTTGAAAGCCTTCAGGTGTCCCGCCAGCGTCCAGACCTCCGCCTGTGAGCGAGGTTTCTGGAATCCTGAAATTTCGATGCTCGCCCGGTTTATGGCGGGGCAACGGTTCACAACCTTCAATATTAGCGTTCTGCCGTCCTCGCTGCGGGTTGCGGTTACGTCCAGCCCGCCTGCGCCGCCGCCCACTTCGCCGCTCACCTCACTGGCGACCCGCAGCGGAAGATGATTCGCGCTCGCCATCTGCTGCGCGTAGTAGGGAGCCATGCCCCAAACCCTGTCCGGTGTAAAGAAGACCTGCCCCTGATTCCATCCATTATCGTTCTGGCCGAGCGGTTGAAGGCAGTTGGCGGGACAGTCCATAAGAATGAAATCGCCGTGCCGTTGAGTCACGTTCAGAATGTAGGCGTGGCCGAGCGCGCGCTGAAGGTCGTGGCGGTCGCCGTTCTCCTCGAACACGCAGGCCTTCAGCGGGGAGCCGGGAATCCACTCCCTGAACAGGCGCTCCATCTGCGTGAAAATGCGGTCCACGTTCGCGCCCTCGCGCAGGTCATCGCCGCCAACGTGCACGTCCCACAGCGCGGCCTTGTCGCGCAGCTCCTGCGCGATTTGCTTTACCAAAGGCTCGCCGGGACGCCACCAGGCCGCGATGACGAGCTGGAGCTTCGGGTCTTTCGCGAGCATGGCGGGCGAGAGAAGCTTGAACCGCTGCAGGTAGCGCAGATACAAGTCGCGATTACCGTCGATAGCCTCTTCGTTGCCTATCTCGATATACCGAACGCTGTAGGGCGCGGGATGCCCGTTTTCGGAGCGCTTTCGTCCCCACGGGGTGGAGGCGGATCCATTCAGATACTCCACCATGTCCGCCGCATCCTCCGGCGTCTCGTCGATATTGATTGCGAAGGCGGGCGTGATTCGGGCCGCCTCGCAGAACCGGACGAACTCCTCGATTCCGAACCCGTTCGTGGAGTGCGGATACCACCAGCCTTTATAGGGCGGGCGGTGGTCCCGGTCGCCGAGCATCTTCTTCCAACGGTACTCCGAAGCATTGACCATCGAGCCGCCGTACCGCAAAAACGTCAGCCCCTGATCGGTCAGCTTGCGCGCGATGTCGGCGCGAACGGGAAGGCCGTGGTATAGCGCGTAGTCGGTTTCGCTGAGATAGACCTGATCGACATCGATGGTGCCGGCCCGCTCGATCCAGATGGAAAACCGACCGGTCGGATCTGTATTGGCAGGGCGCAGGCTGAAGACTACTCTGCACCAGCCCTTTGAATCCATCGAGGCGAGTATACGCTGCATTGCGTAAGTTCGCGAGCCGTCCGCGTTTTCCAGTGCCGCCACGATTGCGCCATGATTGCCGCCGCCGCGAAAGTAGAAGCTCCCTTTATACAAGTGCCCCTCGCGAACGGGAATTCCCCATCGGTTCAGCCCGCGATTCGCGATTCCGACTGCACCTGATCCGCCGCCGTGCGTGATGCGCTGAGAATGCGCTCCGTTGACAGATGACTGGTCATCGAGCCAGGCATAGCCCGCGAACGCATTTCCGGTGTGAAATCCATCCCACATCCCGCTTACTTGCGAAAGAGGAGAGGCCCTGCCCGAATCGGCCATGCTAACTTCGGCGCGGCCCCGGGGCGTGACGATGGTAAGGTTGCGGAACGCTGCATTTGACTGCCAGGTGCGCAGGCCCACCTGACCGCTCGTCACGGCGTCCGGCCCATCGGTTACATC
This sequence comes from Chthonomonadales bacterium, assembly GCA_038229495.1. Lineage (GTDB taxonomy): Bacteria > Armatimonadota > Chthonomonadetes > Chthonomonadales > CAJBBX01 > JBBROJ01. Next base: position 26,256 of record JBBROJ010000036.1, read on the forward strand.
AATGTACGGCCCCTTGCCGTCGAGGTAGACGCTGAGCCTGGTTCCAGCAAGATCGACTCGCAGCCGGTGCCACCGGCCCGGCTCCACGGGGGCCGGAACCGTCTTCAGCGGCTGCCAGTTATCGCGGTGCCGCGAAACGTGGATATTTTTATCGCGGGCGCTGAGACTCACCTCGTAGCCGATCCACGAATCGGGCCCGGTCCTCGGATTGTTCACGCGCAGAATCAGCCCGGCATTCCCGCCAGCCGTGCCGCGGAACAGCACGTCGCACTCCACAGTCCCATCTCGAATCTCCGGCTCGTTTCGCACCAGCTTCGCGCCGCTGTCCGCCTCAACATTAAGCGCCCCGTCGAGAATAGACCAATGACCTCCGTACGCCTTCCAGCCCGCCATTGGAGAACCGGCGGGCGGCTCCTCGAAGCTCTCCCCGAAGATGCGCTGCGCGTAGAGGCCGCCGTAGATTTCGTGGTTCACGTCTTCGATGCACGAGCCGTACATCGAGAGCGTAATGCGGTTCATTACGCGCGCTGCGTCCACGCGAATCGTGGTCGTTCTCGCGGTCATTCCGGTTTGCGCGCGCGTGGGCGTAGGAGCGGACAGTAGAAGGATCAGTGCAAAAGGTGTGAGGAAGGGAGCTTGCAGCGTGGTGAAATGCCGGCCTATGCAACCCATCGATCTGTTCTCATCCATTGGCGCTACCGACACCGGCCTTTTCGATTCAAGCGAGGAGTCCGCAAGCTGGACGCGGAAACAAATGGGCAGTTGTGTCTGGTGTAGGACGGTGCGGAGGTAAATGAGGTAGCTGTGCTAAACTCTTCCCATGACGCGGGGGTAAAACTGGTCTGAGATTAGCGCGCTCGGAGGAATTCGCCCCCAGCCCTCTGCTCCGAAGACATCTAGCCCCGGCATTTAAGTTCATTAGTCTGAATTCTACCCAAAAATCTACTGATTTGCGAGAAGTTTGACTCAAGGTAATAGCTTAGATTTGATGAGAGTGATTTGAAAGACGCCCACTCCCCGGCCCCCTCCCGGAACGGGAGGGGAGCAAAGGTATAAGCGAATCGCACAGATGAACCGAATGAATCTGCCTGTTCAGCTCCCCTTCTCCCCTCTCGGAGGGGAGAAGGGGCCGGGGGATGAGGGGTGCCGTAACGTTTTGATTCTCACCAAGACTGAACAGATACCCGTCGGTGGTCGACAATCATCGGTCGACCGTCCGCGGCCAGTAATTTAGTAATGCGGAGAGAACTCATGAAGCGTCTCCAAAAGAAGCATCCTCTCGCGATTCGATGGTTTCACTGGATCAACTTTCCCGTCCTGATTATCATGATATGGAGCGGACTCCTGATCTACTGGGCCAATGACGTCTACAGGATCGGGTATGGGGAGAAGACGCTCTTCAAGTTCTTCCCCGACCCATTTTATGCGAAACTGAACATTGGCCAAAGACTCGCCGAGGGCATGGCGTGGCACTTCCTTTTTATGTGGTTTTTCGCCATCAATGGGCTTCTCTACGTGCTGTACACGGCGATATCCGGGGAGTGGCGCTTCCTGCTGCCGAACCGCAACACCCTGCGCGAGGCGGTTCAGGTAGTACTCCACGATCTGCGCCTCTCGCGCAAGCCGCTGCCCCGCCGCAAGTTCAACGGGGCGCAGCAGATCGCCTATTCGTCCATCATCGTGATGGGAGCGGGGTCGCTGGCGACCGGCCTCGCGATCTACCGGCCTGTGCAGTTCGGGTGGCTGGCTGCGCTGATGGGCGGATATCCCATGGCGCGATTTATACACTTTTGGCTGACCATTGGGTACTGCGGCTTCTTCGTCATCCATATCGCGCAGGTTATTCGGGCAGGCTGGAACAACTTCCGGGCAATGATCACGGGGTATGAGGTGGTGCAGGATTCCGCTGCCGGGGAGACCGGGAAATGAGCGATAGAACAGACGAAGTTCAGCACAAAACGGAAAAGGAACGGGCGGGGGCTTCGACGGGCAGTGATGCCGAAAGCGAGGATGCCGAAGTCAATTCCTCTCTGCGGCGCATGTCGCGACGCAGCTTTCTGTGGGCCGGCGCCGCGCTTGCCGCTGGATATTCGGGCTGGCGTTGGCTGGTGACGAGGGGCGACGCAGCCGGGATTCCATGGCCGCTTCGCCGGACGCTGGAGTTTAACGAAAAGATTTCCCGCGGTCTCTTCTCAAAGGGGCGGCTGGCGGCCACCTTCCCTGTTTCGAGTGCGGAAGAGCCTCGCCCGAACGGCGACATCGGGCTGGGAGAGGATTTTGACGCGACCGGCTGGCAGTTGAGTGTCGAAGGATTGGCGGACGGCGCGCAGCCCCTCATTCTTACCATGGCCGATATTAAGGCTCTGCCTCGCGTCGAAATGACTACTGAATTGAAGTGTATCGAGGGGTGGAGCCAGGTGGTGCACTGGACGGGAGCGCGCCTCGCCGACCTGATGGCGAAATATCCTCCGGCCACCCGAAGCGGCAATCCACCCAGCATGAAGGAGAAGCCGGACGAACTGCTTCCCTATGTTGCCCTCGCTACTCCCGACGGCGAATATTATGTGGGCCTCGAGATGGAAAGCGCCCTCCATCCGCAGACGCTTTTGTGCTATGACATGAACGGCCGGCCTCTAACCACGGAGCATGGCGCTCCGCTCCGCCTCGCGATTCCGGTCAAGTACGGCATCAAGCATATCAAGCGAATCGGGACCATCCGCTATTCGGCCCTGCGCCCGCCGGACTACTGGGCGGAGCAGGGTTACGATTGGTACGCGGGGCATTAGAAGTGTGGTGGGAAGCAGGACGCAAACTGGCGCGGCAAGGCCACGCACGGTATAATCGAAGTAATAGCGACTGTCTCACAGTCCATAGCATGCGATGAGGAATCGGCCGATGGATATGACGATATTGGTAGGAACTCTGGAAGAGGTTAGGCGGGAATTGGGCAGGCTGCCGGTCCCGCCGCAGACACGCGTCCGGCTTGCAGTCGAGGATTCATGTTCCTCGCCGCGAGACCCTCGAACCCGCAACGGCTTTGCAATCCTGCCTGTCAAGATTCCTGGCGTCGTGGTGACAACGAATATGGTTTCGGAGCTGAACGACCTGGAATAGCCGTTACGAATATTTCTGCCAGACGTAATCAGTGGACGCTCATCACGTTTGACCGCTCGCTAAACATTTCCGCTATCGTAGACCCTCATCCAGGCCTTCTTCACGTCCTGTCGCCTTAACCCTTCTACCTGCCATCGAGCTATTCGCGCGTCCGGATTGGATGATTTCGGATGAAGGGCTGGATTTGTTACGATGGTTTACCATGTTTACGTGCTCAACGGAAGTCAGGGCACGTGCTGTTCCGGCTGGGCGATGGCGGCGATGCCGTCCGCCTCTTCGAGTATAGGCATCGGGGGTCCGCCGTCTGCAGGATGGGTACGAAGGTAATAAGAGAGGACAGTGCCCACAAGCATCAGTCCTGCGGCCATGGTGAGACCAGCCGCATAGCCGCCGCCTGAGCTCTTCTTCAACACGCCCATGAGGTACGGTCCGATAAATCCACCTAGATTGCCCACCGAATTGATGAGCGCAATGCCGCCCGCCGCCGCCCGGACTCCTAGAAGGTTGGTGGTGACGGCCCAGTACGATCCGGCGGCGATTCGCTCGCCCAGCGCGTTGAGGGCAAGCGCGGCGACTGTGAGCCAGGCATTCGGAGCGAAGATCAGCCCGATAAATCCCAGCGCCGCCACGAAATAGCCCAGCGTGATGTGCAGTCGGCGGCGGCCTGTCCGGTCGGAATGCCCCGCTGCGAGTGACATGGAGATCGCGCCGACAACCGCCGGGATGATGAAGACGGACGCTACAAAGGAATCCGACCATTGATTACCGCTTCGCGCCTTTACCAGGCTGGGACCGAAGAATCCGACAGCGTTGAGGGCGGTCGAAGTGACAATGAAGATCGCGCACATATGAATGATTCGCGGCTCCGAGAACGCAACGCGAAACGACATGTGCATCACCTGCTGCGCGTTGCGCGCCTCCTCTGCAAGCCGTTTTGACAGCCAGCCCTTCTCCTCTTGCGACAGCCACGACGCCTCCGAGGGCCCGTTCGGCAGAACCCACAGCACGGCGAATCCGATAATGACCGAAGGGAGCCCTTCCAGCAGAAAGAGCCATTGCCAGCCCCTGAGGCCGCCCATTCCGTCCAGCTTTAACAGGAGACCACCGAGCGGCCCGCCGAACAGTCCCAATATGGCCGTGAGGGCCAGGAATCGCGCGATCACTTGTGCGCGGGCGTTACCCGGAACCCAGTAGGTGAGGTAAAGAATTACGCCAGGATAGAAACCCGCCTCTGCAAGGCCGAGCAGAAACCTGAGCGAATAGAAGCTCAATGGCGTGTGCACAAACATCATGGAGGCGGAGATGGCTCCCCACGTCACCATAATTCGCGCTATCCACCGGCGGGCGCCCACGCGCTCCATAATCAGGTTGCTGGGGACTTCGAATATGAAATATCCGAGGAAGAAGATTCCCGCCCCAAAACCGTAAACCGGGTCGCTGAATCGAAGGTTCTTCTGCATGGTGAGCGCGGCGATGCTGACATTCGTGCGATCCAGCAGACAGAACAGGTAGAGGATGGCAAGCAGCGGAGCCAGCCGGGTTGCCACTTTGCGGACAACCGAGCGTTCCAAAACCTGCCCGGGAGTGAACGTCTGGTCGATCATATTCAGCCCTCTTTCCGATCGCGTCGTAGCGAACTGCCCACCTCGCTATCATAAACGATTAGACGCGCGCCGTCAACTGCGGGTGCGTTTGAAAGGGAATGAGGGCCAAGACAAAGTTTGTTGGAGGATAGGCAAACAAGAGCGCATCATATGGAATCGAGTTTGGGATTCGATTCGATGCGGTCAGGCGGCGCGCTCCGCTTTGCGGGCGCGCTTATTTTCGTACATGACGTGGTCGGCGAAAGCCAGAAGCGAGTTTACGTCGTTCCCGTTCTCCGGGAACATCGCCATGCCGACCGAGACCCCGATCCGCGGGAAGTGGGGGTCGCGCGCTACCCATCGTTCCGCGTAGAGGTCCATGGCTTCCGTAATCTTCTCCGCTACAAAGCATGCCTGCTCTTCATCGGTTTCGGGCAGCACCACCGCGAACTCGTCCCCTGCATATCGCGCCACAAGATCGTAATTTCGGACCTCGGCTTGAAGCACCTGCCCGACTTCACGGAGTATCTGATCGCCGCGCTCGTGGCCGTACGTGTCGTTGACCGGCTTGAACCGATCAAGGTCAAGTCCGAGAACGGCGAGTGAATGGTTATTTTTCCGCGCACGATTCAACTCCTGATCGAGGAAGTGGCGCAGGTAACGCCGGTTGCGGAGACCCGTGACGGCGTCCGTGTAGGCGTTCTCCTGCGTCTGGGCGAAGAGACGAGCGTTGTTTACAGCCCGTCCGGCAAGCTCTCCGACGAACATCATGACGCGCAAATCGTCCTGCGCGAACGTATCGGCGTCGGTATGGTAAATGTTAATCGTGCCGATAACCTGGCCTTCCGCGAGCATGGGCACGATGAGTGTCGATCTAAGCGGCGTCCACATCTCGATCGTGTGGCGCAGCTGCACGTCGTCCGGCATATATGAGGCCAGCGAGGACTCGCCGCGCGAAGCCACGCGCCCGGTGAGGTAGGTTCCCAGCCGGGCCCGGCTCCTGCGGAAATGGGCATGGTTCACGCCAAACGCGGCACTCGCTTGCAGCCACTCCTCGTCATCTTCCACGAGATAGAACACGCAGGTCGAACAGTCGAGGATCTCTTCGATTTTCTCCGCCAGCCCCGCGAGCGTGTCATCAAGATTCAGAGTCGAGCCGACGGCACAGGCGATCTCATACAGCGCCTGCACCTCTCGCTGCGCGCGCGCTATCTCATATGCGGCGCTTGGGGTGGCCTGACGGGCGGCCTGCCTCGATATCTGGCTATTGACTTCATCGACGACATCCAGGAAAGCGTCTACGACCGCGGGATCGAACTGGGTGCCCGCCATATCGCGGATCTCGTCCAGCGCCGGCTCGTGCGGCATGGCCTCTCTATGCGCGCCGCCGGTGACCAGCGAATCGTAGGTGTCCACGACCGCCAGAATACGCGCCTCGATGCGAATTTGCTCACCCTTCAGGCCGTCCGGGTAGCCCGAGCCGTCGAAATGCTCGCGGTGATGCCGGATGATCGGCACAACCGGCCAGGGGAACGGAATGGTCGCCAGGAGGCGGCTCCCGAGAACGGGATAGGCGCGAATCTTTTCGCGCTCTTCATGGGTCAGCGCGCCCTCTTTCGTGAGAATGTTGTCGGGGACTCCCAGGCGGCCGATGTCGTGGACGAGGGCGCAGACTCGAACGCAGTCCAGTGCGTCGCCCTCCATGCCGAGCCGCTGAGCCGTCGCGACCGTATAGGATTGAACCCGTGCGAGATGGCCCAGCGTCTGAGACGTGCGCCCTTCCACGGCGAAGGTGAGCGCTTCCAGGCTGGCGATGCAGAGGCGTTTTCCGGTTGCATTTTCCGCCTCAAGCCGGGCTTGAAGAGATCGTTCCCTGGCGTGGCAGGTAGTCGCAAACTGAGTGAAGACCAAAGCGCCCGCGACGACGAGCGGAAGGTAGACGCCGACGAAAGACAGACGCGTAAGGTCTCCGTTTTCGGCGGCGCAGCAGCGCGAAAAGACGACTGCGATTACAACGACCAGGATACAGGCGGCACCCCGCGCCGACTGCACCGATTCGCGAATGCGCATCTTGGATTCGGCTCTCTTTCTACATACCCGGGAACACGGGAGCAGGCCCGCGTAAGGGCGTCAACAGATCTTGTCGCTGATCGACAGAGAGTTTTTCCGCTTATGGGGACCGCGCAGCACTATGGTGAATGCCGGGTTCTGCGCGAGAACGAGGACACAGCATAATTTGGAGCCGTGTCACGGCGGGGGCGGGGCTCCGTTATCCCTAATGTCGAAGGACGGCAAGGGGCAGCGAGATGGACGGAACCGGCGGGGACGGCGGCGCAAAATTGGGACTCTGGATAACGCTGGACGCTAACGCGGTGGCGGGAATAGTGGAAGCGGCCCTGCGAGAGGATGCGTGGTGGATAGCCGCCCGGACGGGAAGATATGCGCAGGGCCGAACAGTCTGGGCCGACTGTGTGCGACCTCGCCGAAGCCTGCCGGCATGTCTCTATGAAGATTCCCCGATAGAGAATCTGCTGCGGGATGGCGGTTAGAAGACCAAAAAATTGAAGACGTGAGGGCCGTTGAGAGTGTCGGCTTGGGCGCTGACGAAACGCTCGCAACGACCCGATCGAGCAGCGAGGAGTGCGTGGCGGAACGCGCTTCTCGCTGTTATTTTACCTGCCTGAACAGCGCGTCGCAACAGGAGATTCGTCCGATACGTAATCTTTGTTTATGTCGTCATCCGGATTTGCCACCGGGATGCCGGCGCGGCCTCGGACGGCTCTGAAATCTAATCCCGTAACGAACGCCGTTCCGGCAAGAATGATCGCGCAGGCGAACAGCTTGCTCAAAGTCACCGGCTCGGCAAGGAACAGCGTCCCCCAAATCATGCCGAAAATGGGTGTCAGGAAGGTGACGGTTAAAGCTCTCGTCGGTCCGACATCGACTACCAACCGGAAGTACAGAATATAGGCCACCGCGGTCGATACGAGGGCGAGCAGCAGCACGCAGGCCACTACACGACCAGGTGGTGGAATATGCGGCATGGCGAAGGGCAGAATCGGTGCGAGAAAGACTGCGGCTGCAATTTGGCTGCCCGCCGCCATTCCGAGAGGCGGAGCGCCCTTCATCCTGGCGCGTGTGTATGCGCCGGCCAACCCAAAGAACAATGCCGCAAGAAGTGAAGCCCCGATGGAAAGCAGAGTGGTCGGGGTGGCTTCGATTCGGCTCCACCCGAGAAGCACGACGATGCCGCCCATCGCAATGGCGATACCTGCAATCTTGCGGATAGTCAGCGGCTCTTTAAGCCATGCGGCGGAGATTACTGCTCCGAACAGCGGGCTTGTCGCGTTGAGAATGGCCGCCATCGAAGCGGTTAGACGAAGCTCGGATGTCGAGATGAGAACAAACGGTATGGCGGAATTGAGCGCGCCGAGAACCGCATATTCTCGCCATCGGGCCCGAAGCTCCAGCCGGGCTTTCGTCGCATAACCGAATGCCAGAAGCGCGAGTCCCGCGATAAGGACCCGCGCCTCCACGGTCGCAATTGGACCCAGGACCGGGACCGCGACGCGTATGAAGATGAAAGAGCCTCCCCAAACCGCGGCGAGCAGCAGCAGACGCCGGAGGTCCGCGCCCGTCATGCGCCCTCACGCCCCGCCAGAAACCCCGCCTCCAGTTTGAGGAGCGCCTCTTTTCGAGACAGGCCGCCGGCGTAGCCGGTGAGGCTGCCGGAAGCGCCGATTACACGGTGGCAAGGGATAATGATCCCGATGGGGTTGCGGCTGTTGGCGAATCCGACTGCTCGCGCGGCGTTCGGATTCCCCAGGCGGCGGGCCAGCTCTCCATAGCCGGAGGTCTCGCCATAGGGGATGGCCGCGAGCTCGGCCCACACGCGTTTCTGAAACTCAGTGCCGCGCAGGTTGAGAGGCAGATTGAATGCGCGGATATCCCCACGAAAGTACGCCGCAAGCTGACGCCTGGCTTCGGCGAACGGCTCAGAATCGTCACTGCGAATCCATGCCGGCCCTACGACGGGCGCGTTGGCCTGTCCAGACATGTAGACTCCGGTGAGCGAGACGCCGTCGGAGGTCAGCAATAACCGGAGCCCAGACAGTAACCCATCAATCGGCGTCTCGGCATATGTATAGTAGACGATTTCATTCGTGTTCTTCATTTTGACCTCTTTACAGATTTCCAGAGATTTCCAGAGGTGCATTGTGGCATAAGCGCGCCAGGGACGCCACCGCTCCGCAATTTCGAGCACCCGCCGCGGATTCTTCTCGCCAAGCGCTTTGTAGATTCCAAGATCGGTATGCGGGAATGCATCCGGCCATCCGAGCGCGCGCATGGCAATGTACTGCGCCGTCCATTCGCCGATACCCGGCAGACTCTTCAGCGCATTTATCGTCCGTTCTATGTCCGCGGCCGGGCCGAGCATTAATCCGCCCTCCGCAACGGCCCGCGCCAGCGCGAGAATCGTGCCCGCCCTGGCTGGAATGATTCCAAGCGCCGCGATCTCTGCCGGCTCGGCGCGCGCTATGCGCTCGACAGAAGGCGCGGCGCGGGTAAGCGCGGCGAAGGGAGTTTCGATAAGCTCACCAAACGCCCGCGCGAATCTGCCTGAGAGGGTCGTCGCGGCGCGAACGCTGATCTGCTGGCCAAGAATGGCGCGTACCGCTGTTTCGAATCCGTCGAACGCGCCCGGCACGCGCAGTCCGGGGTGACCGGCGGCAATATCTCCCAGGTGGCGGGCAATCTGAAGCGGATTGGCGGTAACGTCGAACAGCCTCTTGACACGGGCGAGCACAGGCACGAGCGCCGGAGCCAGCGAAGCGGACAACTCGACTGTCAGCGTATCTTTCCGCCGCGACGGGCCCACGACAATCCATCCTCGGATTGCCGGCGACCTGCCGATTATGACAGTCCGTAAATACTGCTGTCCCTCGATCGCTTCGACGCCACTCGTCGCCCGGTCGGAAAGAAAGGTCAACAGCGCCTCCCAATCCAGCGGCGGCCTATAGGCTATCTCGCAGACCAGAGTCTGGGGCGGCAGGTCGCTCGTCTCCGTTCTCACGGCGCGGCGCAGATCGGTCGGATTGAGGCGGTAGCGCTGCTTGAACAGGGCGTTGAATCGGCGCAGGCTCGCGAATCCGCTCGCGAACGCTATCTCGGTGACCGGCATCCGCGTGTCGGTCAGCAGCCGCTTGGCGATGAGGAGGCGCTGCGTCTGCGCCAATTGGACCGGTGAGACGCCGAATTCCCGCTCAATTGCGCGCCGCAGATGGCGATCCGAGACCCCCAGGCCGCCAGCGAGTTCCGCGACCGACATATCCGTGAGCGCGCCGTCCTCGAGTGAACCGGCGGCCGCCGCGGCGAGGCGACCCATCGCATCGATCCGCGCGTTTCCAGGCGCAAGCTCGGGGCGGCATCGAAGGCAGGGTCTGTAACCCGCCCTCTCCGCAGCCGCGGCGCTGGGATAGAAGGCGCAGTTTTCGTTGCGAGGGGTCTTTGCCGGGCATATCGGCCGGCAGTAGATGCCCGTCGTCGCCACTCCCACGTAGAGTACGCCGTCAAATCGCGAATCATGGGAGAGGAGGGCCTGATAACAGATTTCATTGTTGAGTTCCATGGCTATAGTATAAGCGACAATCATGTCTGTTACTCGCCGTTTTCGGACATGGAAATGAGATTGTTGGGATACCTGGCAGATAACCCACCCCCCGGCCCCCTCCCGAGACGGGAGGGGGAGTAGTTGCGGGAAGTATTTCGGGAGGAGTTAGAAGCGAGGGGACAAATGGGGTTGGGGAAAGGGCAAGCCGACGTGCGTACAGGATGAATCCTTGCGCTGTCTCAACCCCTCGGACCAGTGGCGGGATTGAGAACTCTGGCCCTCGGCCGAGTTCCCGCCTGCACGGGAACGGGATTGGGTAGGTCACCGTACAGCTTTGGCCTTGAACCTGTCTGTCATTTAACGACCCAAGCTCAGCGACCCGGCCCGCGAGACGCGTGGATTGCAATCAGAGCGCGAAGGCCGGGTTCGCTGCAGCGCATGGTTAGGCCGCGCTGTGATTATGTCTTTCTGATGATTCATAACTGACTCCTGCCCACTGCGCCACGAGGGGTCCCAACCACGCGCTCGTCTCAAACTCCTCATGTGCCAAAAGTGTGAGCTTGCCGGGGGCTTCGACCAGAAGCCCCCACGAGTGCGTGACCGAACCGTCAACATTACCTCCGTCATACACCTGACGGACAGCCCGAACGATGCCTCTGTCCACCTTCCGGCGGGTGCGACGTGTCAGGAAGGTATTCTCAATCAGGAGCTCGTCTTCATAAAACGTGTAGGAAGTCACCGAGTGCAAACGCCACCAAGCCTCGCCGAAGACGTAACGGCCGACGCCGATGCCAAGAATCCACCAGAGCACCGCAAGCCATAACGGCACCTTCGGAGCAGCAAGAGCCTGATAAGTGAGGAAGACCCCAGCGAAAATCCAGCCCAGCAGCCAGCAGCCTCCCACTACGTAGAACATCCACATGAACCACTGCGGACCAACTCTCCGACGGTTGATGACCAGGTGCCCGTCTCCAGAGGTCGTCACCCGGAATCCCTCGGGGGCGGTAGTTGTGGCTACGGGTTGCATCACGGACATGCGGCCCAACGATCAAGCTCAGCAGCGGCGGGGCACCGGTGAGCTTGAAGTCGCAGAAACGAATCATGCACCGCCGTCTGCTGCAGCGCCTGGTTCGGCTACATGGTCCTGATGTTCGATAGTCAACTCCCTGTCCTGGCGACTGCGCAAAAACTCTAGCAGCGGTGGCAAGGTCTCAAGCCAATTCATGGCGGCCTTACGGCGATAGGACTTCACAACGCCGCTGTCGGTTTGGACACCGCGACTGACCCGAAGGTCGATAACCTCTGCAACACGCGTCGGCCCCGCTTCGTTGCGACAATGAAGCTCGATGTAGCAATAACCTTTCGGCCGAGTCGAGAGTATTCCCTCCATCCCGCGAACTCCAATCGATTGCGCGCCGCCATGTCGTACAGGATCGCCGGCGAAACCGTAGGAGTAATCATAGCGCAGCAATTCAGCGTCGCACTCGACTGCGGTTACCAGGGCCAGCGCGGCCGCGAAAACGTCGCGGCCGCGCCGGTTGACTCGCGATCCGCGCGGGATTCCGCTGGCCACCGTGAAATTGTCGTAGACCCCAAAGGCTTTACTGAAAAGTGGCCCCTCGACAAACATGGGACCCCACAGAATTCCCCAATCACGATGCGTAATGAGGAGCCGGTGGCTCTTTTCGCCGTCGTGAACGATAATCGCAGAGCTAGGCATTGTTGTAGCCGAACTATTGATTATACCGCA
>JBBROJ010000037.1:0-38069 GCA_038229495.1 Chthonomonadales bacterium
CCCTCCACGTCGCAAAGAAGCACCGCCGTGCGGAAGTCTTTGGGCATTGAGGATAGCGCATTCTGAAGCCGCTCGTTTAGAATGTCCTTCATGAACTGCGACTCCGGGTTACTGTCCTCGTCCGGAACCTCCAGCGTATAATCGTCATCGCCATCCGAGTTGGTCAGCGATTGGTTCAACGAGAGCGGCGTCTGCTTCGGCTTTCTGCGAAGCCGATCTACGAACAGGTTCGAAAGAATCCTGAAGAACCAGTTCTCGAACGGCAGTCCGCGGTCGTACTTGTCGAACGATCTGTAGGCGCGGAGGTATGCCTCCTGCGTCAAATCTTCGGCGTCGTCGCGGTTGCCGGTCATGCGATATGCCATATTGTAAGCCTGCCTCTTGGTACGCGAGATTAAACTCTCGAATTCATTATGGTTAGCCGGTGAAAGCTGAACGTCGTTAAAACTTAGAGTGTCCGTGTTCATTGTATGCATCGTTTCCATCGCACGCCTCCTTCTTGTGAGAGCGTCTGCCATCCCTTTGCATGCCCTTTACCAAGGGCTTCGTACGTACTGGTTCGTCCTATTTGACGGTAACAACGGGTCTTTGGTTTCACTTCTTACATACGGAAATTTCAAATATGCGAAAAGAGTTCCGTGAACAGTCCCTAGTTTGAAATCAATTGAACCAATAGATGCGCGCTGCGGCCCAATGTTTCGACGGATTTCTGGCACTTAGTCATGAGCAGCATGCCCTGGGTGGCATGAACGAAAAGCGCTGCCACGACGTCCGCCGATATGTCCGACCGGAACGCTCCTTTTTGCTGTCCGTCGTCTACGACCGCCGCGATTCGGGCCGTCATTCCGTTGAACACATCCATCAGATAGCAACGGAACCGCTCGCTGTGCTCGGCCATTTCGGCCACCAGGTTTCCGAACGGGCATCCACCTTTGGCCAGCTCGGCCCCCTGCGAATCCACCAGGAACTCTACAAACCGCAGGAGCCGCTCCTTCGGGCACTCATTGCTGTCTCCCAGCATGCAGTCCAGTGTTTTCTGAAGCTCCGTCCGCCGCTGGTCCAGAACTTCGAGGCCAAGCTCTTCCTTGCTCTTAAAATGGTAGTAGAAGTTGCTCTTGCTGACTGTCGCTTGCGCAATGATGTCGTCTACGCTGGTGGCCTGATATCCGTTGCGGTAGAACAGCTCGACCGATACGTCGAGAATCTTCTCTCTACTGCTCATATCATGGAACTCTCTCTGAAACTATAGGTAGGACAGGTCAGTTCTAAGTCTATTGTACTACTCAGTCCTAAAGTTGTCAAGAGGAAAGAAAAAAAGACCGCCGACTGCAATCTGTTCCGTCTGACAAGGCCAGCAGCATGTCGACGATTCCGAAGCGTTGGGCATACTTTCGCAACATCGATTCTGTCGGCCCTCTTGCCAGTTACGACAAAACCCGGATTAGCCATTATGAACATCATGAACATTATAAATATCCTTGGATTCCATTATGTTCATAATGGCTAGAATCCTGGCTACACCGCCACGCCGATGCCCTCTGCGTAGGACACGGCCTTCTCCCAGGTCTCCAGCGCGCCGGCCAATTCCTGCTGGGCGCGCTCGTAGTCGTGGGAGAGCTTGACCATATCGTCGCCAGGCAGGGGATCCGAGAGAGCTTCCTCGATTCGCTTCAGCCAGTCTTCCGCCTCCTGCACCCTCTTCTCCGAGACCGTCACCACTTTGGACGCCTTCTGGCGCTCCTTGCTCAACTGGTGCGAGTTCATGCCGCTTGTCAGAGGGTTGAAGGTTGAGAGTTGAGGGTTGAGAACAGCCGCATGGCCGTTATCTCTCGACTCACGACTCACGACTCTCGACTCTCGTTTCTTCCGCCATTCCGAGTAGGGGCCATCGTACAGCGTGGTCTTTCCCGTAGCCACTTCGATGGTAAAGTTCGTCACCTGATCCAATAGGTAGCGATCATGGGAGACGAGCAGCAGCGTGCCGTCGTACTGGCGCAGCATTTCGACCAGCGCCTCGCGTGAATCGATGTCGAGGTGGTTGGTCGGCTCGTCCAGAATGAGCAGATTGGGCCGCAAGTAGGTGATTTGGGCGAGGACCAGCTTGTTCTTCTCGCCGCCCGACAGCTTTGCGACCGTGCGGAAAACGTCGTCCCCGCTGAACAGGAATTTGCCGAGATGGGTACGCGCGTCCTGTGGCAGCATCTCCGCGACATCCAGCATATTGGCCACGACAGTGGCATCCAGATCGAGATCGCTGACTTCCTGTGCGAAGTATCCGACCGATACGTTTGCTCCGAGCCGGATCGAGCCGCTGGTAGGCTGGTCGCGCCCCATCAGCATGCGAATCATGGTTGATTTGCCCGAGCCGTTCGGTCCTACGATTCCCACGCGCATGCCGCGCTGGACCAGCAGACTGACGTTTTCGAACAGCGTGCGGTCGCCGAATCGCTTGGTCAGGTGATCGAGGATCATCACCTCGTTGCCGCTGCGTCCCTTCTCGTGGACCTTGAGGTGCATGGTCTTGCCGGTCGAGCCTGGGGCATCGGTCATGTTGGCGCGGATGCGCTCAGCCCAGCGCTGGCGCATCACAGCCTGGTTCTTTTTGCTCGGCGTGTTCTTCCACTTCTCAAAGAACTCCGTGAGCCGCTGCACCTCGCGCACATCCCGCTCGTAAAGCTCCAGATGGCGCTTGCGGTTCGCCTTCTTCTGAATCGCGTAGGCGTTGTAGTTGCCCTTGTAGAGCGTCAGCCTTGCGTTCTCAACCTCGCCCACCGTGGTTACCACGTGGTCCAGGAAATATCGGTCGTGCGATACGAGAATCACCGCGCCGCCGAACTCCCTCAGAAAGCCCTCCAGCCATTCGGTCGCATCGAGGTCGAGGTGATTCGTGGGTTCGTCGAGAAAGAGAATATCGGGCGCGGAGAGCAGGAGACGGGCGACCGCAAGCCGCGTCTTCTCGCCTCCGGAAAGCTTTGACGTGGGTTTATCGAGGTCCGATTCAGCGAATCCAAGCCGCTTCAGCACGCCGGGAATATCTTTGAGATTTTCATAGCCACCCATCGCCTCGAACCGGTCGTGCATGAGGCTGTATTCGTCCATGACGGACCGCAGCTCCGCGTCGTCCTTCTGCTCGGAAGCGACGGCCATGTCATGCTCCAACTCCCGGAGGCGCGCCTCCATGGCCAGGACGGGCGCGAATGCATCCTTCGCTTCTTCATAAACAGTCCACCCATGCTCGACCATCTGCTCCTGGCGCAGGTAGCCGAAGCGCACGCCTTGAAGATAGTTCACGGCGCCTTTGTCCGGCTCCAACTGGTTCGTGAGGATTCGCAATAGAGTGGTCTTGCCCGCGCCGTTGCGGCCCACGAGTCCGAGCTTCTGACCCCATTCCAGCCGAAACCCCACGGAATCGAGAATTGTTTCCGCACCGAACGTTTTATGGATGTTGTTGACAGTTAGCAGGCTCATAGTTTAAGTTGGGTCGTTGGGTCGTTGGGTCGTTCGGTCGTTCGGTCGTTGGGTCGTTGGTGATCATCTTCATCATCGCACCACCATCCCTGTAAACGGTGGGACATAAGCCTGCAAAAGCACGAGCAGTCCGACAATCGCAGCCAGCGCAAGGCTGTGCCAGATTACGAACTTGAAGATGTCGGACTCGGTCCCAACCCGGTCCGTTGCGGCGGTCGCCACGCAGATGGACTGCGCATCGATCATCTTGCCCATTACGCCGCCGGTCGAGTTTGCGACGCAGATCAGAATCGGATTCAGCCCGAGCTGAAGGGCGGTGATCTTTTGAAGGCTTCCGAACAGCGCGTTGCTCGCCGCGTCCGTCCCGGTGAGGAATACGCCCAGCCAGCCCAGAATCGCGGCAAAGAACGGATAGAGCAATCCCGTATTCTTAAACGCCATTCCGAGCGTCGCATCCATGCCGCCGTAGCGCGTTACGTATCCCAGGCCCAGCATGCAGACGATGGTCGGCACGGGAATGAACATCTGCCGGTAGGTCAGGCGCGCCGCCTCGCGAAGCTGCTCCCGTTTCACCTTGAGCATGGGAATCATCAGCAGCACCGTAACGAAGACGGACGTGCCGGGCGAGGTGAGCCAGTTGAAGCGGTAAACCGCCGCCTCATGGGTGATCTTCTCGACAACGGGGGGCGTCCGCACGACCTGCTTGTCCAGCCCGGCAATCGGGATCTCATATACCGTCTTTATGGGGCCGGCGCTCACGTTATCGATGGATGCTTTATAGGTTCCCACACCAGCCATCAGCGCGCAGAGCACAATGAACGGCATCCAAGCGTGAAGCGCGTCACCGAGCCGCATACGGGGCACGGTCACGTGGGTATGCGCTCCACGCGGATGCTCCGCAGGCTCGTCCGGTGAATTGCCATGTGCCGTCGCAACCGCGCCGACGCCCACGACCTCGGCGACGCGCGCTTCCTTTGCCGTTTCTACGTGCGCTTCACTTCTCCAGATGTGCTGCGGCTTCCAGAATCGCAGGAACGCCGCGGTGAGAATCAACGAGATCAATCCTCCCGCGATGTCCGTGAGCGGGAAGGCCGAGGAGTGCGCGAAGACATACTGGCAGATCGCGAAGGATCCGCCTGCGACCGCAATCGCGGGCAGCACGGCAAACGTATCCTTCCATCCGCACATGCAGCGCACAAGCCAGAAAGGGACGATTACAGAAAGAAAGGGAAGCTGGTTTCCGGCCATGCGGCTCAGGGTGCCTGCATCGATTCCGGTCACGCCCGCAAGCGTAATGATAGGCGTGCCGAATCCGCCATACGCCACGGGCGACGTGTTCGCGATCAGGCAGAGGCAGGCCGCTTGAAACGGCTTGAAACCCAGTCCCACCATCATTGCCGCGCAGATGGCAACAGGCGTTCCTCCGCCCGCCGCCCCCTCCAAAAAGGCCCCGAACGCGAACGCGATGAGAATCGCCTGGAGGCGGTGATCCGCTGAGAGACCGGCGACGCTGTTCTTGATCTGCTCGAACCGGCCCGTGATTACCGTGATGTTGTACAGCAGCATTGCATTCACGATGGTCCAGCAGATCGGCATCAGCCCAAACATCGCGCCGCTCATGAACGCCAATCCAGCCATCTGAACCGGCATATGGTAGATCGTTATCGCGACAATGAGCGCCGCAATCGCGCCGCCGGCGGCCGCGATGGGCGGTGAGGCGCGCCGAATCACGAGCAGATAGAAGAGGACCAGAACGGGGAGAGCCGCGAGCAGAAAGGAGAGTGCAGACAAGGGGAGAGGACTATAATTCTGGGTGTAAAGCATGCAGTCTCCTTCGACGCGGCGCGGCCAATTCGGGTAAGCTGGGGGCCGCCCATTGAGTGGAATGAATGGGCACGTTTTCTTCGCGCCAGGCCGCTTCTCCTGCCTGAATCGCGCCCGCGCCGCAATTGGCCGCCGGCTCGCGGATGCGCGCGCCAATCTTGCCAACGCCTCCGCAATTTGCTATACTGCCACAGTTCGTAATCTGAAATGTACTGGAGCGAATCCGCGACCCCTTGAATGCAGCTTCCGCTACTCCGGCCCTTCCCAACGTCCAGACCGGCGCAAGCTTGCGGGAGCTGCTGACCGGTGCGCTGCGGCCCTGGCTGAGTCTGGCCGTCGTCTGCGCGGGGTTTTCTCTCAGCTCTACGTTTCGCCACACCTTCTGGAGCACGGATTTCCTTCCCACCGTCTTGCAGCAGGCCGCCGTCAACATTATTCTGGCGGTCGGCATGACTATCGTGATTCTCACGGGCGGCATCGATCTTTCCGTCGGGTCGGTGCTGGCTCTCTCGGGCATCGCGCTAGGCATGACAGTGAAGACCGGACCGTCCCCTTTCCTGGCGTGGCTCATGGCGCTGCCGGTGGGAGCGCTTGCAGGAGCGCTTGCGTCTCGATCCACTCGCGTACCGTCCTGGCTTTCCGCGCTTGCGGTTGTGCTTGTAACCGCACTCGCGGGGACGATCATAATGCAAGCGACGCGCGGCGGCATTCAGTTGGAAGGGGCGATTCTCGCGGCGCTAGCCGTTGGCTGCGGATGCGGACTTCTCAACGGCCTCGCGGTCACGCTCGGGCGCGTGCCGCCGTTTGTCGTGACCCTCGGCATGTTCACGGCGGCGCGCGGGCTGGCTGTCTACGCTACCGAAGGGAACAGCGTCTCCGGGCTTCCGTCCCGTATCGCCGTGCTGGGCAGGGGACCAGTTATGCTCCTCATCGCGTTCTCTGTCGTGGGGCTGGGCACACTGCTTCTCACCCGCACGCGCGCCGGGCGCTACCTCTATGCAATAGGCGGCAATGAAGAGGCCGCCCGCCTTACCGGAGTGAACGTTACCGCGGGCAAGCTGCTGGCCTATATGCTTTCTGGAATCGCGGCGGCGATTGGGGCTGTCGTGCTCACCGCGAAGTTTCAGGTCGCGGACACCGGCGCGGCCGCGGGGGCTGAATTGAATGCAATCGCGGCCGTGGTAATTGGCGGAACGCGTCTCAGCGGCGGATTTGGCAGTGTCGTCGGTACGCTCGTAGGAGCGCTGACCATTGCTGTGCTGAACGCCGGCCTGGTGCTGGCGGGTGTCCGCGACACGCTGCAAGGGGTGGTTATCGGCAGCGTCATCGTGCTGGCGGTCATGCTCGATCAAGTCCGGCGGCGAAGCTAGCCGCTGACGCCCGACAACGAGTATGTTGAAAAATGGCCCCAACCCCCGACTCCTAATCTTGGGGGTGTCTATGCCGGCCCGGCCCCTCTGACTCCCCCAGGATTGGGGGCTGGGGGGCCGGGCGCAGGCACGTCACCAGCTTTATCAACACTCTCTAAGTAGTTTCCAAAGGAGGATGGATATGAATCGATGGCTGCGGACCTGCCGGCCCGCGTACGCGTTTGCGGCACTCGCGATGATAGCCGCGCTCGCGGCATGCAATAAAGAGAAGGAGGCCGGGACGCCTGTTTCGCCTCCCCCGACCTCCACCGCGCCAGTGCCGCCTATGGCAGGCTCGGCCGCTGCGACCGCTGCAGCGCCGTTGACCACGGCTGAGCTGGACGCGGTGGATAAGGCGACAAAGCCCTACAAAATCGTGCTCATCGTTAAGACGCGCAACAATCCGTTCTTCGACCCGATGATCAAGGCGTTCGAGGCGGAGGCGAAGGCGCTGGGCGCGCAGGCGGAGGTTCAGGCCCCCCAGCAGGAAACCGACAAAGAAGCGCAGTTCGGATACGTGCAGACCGTGACCGCCAGGGGCGTGGACGCGATTCTGATCGCGCCCGCCGATTCCAAGGCTATCATTCCCGCCCTGAAGGCCGCGCAGGAGAAGGGCGTCCTGGTCGTTAATCTCGATAATCGGGTAGACAAAGCCGAGGCGGAGCGCCAGGGTCTCTCATTAGCCGGATATGTAGGAGCGGACAATGAGGCGGGCGGCAAACTGGCCGGAGAGGCGATGCTGAAGGCGCTCGGCGGCAAGGGCAAGGTCGCGATTATCGAGGGAATCCGGGGAGCCGACAACGCCGAAGCGCGCAAGCGCGGATTCGAGGCAGGAGCGAAGGGGTTGGAGGTCGTGGGAGCGGAGAGCGCCGAGTGGGATACCGATAAGGCCAACGCCAAGTCCGCCGCCCTTCTCGCGGCGCACCCCGACATTACAGGCATCTTCTGCGCGAACGACAAGATGGCCGTCGGCGCGCTGAAGGCGGTGGAACAGGCGGGCAAAAAGGGCAAGGTCACGGTGATCGGTTATGACAACATTCCCGACGTGCAGCCGGCCCTCAAGAGCGGCGACATGGCCGCGACCATCGAGCAGCGCCCCGACCTGATGGGCAGATATGGAGCCCGCCTTGCGATCGCGATATTGAACGGCAAAATCCAGAAGGGCCGCGAGTTCCTGGTTCCCCTGGAGGTGAAGAGTAAGTAATCACGCTTTAGGCATCCAAAGGAAAATGGCCGGGCAGTATTCGCCCAGCCATTTCCCCCGACCTTGATGCCTGCCGTGGCGCCTCGGAACGTACAGCCTTCCGTACAGCCGGGTGCGTGACCGGTTTCTCGGGTCACTTCGGCTGTTGCGATACGGTTTCAGTGTAACGCGTCGCCAAGCGGACTGGCGGGGTGACCCTTTTGCATCTCTTTCTTGTAGTCGATCATTCCTGGGCGCACTTCGACCGCCTGTCCTGTTGCGGCGCTCGAGCTGCCTGTATATGCCTTCCAGCCTATGAAGCCGACCACGAGAATACCCACCGCGATTACGACGGGCAGTACCCACTTCGGCAGACTTTGGCCGGACGAACTACGATTTGCCATGACCGCAGCTACCTCCTTTTAGTTTCGACGGCCCCATGACCCATCAGGATTCTTGAACGGCACTCCCCACAGCTCAGCGCGGTTCTGGTAGGGGCCGGCGTCGGTGATGATCCAGGCGAGAATCGCCTGGCCGTCAAGTTGATTTCCGCCAAGTTGCACACCTGCCGTATTGGTCGCCGGCTTGACGTGCACGGCCTTCGCGTGGCCGTCGGCCCAGTTCGAGTTGACCGTCAGGTTGTGGCGCGACTGTACCGGCGAATTAAACAGGCCGAAGCCCGCCGTGCCGCCCGGCAGCGTTACAGCCGAGTCGGAGTAGGCGCTCGTTTCGGCGGGAAACTCGACGTCGGCCATCGTGTGGACCGTCCGGGTGTCTGTCGGGGAAAATAGTGAGTTCGGAGCGCCGTCGTCGATAAGCGCGTAGTTCGCCTGGTAGCTGACCTTGACCAAAGGCGGAGACGTGACGCAGGGCGCCGGGAGGCCGATGACGGCCATGCCCTTTGGGAAGTCGAGGGGATGGGCATCGGACGGGCATACCAGGACCTGCGCGTTCTTCTGGTAGGGGTTGATCGACTGGTACGAGGTCCAAGTGCAGAGCCCAGGCATGCGGGTGAGATAGATTGACTGCGGATACGTCTCGTCATAATCCTGCACGTACATCATGAGCCCGGTGCCCACCTGCTTGAGGTTGCTCATGCAGGAGATCCCACGCGCCTTCTCACGAGCTTGCGCGAACACCGGGAATAAGATTGCGGCAAGAATTGCGATTATCGCGATTACGACAAGCAATTCAATGAGAGTGAACCCACGCGACATGTGACGCTTGAAACGCATAATATGATTCTCCTTAGGTCGACAATGATGCCTATTGTGAATATGCTGCCGCCAAATATACCGACGACATAACCCGACGATATAACCGAAAGAATATCATGACAACTGTCCTCACCGGCGGTCGCCCTCACGCACTAAAGCGCTGCCCGTTTGCTAGGTTCTGAAGTGACTGGAAACAAGGCTGAAGGGCGACCGGCCAGCCTACACGCCATCCGAGCATCAGAGCCATGCAATCAGCCTCGATCGCATCGCTCTGCTTACGGCCAGCCCTAAAAGGTCATTTGGACACGCGCAGTTCCGGTTACCCGTGTGGCCGCTACTGTACGGACGCCCTTCCTGAGTTTGGTACAGCGCCCGCGCCTTGAGACATGGCGCGCAACAGTTGAGGTAGAGCCGGCACGGCACGTGTCTTACTCGCGATTTTTGCGGTGAGTAGCGGGTATGGCATTTGTCTTACCCTCCTTTGCAAGTAACTCTTCTACCTTAGATTGATAGCCAGCGTCTACTTTACGCTCTGGACCACGCTTTGCCTGCCCCTCAGGTGACGACCACTCCTTTACGGCTTGCGCTTCCCGTTGTGCAGGTCTAAGCCAAAAGAAGTATCCGAACAGGGCGACGATCGCGACAACGCCGACGATAGCGAAGATCGGATTGACTGAGGTTTCCCGTAACTTGTTCATGGTGCAATCTCCTGTAAGGCACCGAGCCGCGGGCCATCTGTCCGGGGCCCGCGGCAATGTTCGCGCTCTCTACTCCACCGGCTGCGGAATCTGCTCGATGTTCCAGTATTCCGCCTTTATTGCCGACGGCTTGAGCCATTTGGCGTGACCATCACACCACGCAATGTTCATTCCCTGTTGGTGCCGATGAGGCTCCTTGATAAGGGTACTATTATCAACTCGGCCACCGCCAGTGAGAAAGAGCTGCGCGATGGTTTCGCTTCCGTCGATTTCCAGACTCTTGGCATCACCGGGGTTACTGGCGGCGAGCGCTTCCAAGTTTGTCCATGTATTTAATCCGGACTGGTATACCGACGAGTTTGCATCGTAGAACCAAATTGTTGACGCCGGAGCGGTCAAGCCCGCTTGAGCTACGGGGGACTGGTTAGCCTTAGGCGTGCCATTCGAATTGCCGTCGAACCAGTTCCCAGGGGGCGTCGGTGGATTTGGGTAGTCGTCATTAGAGGAGTTGACGTTGATACAATAGGTGTAGTAGGGAGAGTCTCGCCTGTTCGGACAAGTGTAGATGTCGAGGCTCTTGTTGTAGGGAAGCACGAGCTCCGGCCACGTCTTCCAGTTACTGCCCCAATACCATTGTGACTGCGCCGTTGCGGGCTGCCCTTTCGAACGGAGCGCGGGGCTCAGTAGAACCTCGTCGTAGTCCTGTGAGTACATCATTGCTGCAAGAGTGATTTGCTTCACATTGGATAGGCAAGATGTCTTACGCGCTGACTCGCGGGCCTGCGCGAATACGGGGAAGAGAATGGCTGCCAGAATCGCGATAATGGCGATAACGACGAGCAGCTCGATAAGTGTAAAAGCGCGCCGATTACCAGATAGGGATTTCATCGCATACATCTCCTTATAAGATAGTAGATGGCAATTGCGGACGGTCAGGGTATTGGCATAAGAACCGCCGCAGTCTGAAGAACGGATGGAGTGAGTGACGGTTCATTCGAATGGCTGTGATACGGTACTCCTTTCGATGAGAATGGGTTCGAACAGCTTGCTGTAGGGAGACGTAATCGCGCCGGACAGCATGCTGACGAGCGTCTTTGAGGCGGTATATCCAATCTCTCGCGCGGGCTGGCGAATCGTGGTGAGCGGCGGATTGGCGAGCCGCGCCTCCCTTATATCGTCGAAGCCAATGATGGACAGGTCCTCCGGCACGCGAACTCCCATATCCCGCGCCGCCTCCATAATGCCGAGTGCGGTCTCGTCGTGGGCGGCGAAGATTGCGGTGGGCCGGTCCTCCTGGTTAAACAGGCGCGTCGCGGCCGAATAGGCAATCCGGCTGTCGAAGCCGCAAGTGACTATCCAGTCCTCCCGCAGCGGAATCGAAGCATCCGCCATCGCCTGCTTGAACGCTTCCAACCGCTGCAAGGCGGCCTTCTGATGCGTGGGACCCGCGAAGTGACCGATCTTTCGATGCCCCGCCCGGACCAGGCAGTCAACCGCCGCGCGAGAGCCCGCAAAGTTGTCCACATCGACCCATGACACATCCGGGAACGGTTTCTCGACCCCCACCACGATTAACGGGATAAACGGGACCCGCGCGCGCAGCAGCAGGCGCGGAAGCCGGCTCTCGACGTTCGGCGCGACCAAACAAAGAGCATCTACGTGCCTGTCCAGCAAAAGCGGCGCATGCCGCGCCTCGTCGTCCGGCGGAAGCCGGGTGTAGAGCGTAATGTTGTAACCGTCCTCGCTGGCAGCGTTAATCATGCCGTCCAAGACATCCGCGAGGTACGGATTATCGGCCAGGGAAGCTCCATGATTCACGAAGCTCACGCCGATCGCCATGGATTGGCGGCGAACCAGACTCCGGGCGACGCGATTTGGATGATAACCCAGCGCGTCGATTGCGTCCTTAACGCGCTCCCGCGTCGAAGAGCTGAATTCTCCAGGTTTCGCGTTGAGAACATGGGAGACGGTCCCCACTGAAACCCCCGCCCGCTTCGCCACATCTTTTATGGTTGCCGGCAAATATTCCGCCTTAACTGAAACGTTTCAGTTACTATATCATTGGCCGGTCTCTGTGTCAACTGGTAATACAGCGACTCGTGACGTTCTATACAAAAAAATCTGACTGGCGACGAGGTCGCCCGTCAGAAAGTACTATTCCGAACATGAATGTTCGGACTGCGAAACGAAGGCCACCTTGTATGATTCGTGGCCTGATATCGCGATATCAACTTCGTGCTTGTAAATCTATAACTTCCTCCGGAGTCGGCGTAGGCCGACTTTGCATCAACAGCCACGGGTTTCCAACCCGTGGATCGCGACCCGTGGATCGCGACCCGTGGATCGCGGCCCGTGGATCGCGGCTGTGGGTCACGGCCCGTGGATCGCGATATCTTTTGTTTGCAGCCGGTTGACTTATCACCCGGTCTTCAAAATGAACATGTGAAAGGGTCGACCTTCGGGTCCTCGGTTTTGAGCCCAGCGATCAGAAGCGTGCCATCGGGATCTAGCGTTACCTTCTTTGCTATAGAGAGAATGGGAATACTTACCGATTCCCGGCTGGACTTCACCTCGACTATTTTCCGCACGATCTGACCGTTGGCCAGCTCAATTGTGACGGGTATGCGCAATCGGTACGGAACCCCCTCCTGCGCAATATCAAGCGTCACGGCTCCTTCTGCCTGCTTAGCGCCCGCAAGACCGACCACCGCCACGCCTCCGCGATTCAGCCACTGCTCGAAGAACCAGCCGTAGTCCCGACCGGTCTCCTTGTTCAACGCGCCGGCGAAATCCGCCCAGTCCGCCGGCTCTCCCTTCACGTGGTCCGCGCGGAACCGCCTCACGCACTTCAGCATCATCTCGCGCCCCAGAAGGTCTTCGAGCATCGCCAGCGCCTGCGCTCCCTTGCCGTAACCCACCGAAGCGTGCCCCCCGTTACTCGTATCGAAAGCCTTTAATACCGGCACTGCGTAGGCCCCGAGCAAGCGCCTGCCGTAGTCCGGCGCGCGGTGCTGCCCGCGAAGCGCGGGACCCGTCAGGTCTCCCCGCGTGACACGAGACTCCAATTCATCGGAATAGTCCGCGAACGACTCGTTCCACATCGTCGTCAGGTAGGTGTTCGGCAGCAGCCCTCCCCACCACGTATGCGCCAGCTCGTGCACGACCGCGTCGAACGAGCCCGGCCCATAGGTAGCAAATGAGTAGGCCTCCAGCGCGCCGCCGAAAGGCCCCTGGGTCTCCACCATCTCATAGTGCGTGTAGGGGAAGGGACCGAACGTTTTTTCGAAGAAGGGAAGCGCCTTCTCGAACTGATCCAGCGCCCGCTTAGCGCGCGCCGGGTCCGGCTTGAGCAGACAGGTTGAAATCTTTCGCCCCGCAATCTGCCGAGACGTAATGCTGTACGGCGCGGCGTCCAGCGAAAAGTAGCAGACGGGAATCTCGTTACGGAACGTAAATGTCGTGGATCGCGCCCCCTCTTTCCGGTCCTTCAATTCTCCCTCCCCAATCGCGGTCCAGCCTTTGGGGACGGTAACGGTGACTCCGTGCTTCGCGGGCAGGCGGGCGATGTGCGGCCACCAGTAGGAGGTCAAAGACGCCTCTTTCGCGTTGATGTAGGAGTCCATGCCGGGTTCCGCATACGAGCCGTGATATTTCAGCGACAGAGTAAAACGCTTGCTCGTGTTACTGACGTTGCTTTTTTCAGGCGCGCGGACCGCGATGCAGCCGGGCGTGGTCCAGTACGATAGCGCCACGCCGTCCGAACTGCTTCCATCTACAGCGTGGAGAGCTACGCTGTCCACGTGCAGCACGCTGGAGAGCCGCAGCAAACACAGGCCGTTGGGAGGAGCAGCCGTCCGTTCGACGAGCACGTTGTCTGTGATATCGCAGGAGGACGCGGCCGGGCTGAACTTGACCGTCAGCGCGTGGTCACGAACGCGGAATCCCAGCGTCTCGGTCTCCGGTATCTCCTCCCCAAACCGCCACCCGTCCGCCCGCTTCACGAGCCGGTGGAAATGGTCCCCGATAGACTGCACGGTGTGGTATCCATAGAAAACGGCCAGATAGCGGGTCGTTGTGTCGTTGGGTCGTTGGGTCGTTGGGTCGTGGGGTCGTTGTGTCGTTGGGTCGTTTGGTCGCTGGGTCGTGGGGTTGTTGGGCCGTTGGGCCGTGGGGTCGTTGGGTCGCTGGGTCGTTGTGTCGTTGGGTCGTTGGGCCGTGGGGTCGTGGGGTCGCTGGGTCGTGGGGAGGGGCATGATGGCGAGCTTCCACTTTGCCTTGCCCGCAACAACTCGGCTCGGGAGCCAGCCCAGCGAATCCTTCGCGTCCGATAGCGCGTGGAGCGTGTCGAGGTCGTTTGCCGCCAGCGCGGCCTCGCCCTTCGCCAGCAGGACGTCGACATCAGCGGGCAGCGCGGACGGCACGGCCTGAGCCATGCCTACGTATAGCGGCAGCAACAGTGCGGCATAAAGCGCTGCGATAAATCCTGCCGCGTTCGAAATGTAGCCAACGATTCGATAGCTCAAGACAGATTTCCCGAAGTATTAAACGCGCAGGAGGCCCGGAATTCGGGCCTCCTGCATGAAGATTAGCCAACCGATAGATCACTGCGCGGGAGCGACAGCGCCCACCGAATCATCGCCGTGGGCGTCCTCCTGTATCTCGCCCTGCTTCGGCGGATGGAAGAGTAAGGCCAGCGCGACCGCCGCGGCGAGGGCCGCAATGCAGGGAAGCAGGAACAGCGAGCGGAAGTCTGTGACTCCATTATGCGTGTACACGGTCTGGATGAGCACCGGGCAGATGAAGTTGGCCGCCATCGCGCCGATACCGAGAATCATCACGTTGAAGAGGCCCTGCGCGCTGGTCCGAACATCCTTCGGGAAGTAGGCGTCCACGAAGATATACACCGTCGCGAAGAAAAACGCATAGCAGATTCCGTGCAGTATCTGTACCGCGACGATAACAGCCGGAGAAGGTGCGAATGCGTAGATTCCGAACCGCGCGGCGTGGCCGAGGATTCCTACGACCATTGTCGCCCGCCACCCCAGCTTCTTCAGGGTAATGCCGAGCACCGCCATGGTGGATATTTCCGCAACCTGCCCTATACTCATCACCGGCATGATCAGGTTACCGGGAATGCCGACCGCCTTGCTGCCAAGAAATGTGCCCGTCCAGTTGAAATAACAGTTGTGAATGAACGAATCGACAAAGGTTACGAGCCAGAGCACCAGCACGAAGGGATGCCGGAGCAGCTTCACCGCTTCCAACAATGGAAGGCCATCCGCTGCCCCCCCTTGCGCCTTTTTGGGCGGCGTGTGCGGCAGCGCGAGGCTGAACGCGGAGAGAGCCAGCGATGCGATGCCGGCTACGATAAAGGTCCATTTGGTCGCGTCCCTGAGTGGATCACCGGTAAGACCATTGCTGAGGACCGTCTCGATCCACTTAATCGGCCCCTGCGGATTTGCCGCCTGAACCTTGGCCCAATCCACCAGAATGAATGTGAACGGCCACGCCGCCAGGATCCACCCGATGGTGCCGCCCATGCGCACCAGCCCGAACTCCCTCTGCGCGTCCTTCAGATTGGCAAAGGCGATAGAGTTCGTGATAGAGATGGTCGGCACATAGAGGAGACAATAGACCGCCATCAGGATAAAGAAGGGCATAAACTCCCGCGTGAATCCGAGGCCAAGCAGCGCAAGGCCGCCGACCAGGTGGCTGAACGACAGGAACTTTTCCGCGGCGAAGTTGCGGTCAGCGAACTGGTTGCTGAAAAACATTCCAAGAATTGCGGAGACCGGAAATGCATTGAGAACCAGAGCCTGTTGTAACGGGCTGAATCCGAGGCTCGGCAGATAGCCGAAGATCAACGGCAGCCAGGCCCCCCAGATAAAGAATTCGAGGACCATCATAAAGAAGAGCTTGAAGCGATGCGGATTTTTCATCGGAGGTTGAATGCCTTCCAGCGAGCCGCCTGAGATTGGCTCCAGCGCGGGCCGGGTTAGATGCTGCGTGCGGATCAGTCCAGCTCGGCCCGTACGTCGCTCGCTCATTGTTGGAGTTGGGTTACTGGGTACGCAATTTCGACGCCGCCCGTAAAACTCCTCTTTGCGAGAGGGTCTGGATTAGGGCAAGAGTTCGGCTACATACAAAGGAATGAATCCTCTCGTGCGTAACGCATTTCCCTTCTGTCATTCGCAGTATGAGTATGATATACTCATACTATACACATACAGGAGAATTTCATGCCTAGAGTTCGCATTTCTGCCCCGCTAAGAGAAACCAGGCGGCAAAACTTTAATGTTACTCCAGAGCAAGAGGCTGAGCTGGCCTGGCTCAAAGAGGTAGTCAACGCCCCAACGACCAAGGACCTGTTCCTTCGAGCGACGAGGGTCCTGTCCGCGCTCGCAAGAGAGGCGCAGAGCGGCAATGCGCTCTATGTGGGCAAGGCCGGCGGCTACACTCGATTGCTGATTCCCGAACTGGAGACCGTCAGCACGCCGCAGTATCAATATCTGGTTGAACGTCCGCATAAGTGGCGAAGACAGTATTACGTCAAGGGACGCAGGCTTCTGGCCTCGACGGTTATGCGAGAAATGCTGGCGAACCATCTGAGCGGACCGGAGGCCGCCGACAACTGGAATCTACCTCTGGAAGCAGTGGAAGAGATCATCCGGTACTGCGAATCCAATCGCGACCTGCTGGCGATGGAAGCGGACGAGGAACGCTGCCGGCTGGAAGAAGAAGGAGTCGCGCTGACTTCCGTCCCACAAGCTGATGCGGCATGAGCTTGCGTTTGTTGGTGGATGAGGACTCACAGGCGAAAATACTCGTGACGCTGCTTCGGAAGGATGGTCACGATGTACTTACGGCGGGTGCGGCCGGCCTTACCGGCAAGCGAGATGTGATGGTCTTCGCATATGCTGTCCGCGAGCAGCGAGTGATATTGACACACAACTGCATTGACTTCCGAGCATTGCACAATGCAGCCCCCAACCATCCAGGAATCCTTTGCGTCTACGAATACGCAGAGGATTCGAAAAACATGACTTACTCAGAAGTAGTTCGCGCGATTGCCACCATACAGAAGTCCGAGTGGAACGTTGCCGGCGATTTCGTGGCGGTGAGCAATTGGAACTTCGAGCCTCCTCAGGCGCAGAAGGAATAAGCCGGGCCGCGATTCATTTGAATCGCGGCCCGCTTGCTTGCCCTCCCTAAGATTGAACCGCAGGCTATGCGAGAAGCTCCTTTACCGCATGACCTTTCTCGGTGACGGAGATGGGCCTACCGACCGGCATCATCAAGGCCTTCTCCGGATTCATGCCCAAACAGGTGGCGACCGTCGCGAAGAAGTCGGGCACGATGACCGGCTTGTCCACAACCTTTGCGCCATCTGCCATCTTGTATCTATCTCCCCGAGCGAGTCGGCAAGGGCGAACCCGTACTCTTGATACCGCGACAGTGGCCTCTGAACGCTCAACAAGTGCAGTCGGACCAAATGTACCTTTATTTCATTTGTCAGGTCTTAAAGTGTCCCGCGAGCTGTGACGTATATAAAGGATGTTCACCGCGTGGCCCCTGATAGTGAACAGTATTCGGTAAACGCTCCTTCCCTTTCCGTACAACAGCTGTCGGATCTCTTGAGTAAAAAACTCATTCTCCAGCGCGATCTTGCAGCGACGTGGAAAGACTTTTAGTGAGTTGATAGCGTCCATCAACCCAATTGCCCATTCGTGAGCGTGATCAGGGTCCTGCTGTTCGATATACTCATAGGCGCTTTCCATTCCATCGTATGATTCCGGTTGTAAAATAATTCGATATTCATCAGCCATTGGTGATTCCGTGACGTCGACGGAACTCGTCAAACGCTTCTTCGGCCGATCTCCCGTCTCCACGCTCCATCTGTTCCAGACCGCGTCGCACGCCTTCGATTACGTCGATCTGTTCCAGTCGATCAAGCATAACTTGATAGCTTTCGGCATCCTGCACGACCAGTTCCGCCTTGCCGTTGACTGTCAGCACAACGGGGGCTTTCGTCTCTTTCATCTGTTTAACAAAGTCGGACGTATTACGCTTAAAGTCGGTTAAGGGACGAATATCCCGATTGAGATTAATCATAAACAGGTCTCCTTCAGCATATAATTAGATGCTTATAAGATGTTATCACTTCTGCCGATCAATTTCAATCCTAATATTCGACTTCTATGCCAACCGGGCCGCGATTCGCTCGAATCGCGGCCCGGTTGCGTGGCATGCTGCCCCTCCTGAGATTGAACGACAGGCTAAGCCAGCAGCTCCTGTACCGGCTTGCCCTTTTCGGTAACGGCGATGGGCCTGCCGACCGGAGTCATCAGGGATTTCTCCGGATTCATGCCCAGGCAGGTGGCAACCGTCGCGAAGAAGTCGGGCACGATGACCGGCTTGTCCACGACCTTCGCGCCGTCCGAATCCGTTTCTCCGTGCGCCACGCCGCCGCGGATTCCGCCGCCGGCCAATACTGCGTTCCAGGCGTTCGGGAAGTGGTCGCGACCCTCGTTGCCGTTGATGCGCGGCGTGCGGCCAAACTCGCCCATCCAAACCACGAGCGTGCTTTCCAGCAGCTTGCGGTCGCTTAAGTCCTTAATCAAGCTCGCCATCGCCGGGTCGAAAGTCCCCATCAGCTTGCTCGTGCGGCCGAAATTGTCCTGGTGCGTGTCCCAGCCGTCCAGCACTACTTCCACGAACTTCACGCCCGATTCGACCAGCCGCCGCGCCATCAGGCAGCCGCGCCCGAAGTTGGTGTCGCCATACGCCGCTTTCACCGCCTCCGGCTCTTCGGTTATGTCGAACGCCTTCAGCTTGGGCGAATGCATCATCTTGACCGCTTTTCCGTAGACGTCCTGTCGCCCCTTCACCTTGATGTCGCCCGTCTCGGCGAGGAACTGTTGCTCCATCATGTCGAGCGCCGCCTTGCGCTGGTCGAACCGTCCCGTATTCACGTTCTGCGCGTACGCAATATTCTGCGGCGGCTGGGCCGGATTCTGGACCACGAAGGGCCCGTGCTGCACGCCCAGAAATCCCGCTCCAATGCTCGGCCCGCTGATGCTTACGAAGTTCGGCAGGTCCGCGCTCCTGTTGCCAAGCTCCTCGCTCACCCACGCGCCCATCGACGGATGGATGATGGTCGGGTTCGGCACATAGCCCGTGTGCATTAGATATTGGGCGCGCTGGTGATTCCCCTCGCGGCTCGTCATTCCTCGAATAATTGCCATCTTGTCCGTAACCTCGGCAAGGCCGGGCAGGTGCTCGCATATCTCGATCCCGCTGGTGCGAGTCTTGATCGACTTGAACGGTCCGCCGTTCGTTGTGCCGGGCTTCGGGTCGAAGGTGTCGAGATGACTCGGACCGCCGTTCATCCATAGAAGGATGCACGCCTTCGCCTTGCCGTTCGGCCGCGTCTGAGCGAGCGCCTGGCGCGGGTCAACGAACTGCGCCATCAACATACTGAGCATCCCGCCGAGGCCCACCTTAATGAAGCCTTTCCGATTCACTTCGTGCGACCAGAGGTCGATGGGGCCGGGGCAGCGGCCAAGCTCGGCGCGCATCTGATCCTCCTCCATGTCCTCCAGCTCATCCAACTCTTTGCTCTTCGTATCGTAGGGTGTCATTGCTTTTCTCCGGGAAGACGGAAGTCAGAAGTCGGAAGTCGGAATAAGTGCCGTTCTTCTGACTTCCGACTTCCGTCTTCCGACTTCTAGTGATTGAACATAAACTCGCTGGAGTTCAGGAGTGCCCAGAATAGGTCTTCATAGGCCTGCGTTTTGGGCGTCGCGTTCGCCACGTTCATCCGGCCTGCGAAGCGCGCCAGCGGATCGGGACCGCCGTTACGATTCTTGCCCGCCCCCTGGCGCATCGCCTGCATCATCTCCCGCCGCGTCATTCCGCTCTGCGCGGCAGGAGCCTGCTGGCCGTTCAGTATGACTTCGCGGGGCGCGTTGACAAACTGAGTCCACTTCATCGTCTCCTGAGCGGTGGGCTTGCGCGATACCGTGCGGAGATAGAGCGATTCGATCTTCTCCTTGTCGCCACCGGGCATGGAAAGCACGTCGGCCAGAGCGGTCCCCGGAATGGGCGTCACGGCGCGGTTGGTGATATTTCCGTTGAGCAGCATAAGCGCCTGCGGAATCGTGCCTTCGAAGTCCTTCTGCTCGAACTCCTCGTCCACGTCGAACAGGAAGGTGAACTGGCGGGACATGAGCATCTTCAGGTTGTCCAGGTTGCCACCGGAAATTCGCTCCAGCGCCGGGCCGAGATTCGTCGCCGTCACCAGCGAGTCCATCAACTGGTCGGGTCCCATCGGCTTCAGGCGGTAGCGGGCCCACAGCTTGTTCTCCACGTCGGCCTTCCTGGTTGGCTGCGAGGACAGCTGATACGCCTGCAAAGCCGTGATTGTCTTGATGAGATACTTCAGGTCGTAATCGTGCGCTACGAAGTCGTCCGAAAGCTTCTTGAGCAGCTCCGGCATGACCGCCGGGTTCGAGGGACGGAAGTCGTCGATAGGCTCCACGAATCCTCGGCCCATAAAGTGGGACCACATGCGGTTCACGATGGCCTCGGCGAACCACGGGTTCTCGGGCGCGGTCATCCATTGCGCCAGCGCCTGCCGGCGGTTCGAGCTTTCGCTGAAATCGGTGCCGTCAATTGCCGAGGGAACCGCCGTCGCGTAGCTGCTGTTATCAACCTTCTTGTTGCCCATGGCACGGCCCTGAAAGCGATTATTGCGGTTGACGTCGATTATCTCGACGCGGCGCATCTTGCCCTTCTCCATTTCGCCGACCGGGCGGGCGCGGGTCGCCACGAAGCATGCCGCGAACTTGCGGAAGTCATCCTGCTTCCACTTTTCGGTCTTATGGTCGTGGCACTGCGCGCACTGAATCTGTACGCCCAGGAATATCTTGGACGCCTGGCCGGACATGTCGGCCACGTTGTTCTGAAACTTCGTGAACCAGTTTACGGCGCCGTTTATCTGCGATCCGCTCGATCCCCCTGGTCCGCCCGCCGCACCCTGGTCCATCGCCTGCAGTTCCATTTTCTTGTCTTCGGGAGACTTGAATCCGGCGATCTTGGCGTAGGAGCCTCCCACGCTGTTTACTCCCGTGGCGGTAAGCAGGTTGTAGGCGAACTTGTTCCATGCGACGTTCTGGGCAAACTGATTGTGCAGCCACTCTTTCCACGCCACGCGATCCAATACCTGATTTTTTATCGGTCCGTGACCGATGAGCACGCCGTCCCAATAAGAGGTCCATTGATCGGCGTACTTCGGGCTGGCCATCAGCGCATCCACCGCCTTCGCCCGCCTGTTGGGCGAGCGGTCCGCGAGGAAATTCTGAACTGCCTCCGGCGGCGGAATCGTTCCGGTAATGTCGAGATAGACCCGGCGCAGGTAGCGCGCGTCGTCGGCAGGCGGAGCGGGAACGACATCCTGCTTCTTCCATTCCGCGCGGATCATCGTGTCTATCGCGGCGGGTCCGAATGCGGCCGCTTTAGCGACGGACTTATCGACGGCTTTGTCCGCCGCGCCAACGGAAGTCAAAGCGCCGCTCGCGATTACGCCGAGCGTGAGAAGCCCGGCCAGTGCTGGTTTCCAATGCATAGGGTCGTCCTCCAGGGCGCCGCATGGCCGCCTGATGATATTTCGGCGGCAGGAAAGCTCGATATCGAGGTTATGTTCGCTTTGACGGGGCCCGAATTAAATTGTTCAACAAAGTTATCGGTTGATTCGGCGCGATACCGAGACTGGTGGCGGGTGGCATGACCATTTGGCTGGCACATCCGTAATGCGAACACATTCGAGGGGAGGTGAAGTCAATGGCGAGAGATGCGAGCGGGATAACTTCTCGGACGTGATATAATGGCTTTGGAGGGTTGGAAATGCAAGCCGCGCTAAAGCTCACTACCCGCGTCCTGCCGGGGAGGCGAATTGAATTTACCGCGCCCGAACTGACCGAGGGCGAAGACGTGGAAATCGTCGTGGCGCTGCCGCAAACTGCGGAACGCTCCAATTCGAGGATCTTTGCCTCCGCCGCCGAGTACCTCGACTCTCTGCCCCCGATTCCTCGGACTACCGAGGAATGGACCGCCATCGAGCGTGAGTTGAACGCGGAAAAGGACTCATGGGATCGCTGAGTCTCCCCGCTGCTGGTCTCGTCTACGTAGACGCCCAGATCGCAATATATAGCACGGATGGGCATCCCATCTATGCTCCGGCCTGCTATCCCATCTGGCAACAAGCCATAACGACAGTAAGAAGCGAACTGATACTGCTGGAAACGCTTGTCGGGCCGCTGCGGAGTGGTGATTCAACCCTCGCGGCAGCACGAGAAAATTTGTGGCTTCAGCCAAACACACGCCTGCTGCCCATTACCCAGGACATCCTGCGCGAATCTGCCCGGCTGCGCGCCGCGATTCCAAGCCTCAAAACACCCGACGCCATTCACGCTGCAACGGCGCTCCTGGCACATTGCGCTCTCTTCGTAACCAACGACGCCAGTTTCAAGCGCGTTCCAGGCCTGCCGCTTGTCATCCTGAATGACGTACTTGCTGCAAGTCCGCCCAATCACCAGACTGGCGTATCCGGTATAGGATCGTAAGGGGAGCTCGCGCAATGCTCCTTAAATACGGCTCGTTCATGGGTGAGGTCGTTTATGGAATCGCCAGACTGATGGCCGCAAGGTCCTGCGCGCGATCACCTAGCTCAGCGGGGACGATCCGGCAGACCGCGGCGGACCGGTTCCACGCGTATTCTTCCACCGCCTCGCGAATCGGATCGAGAATCAGGTCGCCCGCGTGAACCGCTATCGTGCCAAGGATGATGCGCTCGGGATTGAGGATCTGAATGAGGTTTGCGAGGCCGATTCCCATATAGGTCCCCGCCTCGACCAGGATGCCTTTCGAGAACGAATCCCCCGCCTTCGCCGCTTCCACCACGTGCTGCGCGGTAACATTGTCCGGCTCCCCGTCCGCCAGAGCAAGCAATGCCTTACCGCGGCCGTAGCTCAAGTTCTCCCGTGCCAGCCGGGCGATAGCCGGGCCGGAAGCCAGCGCTTCCAAACATCCGCGCTTGCCGCAGCCACAGAGAGGGCCGTTGATGAGAATCGTCTGGTGCCCCACTTCGCCAGCGAGATCGTTCGTGCCCCGGTAGAGCCGCCCGTCGAGAATCAGCCCTCCGCCAATGCCCGTTCCCATCGTCAGGAAGACCACGTTTTGCGCGCCGCGCCCCGCCCCATACCGCCATTCCGCGAGGGCGGTCGCGTTGGCGTCGTTATCGAGAAATATGGGCACATTCGGAAACCATCCCTGACATAGGTCACGGATTGGTAACGCCTCCCAGCCAGGAAGGTTCGGCGGGCTGTAGATAACGCCGGTTTGTATATCCAATGGTCCCCCGCACGAGATGCCAATCCCGCTCAACTCAGCAGGCGCGGTTTTCGCTTCTATCAGCGCGGCCACGGCGAGCTTGCGGAGCCTCCCGAGAATCGCGTCCGGCCCCTCCTGCGACCGCGTCGGCTCCGACTGGCGGGAAACGACCGTGCCATCCTCTTTAGCGACTACCGCCGCAATCTTCGTGCCGCCAATATCCATGCCCAGAATCACTGGTCTGTCCTTTCCGTGCGTCGCAGGCCTGCATTAATATTCTGACACCCGATTTCAAGCAGCATCGTATATAATAGTGACATAAGGGTGCTTTAAATCCGGATGCTTTAGGGTGGGCCGGGCTATCGGTCCAAAAGCGTACCGAACGGAGAACGAGCGTTATCAAACGCTCAGGAGGCGCTGCGTTGCACCCACTCGATATCCTCTTTTGGGCCTGCCTCTTTTTCGGAGGCGGCTACACGCTGTTCACTCTCTTGATGGGCGGTTTCTCCCACGCCATCGGGCATGCCGCGCACCTCGGCGACGCGCTGCATCTCCAGCATGTACCCGAGCTCATTCAGCACCACCACGCCGGGCCTGCGCATGTGAGTCCCGCGGGACATG
The DNA here is from genome assembly GCA_038229495.1 of Chthonomonadales bacterium. Lineage (GTDB taxonomy): Bacteria > Armatimonadota > Chthonomonadetes > Chthonomonadales > CAJBBX01 > JBBROJ01. The sequence goes on from JBBROJ010000037.1 coordinate 23,810, forward strand.
CCGGTCCTGTGGATGCGGCGCACGGTTCCCACTCCGGACACCATCACGGAGAATCCCACCAGCACGCCGAGTCCGAGGGTGGGCGGTTCAACCTCTTCCAGTACCTGAATCCGCTCTCATTGGCCGGTTTTCTGCTCGGCTTTGGCGGAGCTGGAGTAGTTAGCGGCATGCTCGCGCCGGGCCTCTCAGGCAGCGTCCGCGTCATGGCGGGCGGCCTCTGCGGCTGGGGACTCTGGCTGGTCGCGTACCTCATCGTGACGCGCCTGTTTGGCCGCGCGGAGGGCACCAGCCACAACCGGCGCGAGGATCTAATCGGCACTCGAGCCAAGGTGACGGTGGCAATCAGCGGTGCAAAGCCCGGCATGGTCTCCTATGTAGTCGGCGGAACGCGGCAATCGCTGCGCGCCATCACCGAGGACGACGAGCCGATTCCGATTGGCGCGGAGGTGCGAATCCGGCGCATATCGGAAGGCACGGCCCAGGTGATGTGGATCGACGCGCCAGACGCAACCGTGTCCGCAACCCTGCGCATAGAGTAGCTTTGATCCGATTTATCGACTGTTTATCTATCGTTTATTAGACCTCTTGCATAAGTGTTTTCGTCCGGTAGGACGATTGGCCGCAGGCGCCCCAGCGAGTGAATTCATTCACTCGCTCGCCTACCGGTTGAGAATTGTGCAAGAACTTTATTCCGACAAAGGAGCCTTAACGTGGATCCTACAACTCTGTTCATGATTCTTGGCAGCGTACTGCTCGGCGTGCTTGTCTTCGTGACCACAATCGTTACCGTCTATCGGTCGCTCTACAAAAAGGTGGGGCCGAACGAGGTGCTCGTCATCTCCGGCGGTCGAGGACAGATACTCACAGATGAGCACGGCGAGCGGCACAAAATTGGTTTCCGCATCGTCAAGGGCGGCGGATCTATCGTGAACCCGCTTACCGAGCGCATGGAGACGATCTCGCTCGAGCTGATCACGCTCGATATCGTGACTCCGGAGTTCTACACCAAGATGGGAGTGCCCATCAAGGTGGACGGCGTCGCGCAGATCAAGGTGAAGGGCGACGACGTTTCGATTCGCACCGCAGCCGAACAGTTTCTTAATAAGAGCCGCGAGGAGATCAAGAATATCGCCTACCAGACGGTAGCCGGTCACCTGCGCGCCATTCTTGGAACACTTACGGTAGAAGAGGTCTACGCCGCGCACGAGACGTTCGCGCAGAAAGTGGCGGAGGTGTCGGCTGGCGACCTTTCCAACATGGGACTGGAAATTGTATCGTTTACTATTCGAGAGATCAGCGACAGTCGGGGCTACATGGAGGCCATCGGCAAGACGCGAATCGCCCAGGTGAAGCGCGATGCGCAGATCGGCGAGGCCGAAGCGAATCGCGACGCGACCATCAAGGCGGCGCAGGCGAACCAGGAGGCCGCGACCGCCAAGTTCGAGGCCGACACCAAGATCGCAGAATCGGATCGCGACTATAAGCTGAAGGTGCAGGACTACACCGCGTCCGTGAACCAGAAGAAGGCCGAGGCCGATCTGGCATACGATCTTCAGCGCTACAAGACCGAGCAGGCCGTCAAGGAGCAGTCGGTCCAGGTGCAGATCGTCGAGAAGATCAAGCAGGCCGAGCTTGAAGAGCGAGAGATCGCCCGCAAAGAGAAGGAGCTGATCGCAACTATCCAGCGGCCCGCGGAGGCGGAGCGCAACAGAATCCAGACCATCGCCGATGCCGAGCAGTACCGGTTGAAAACGACCGCGCTGGGACAAGCAGAAGCGGCGAAGATGACCGGCTTTGCGCAGGCGGAGATTGTCCAGAGGTCTGGTAACGCGGAGGCCGAGGCCAACAAGGTGCGCGGCATCTCCGAAGCCGATGTCAACAGGGCGAAGGCGCTTGCCGAAGCCGCGTCCATTGAAGCGAAGGGCCTTGCGGAAGCCAAGGCGGTGGAGGCCAAGGGTCTCGCCGAGGCAGAGGCCGTGAAAGCGCAGGGCCTCGCTGAGGCGCTCGCAATGTCCAAGCGGGCGGATGCCTACCGGTCCTACAACGAAGCCGCCGTCGCGCAGATGTTCATCGATAAGCTGCCGGAGATTGCGCAGGCCATCTCCGCGCCTCTCTCCCGCATCGACAAGATCACGATGGTGAACACGAACGGCGGCGCGGGCGGAATCGGCGCCAGCAGGCTGACCAACGAAGTGACCAATATCATAGCGCAGATTCCGCCCGTCATCGAGGCCATGACCGGCATAAAGCTGACGGACCTGTTGAAGGGCGTTCCCGGCCTCAGCCACGCGCCCGTCGAGGTGCAGCCGATCGCCAATGGCTCAACGCGCCTCCCGGCCCCCAATGTCCCCCCAACCCCCAATACTGGGGGAGAATTGTCGGCCATTACTCCCGAGAGGCTGGCCGCGGTGGTCGAAGACCAGCCGAAAGGCGGAAAGTAAGAGACATACTGCTTACGCGGACTTTGCCCTTGACAAGGGGAAAGGCCGCTAGATGCCACCGAGCATTTAATCCGTTGGAGTTCATAAGCGCACCCGCCGCGATCACGGCGGTTATTAGTTTTCTGAAGGTGGAGAGTCAACAATGAAGCGGATCGTGGCATGGGCGTTACTCTTCATCTGCGCATGCCCGACGTTACCGGCGATGTGCGCGGATGAGCCTCTCGTTCTCTCGGTGTGGCCGGGGAAAGCGCCCGGTGACAGCGGGGTCGGGCAGTACGGGCCGATCCCGCAGGAGCATGTTCGACCGCCTTCCGGCTCTCCGACGACAAACGTGAAGTGGCTAACAGACGTCACGAAACCGACGATCATGGTCTTCCGGCCACCGAAGGACAGGAATACCGGCGCGGCGATGCTGGTCTGTCCGGGCGGGGGCTATTGGGACCTCGCCTGGGATTTGGAGGGTACAGAGGTCGCTGCGTGGCTGGCCGAGGCGGGAATCACTGGCGTGGTGCTAAAATACCGCGTACCGCGCCGTAAGGGCGAGCCCGAGCGGCTGCCTGCTTCCGGCCCTCTGATGGACGCTCAGCGCGCGCTCAGCCTCGTTCGGAGCAAGGCACAAGAATGGGGAATCGATCCTGATCGAATTGGCATCGGGGGATTCTCCGCGGGAGGGCACCTGGCCCTCGCCACAGCTACCAATTTCGACGAGCGTGCCTACGAAGGCATCGACGCCATCGACAAAGTTAGCTGCCGTCCGAATTTTGCCGTTGCGGTCTATCCGGGTTATCTTGTGAAGAAAGAGACAGGCGCCCTCTCGCCCATTATACATATTCCCGCTAAGACGCCGCCCATCTTCCTCGCGCACGCCAGCGAAGATAAGATATCAGACGCGGAGAACAGCGTGATAATGTACCTCGCCTTGAAGAAGTGCGGTATTCCGACGGAACTGCACGTCTATGAGACCGGCGGACACGGCTGGGGCGTTCGCAAGAGCGATAAGCCGTGCTCCGAGTGGGCGGACCGTTGCATGGCATGGCTGCGAAATCTTGGCATGCTGACTGCAAGTGCAACTCGATAACTGGCCCCACTGCATGCCAAGCGAATTAGCGAAATTCAGCCTGATACAATAACGAGCCATGAACTCCGTGAGGACTCATGGCTCGCTAGATTCGTCTCTATCGTCTGATACCGCTGCCCGCTTAAGCCTGCTTCAGCAGGATTTCCGGCGAAGCAGTCCAGCAGTCTAGCCGCGGGGATATTGCCCGTGACATCGCACGCACGCGAGATACTCATCAAGACTGAACAGCCACCAACGATGGTAGCTGTTCAGTCTTGATGAGTATCAAAACATTATGGCACCCCTCATCCCACGACCCCTTCTCCCCTCCGGGAGGAGCGAAGGGGAGCTATACAGGCAGATTCATTCGGTTCATCAGAACGGGTCGCTTAAGCATTTGCTCCCCCTCCAGTTCCGGGAGGGGGCCGGGGGGTGGGCATCTTTCAAATCGCTCTCATAACGACCTGAGCAGATGCCTGCGCCTTGACATGCGGAAACCAAAAAAGTATACTGGTTTAGTCAGGAATAAATGTACCGGAGAGCATGATGCCCCTATTCAGCGCGAAACTCGACTATGCGCTTCGCGCAGTCGTCGACCTCGCCCTGCAGCCCGCGAACGAGGCCTGCCAGAGCCGGGAGATTGCCGCGCGGCAGGATATTCGAGGCCCCTATCTCGACCAGATACTCGCGATCTTGAAACGCGAGGGCGTCGTTCGCTCGATTCGCGGCGCGGGCGGAGGGTACACGCTCGCCCGGACGCCGAGTCGAATCACGGTAGCCGAAGTCGTGCGCGCCGTGGTGGGTGACCAGCTCCTCGTCAATGGAAACAGCGGTCCCGCCGACCCATCGGCCGGAGGCGCAACCTACATCGTCCGCCAGTTTGAGGAAGAGGTCGAGAAGCATCTCGGCGGCCTGCTCGAGCGGCTGACGCTTGCGGACCTCGTGGCCAGAAAGCAGCAATTGGACGAATCGCTGAGCATTATGCCGAGCATTTGAGATATCGCAGCGGGGCATGAAGTTCTCACGCCTCACGCCTCAAACCTCAAGCCTCAAGCCTCACGCCTAACGCCTAAAGGAGACACAATGCGAATAGCCAGCAGCATAACCGAGCTAATTGGGAATACACCGCTTGTAAAGCTGAACCGGGTTACCGACGGGGCCGGCGCTACCGTTGCCGCAAAGCTCGAATATTTCAACCCGCTGTCGAGCGTCAAGGATCGTATCGGCGTGGCGATGGTTGAGGCGGCCGAGCGCGAAGGACGGATCAAGCCGGATACAAATATCCTGGAAGCGACCAGCGGGAATACGGGAATTGCGCTCGCATTCGTCTGCGCCGCGAAGGGCTACAAGTGCACGCTCATCATGCCCGACACGATGTCAACCGAGCGACGGGCGCTGCTTCGGGCGTTGGGGGCGGAGTTGATTCTGACTCCTGGCGTTGAGGGCATGCCTGGGGCGATCAAAAAGGCGGAAGAGATGGCCGCCGCCGACGCTCGCTACCTGATTCCGCAGCAGTTCGAAAACCCCGCGAACCCCGAGATTCACCGCCGCACCACGGCGGAGGAGATCTGGCGGGACACGGATGGCCAGGTTGACATTTTCGTTGCGGGAGTGGGCACGGGCGGCACGATAACGGGTGTGGGACAGGTCCTTAAGCAGCGCAAACCCGGCGTGAAGGTCATCGCTATCGAGCCTGAAACATCGGCAGTGCTTTCCGGAAAGCCCCGCGGCCCGCACAAGATTCAGGGCATCGGCGCCGGATTCATCCCCACCATCCTGGACACCAGCGTAATCGACGAAATCATCACCGTCAGCGAGCAGGACTCGATGCAGATGGCCCGCCGCATGTCGCGGGATGAGGGTGTCTTCGCGGGAATATCGTCCGGGGCCGCGGCATGGGCGGCGGTGCAGGTGGCAAAGCGGCCGGAGAACGCGGGCAAGCTGATCGTTGTCATTCTGCCGTCAACCGGCGAGCGCTACCTCTCCACGCCCACCTATGCCGATCTAGGGTAAAAGCAGTTGTCAGGTGTCAGGGTACAGGTTTCAGGTGTCAGCCACTGAAACCTGAAACCTGTACCCTGACACCTGACCTATCTATTTTTGCCCGATCATTTCGCGCATCTGAAGCCAGCGCTCCTCGGGTACTTGCAGAAAGGCATCCGCCACGCGCGGGTCGAACTGCAAGCCGCTGTGCTTTCGTATCTCCGCCACAGCATCGTCATAGCTCATCGCGGCTCTGTAGGTCCGGTCCGTAGTTATTGCGTCGAACGCGTCCACAACCGCGAATATGCGAGCGCCCAGCGGTATCTCCTCGTGCTTCAAGCCCACCGGATAGCCCGCGCCGTCCCACCGCTCGTGGTGATGCAGGATAATCTCGCTTGCCCCCTTGAGAAAGTCTATGCGAGCGCACATGCGGTGCCCGATGGCCGGATGCCTGCGCATCTCTGTCCATTCCGCCTCGGTAAGCGGACCAGGCTTCAACAGGATGCGGTCGGGCACGCCTATCTTGCCGATGTCATGCAGCAGAGCTCCCCGCTCCACATCGTACTGATCCTCAAGTGGCATGCCCAGCTTCTGCGCCAGCACCATTGTATAGCCGGTAACGCGCTCCGAATGCCCCTCGGTTTCCGTGTCTCGCGTATCGAGAGCGGTGAGAAGAGCATCCAGGACCGTTTCGTACGAGTTCTGCAATTCGCGATGGTGCGATTCCTCGCTGCTTTGGGCCATTACCTGCCGGGTAACGATGCGCTGGACGATGATGGCCACAGAGTTGACCGTGAACGGCTTCGAGACGCAGTCGCAAGCGCCTAGTTTCATCGCAGCGCGCGCTGTCTCCACATCCGCCGGACCCGTAATCATAACTACCGGCAGCTCAGGGACCGCGGCCTTGATTCGTTCAAGCAGATGGAGGATGCTCGAATCCGGCAGGTTGACGTCGGCGAAAACGATGTCGAATTTAGACTCCCGAAGAACCAGCATCGCCTCGGCGGCGCTGGATACGGCATGTACCCGGTAGCCCGCGTTCCTGAGAGCGGTGGAAAGCAGCAGCGCGACCCGCTGCTCGTCGTCGATTATAAGCACGCTTGCTTCCTCATCCAAGATTGCGCGTTGGTTATCACCGGACAATCCCGGACGAGGCAGCCAATGTGCTGCGTTGTCTGGCAGTGGCATAAGCCAGTTCCTTTGCGGCCGCGGACCCGCTATGGGATGCGGGCCCGCTACGTGATGCGGGCTCGCGTGCGTGATTACCGCGATTGCAGCGAATATTCGGCCCGGCGCACACGCACCTTTTTAGGGCAAAATCCAACAATTAAGAATAGGAATGCCGTCCGCCGCAAAGCACAAAGATCAGCCCTATCCAATTTTCGGATAGATCGTCTCTACGCTTAACCGTCAGAATAACCGGTTCGCAGGCTGTACGGCTGATCAGGTTTGCAGCAAGGTCTAAGGTGACACGAAACAATTATCGAATCTCCTGTACCCTCGGTGAATCGCACTCGCCCTCAGTTTTGCTCCCCCTCCCGTTTCGGGAGGGGGCCGGGGGGTGGGCGCCATAAGGTTAGCACCAACGCTGAGAAGTTGAAGTGGAGCGATTATTCTTGAACGTTGCCTAAGCCGGAAGCTTTTTTGCCGCCGGGTCCGCGGCGCCATGCCGGACCCTCCAGAGCAGAAACAGCATTACGGGCAGGACGATCGCGCAGAAAAGCTGCGTATCCGTGAGACTGACTGGCCCGAAATGGAACGGCACGTCCGCGGTCGCGCCCTTGCGGAACTGCTCAGTAATGAAGCGGGAAACGCAGTAGAGGCTGAAGAAGCCCAATATCAACTCTCCGGGCCGGTGAGGCCGCCGGCTCCACCAGTGCAGAATGCCAAATGCCGCGAGGTTCAGCAGGGTTTCATATATCTGCGTTGGGTGGCTGGGAGGCGTCAGCATTCCCGAATGCTTCTCATCCGCGAAGCGAATCGCCCAGGGCAGATCGCACGCGTTGCCATAACAGCAGCCGTTCAGGAGACAGCCTATGCGGCCTATCGCATTGCCGAGAGCGAACCCGGGAGCGCAGATATCCGCGAAGGCGAGGAATGGAAGGTTGTGGCGGCGGCAGTACCACCATAAGTACATGGGCGCGACGATAATTGCGCCAATAATAGTGATGCCGCCGGTCCAAATCTTGAAGATGTCGCCCCACCGGCCTTGAAACTCATTCCAATCGAGGGCGATGTAGAGGGCGCGCGCGCCAACGATGCAGACGAACAGCGCCGTCAGGCAGAAGTCGAATACGTGGTCCGGCGTAATAACGCCTGGATCCTTCGGGTTTTTTCCGGCCATGCGCCTCCGCGCCGCCGCCATGGTGTACCAGAGCGCTAGCAGGAAGCCGGCAAGAACCATCACGCCGAACGAGTGGACAGGAAACGGGCCCAGGTTGAAGAGGGTAGGACGCATGTGGAAGTTGAGAGTGCCTCACAACATGCGCACGGGATGAATCCCTGCGCTGCGTGGCCGTTGGCCGAGTACCCACCTGCGCGGGTACGAGAACGTAATGCTGCGTCCGTGTCCGCGCAGGCGGACACTCAGCGCGAAGCGCTACCAAGCGCAGGGATTTCATCCCGTGCGCATCTGCTCGGGTTACGTGCTGCGTAACATCACAAATTTGAACGTCGCCCCGACGTGCTCTTTGCATCGCATTGCGCCGTGCTCCTTACCGCCACACCGTACTCTTTACTGTGCTGCGTCAAACCTCAGTGGTGTGGCTTACTTCGGAATCCCGAATACCGGAATTACCCTTCTCCGGACTATTTACAAATAGAAAGTGGCTCGCCAGAAGCACGATGCCTACCGTGATTGCGGAATCCGCCACGTTGAATATAGGCCAGATGGAGTGACCCGTGCCGGCCTGAATGTCGAAGAAATCGACCACATATCCAAAGCGAACACGATCGAACAGGTTGCCCACAGCGCCGCCCAGCGCAAGAGAAAGCGCAGCCGTGACCAGCAGATCGGTCTGCTTCATCTTGTGATACGCATAGATCAGCGCGATTATCGCAAGGCCGGCGACAATGATGAACATCGTGTTGCCGGCCTGAAAAAGGCTGAATGCGCCCCCGGTGTTGCGTGTATAGGTCAAATAAAGGAAGCGGCCCAGCGCGGGCGTCGGTATGTTATTCAGCGGCAGGCGGTCCTGAATAGACCATTTCGTCAATTGATCGATGACTATGATTACAAGAGCAAGCAGATAGAATCGGACCGGCTTCACTGAGTCCTCTCTATATATTCCTGATCCTCGATGCAAAGAGTGGCGTACGGAATCACGTTCAGCCGCTCCTCCGGTATGGGCTTGCCGCAGCGCTCGCAGGTCCCATAGGTTCCCGCTTCGATTCGGCCCAGAGCATTGCGGATCTGGGCGAGCTGGGCATCGAGCGCCTCAATGAGAGCGAGGTCCTTCTCCTTCTCGTACGTCTCGGTTCCTGAGTCGCCGGGATGATTGAAGTCAACATCCGTCAGCTCGCCGACATTCTCGCCCGTTCTCTCAACGTCACGAAGGTTTTTGCGGTCCGCCTCCAGGCGCGCCTGTTCCTCCAGAATTCGTTTACGGTGCTTCTCGACGTTCAATGACATATTATCTACCCTTTCACCAACGATTCCACGACGCTCGCGCAGCGTTCACAAAGGTCGCCATGCGACGCATTGCTTCCAACATCCTCTTTAATCAGCCAGCACCGCGCGCATTTGACGCCGGGGGCCGACATTACCTGCGCCTCGAAGGCGGCCTCGCTTCCGTTCCGGACGTCTATTTGCGAGACCTTGAACACCACCGGAAGCGATTCGACAATCGGCGCAAGCGAATCGAAGGTCGCCTGGTCGGCTGTCACTTCGACTCGCGCCTCCAGCGGATTGCCGATAATCTTCTCCTGGCGCGCTGACTCGACAGCCTGGTTCACCTGCTCCCGCACCGCCAGCACCGGTTCCCATCTCGCCAAAACGTCCGCATGCTTCTCCGGCTCCGCGACCGGCATGTCGGCCAACTGCGGGCTGGGAACGCCGCCCGGACGTTTCAGCAGCCCCCACACCTCCTCCGCCGTATGCGACAGGATGGGCGCGAGCAGCCGCGTCAATGTCTCCGCAAGCCTGTGCAGCGCGGTCAAAGCCGACAGCCGCTCTCGGGAAGCCGCACCCGAACAGTAGATTCGGTCCTTGATGACGTCGAGATAAAACGCGCTCAGCTCGGTCGCGCAGAACCCGTTGACCGCATGATAGACGCGATGGAACTCGTAGACCTCATACCCCCTCGCGCACTCCCCAACAACTTGATCGAGCTTTGCGAGAATCCAGCGGTCCAGGTCCAGCATCTCCGTTTCCGGGATCGCGTGCCGCGCTGGGTCGAACGTGTCGACGGGATTCTCGACGTACAGGTTATTCACGCAGAATCTAAGCGTATTCCTAAATCGCCGATAGGTTTCAGCAACCTGCGCCAGAATCTCGTCGGAGCAGCGCACATCCTCGAAATAGTCCGTGGAGGCCACCCACAGCCTCAGGATGTCCGCGCCCAGCTTGTCGATAATCGCGCTCGGAGCGACCACGTTGCCGAGCGACTTGTGCATCGCACGACCGGTGTCATCGAGTGTCCAGCCGTTCGTGATGACCGAATCGTAGGGCGCGCGGCCCTTCGTGGCGACGCCAATCATGAGCGACGAGTTGAACCACCCGCGATGCTGGTCCGATCCCTCAAGGTATACGTCGGCGGGCCACTTCAGGTTCGGCCACTGCGTTCGGTTTTCCAGGACGGCGCGATTCGTGGAGCCTGAATCGAACCAGACGTCCAGGATGTCGGTCTCCTTGTCGAACGTCGTACCCTGGCAGTGCGGGCAGGAGAATCCGGCCGGCAGAATCTGGTCGGCGGGCAGCGCGTACCATGCGTCCGAGCTTTCGGCGGCAACCTTGTCACGCACTGCGTTTATCGCCTCGCGGCTAAGAATCTCTTTTCCGCAGTCGCGGCAGTAGAAAGCGGGAATGCCCACCCCCCACGCGCGCTGCCGGCTGAGACACCAGTCGGGACGCCCCGCCACCATCGCGCTGATTCGATTGATGCTGACCGGCGGATACCACTTCGTTTCGCTGATAGCCTTCAGCGCATGGTCGCGATGGCTTGAGCCGTTAATATTATTGTCGATGTCCATGAACCACTGCACGGTCGCGCGGAAGATGAGCGGCGAATGGCAGCGCCAGCAGTGCGGGTAGGAGTGCTTGAAGGGCAGGTGCAAAATAAGCGCGCCCGACTGCCGAAGAGCCTCCAGCACACGGTTGTCCGCCTCGCCGCCGATGATTCGCGCGCCCTCGAAAGAGTAGTCCGGGCTTGCATCGGCTTGCTTCGTGAACCGGCCGTCCGGCCCGACAGGAATCAACACTTCGAGGCCATGCTTCTGGCCGGTCTCGAAGTCCTCTTTGCCGTGACCGGGCGCGGTGTGCACGATTCCGGTCCCGTCCTCCATCGTCACGTACGGCGCGAAGACGATTGGGGATGTCCTTCGGAATAATGGGTGCCAGGCGACCACGCCTTCGAGATCGCCGCCCTTTACGTGGGTGTATATAGGGATGCGAAAATCGTCGTTCTGTTCGTCGCTTGCCGGGTCCAGGACGCCCATCATACGCTTTGCGAGCGGCTCGGCAACGAGATATTTCGCTCGGCCTACGTCCAGGACCACATAGTTGGCATCAGGGTGCACGGCAAGCGCGAGATTCGCCGGAATCGTCCAGGGAGTCGTAGTCCAAACTACAATATAACTGTACGGTGGATCGGTTTCGCCGCCTCCGAACAGGTTGTTCGGGTCGCGGTGGACCGGGAAGCGGACGTAGATGCTGTTGGAAGTGTGCTCGGCGTATTCGACCTCGGCATCGGCCAGGGCGGTCTCGCACGTTCCGCACCACAGCACAGGCTTGAGGCCGCGATAGATGAACCCCTTCTCGGCAAGCTCGCCGAAGACTTCGACGATCTTGGCCTCGAACGCCGGAGCCATCGTGAGATAGGGGTTCTCCCAGTCGCCACGTACGCCGAGCCGCTTGAACTGGCCCTTCTGCTTCTCGACGAACGAGGCGGCGTACGTGCGGCAGCGTTTCCGCATCGTCACTTTATCGGGCTTTTCGCCCTTGGCGCGGAACTCTTTGGAAACCTCGTTCTCGATGGGCATGCCGTGATTGTCCCACCCCGGAACGTACGGCGATTCATAGCCCTGCATCGTCTTGTACTTGACGATGATATCCTTGGCGATCTTGTTGAGAGCGTGGCCGAGATGGATGTCGCCGTTAGAATAGGGAGGCCCGTCGTGCAGCACGAATTTGCCCTTCGGAGCGGGCTTCCGCAGCGACAGATCGTACAGCCCGATCTCCTCCCAGTAGGCCTGAAACTCCGGCTCGCGCACGGGCAAATTGCCCCGCTGCGGCATCGCGCCGGGGTGCTTATCGTTCAGCGTTATATTGAGTGTCTGCTTGTAGTCCATTTTCGGGTGTCGGGTGTCGGGTGTCGGGTGTCGGGTGTTGGGATAAGCGGACGCTCTCCGCTGAGCAACACCTGAATATCTGAACACCTGCTCTCTACTTCGTCCATTTGAGGCCGGCGATGGCCGTGTTGAACTCTGCGGCATGCCGGCTGTAGGCGCTTGGCGGCGAAGCGATTGAGAACGACAGCGCGGCGTCGTTCTGGATGCACAAAACTTCGCGTGTCAAAATCGTGCCGCCCTCGTCCGCAAGCCGGACACGAATCATGCGCACAATTCCCGGAACGCCCGCCAGCTTCATGGGCTTTTCGCCAAGAATCCTATACATCTTCAGCCCGGCCATGCGGCTCCGGCTGTCCTTCGCGTACTGCTCCATCGACGTGCCGGGCAGTACTTTAGTCGCCGTTATTGCGATGTTCGCCCGAAAAGCGCTGGAGCTGGCGGCGGCGACAGGGGTATTCAACTCGCGATCTAAGCGCGCGACAAACTCCTTGTTGCTTTCGAAGCCAAGCCGGACGCGGGAGCGATCTGTCGTGACCGGCTCCATAAAGATTGCAACTGCGTCCGGGTTGTCTTTTTCGACCCAGCCCGCGGGAGGCATGAAGGAAAACCTGTACTTTGCATTCGAATACGCGCCGGTGGGGAGCATGGCGAAAGCCTGGATTGCAGCCAGCAGTACCGACATTACGGTAAACGGCATTCGCTTGCGCATCATAGAGCCCTCCCAGCCTGGGCGGCAAATTCGCTGGGCCGACGAGCGTTGTCGAAACCCAACCGAGCAAAGAAAATGCCGCTAGAGACAGTGAAGACCCCGCAAAACGGCGGGGTCTCCCTATTTGTATGCGATATTATAGCCGTTGCGATAGTTTCAGTCAACCTGATCGCCCGGCGCAGTTCCGCGCTATCGAGTTGTGACCGAGCAACGCGAATCCATACTATTGGACTCCCCCAGGATTGGGGGCCGGGGGGCTGGCCGGGAGGCGCGCCCGGCGTTCTTCCCGTTTATGATCGAGAAGATACTCACCGACAACGGGCGCGAGTTCACGCTCGAAGGCTTCAAAAACCGCTTTGGGCCGGCCAAGGGCCTGAGTGCTCACCTGTTCGACCAACTCTGCCAGCAGCAGGGCATTGAGCGCCGGCGCACCAAGCCTTACATGCCTAAGACCAACGGCATGGTCGAGCGGATGTACGGCCTGATCAAACAGGGCACGATCAAGGCGCATACCTACCAGACGGCCGATGGCATGGCCCAAGACCTCACCGCTTGGCTCGTTCGCTACAATTTCTGGCGCAAGAACCGGCGGATCGGCGGCAAGACACCCTATGAAGCCGCCGTTAGCTGGTACGATAGAGAACCAGGCATATTCATCAGGAAGCCGACCGAGCTGCTTCTTTTCCGTTCACAAACTTGTGAGACTTGACAGCTAATTCCCTCTATCTACACATTCCAAATGCACCCAAGGACCGAAAAAGCGGGCATCTCCCTGAAGAGATGCCCGCCGATTCAGAGGGTGCGAGGGTCTAGGCCTTCGTGCGGCGGCGAAGCAGGAGCAGCCCGCCGATTCCGGATCCTGCGAGCATGCCGTACGTGCCGGGCTCAGGAACGGAAGTGGACTGTGAAAGCTGCTGAGTGATGAGCGAGACAACTGCCGTGCCATTCTGTCCGCCCGAGTAGAAGAAATCCTTGTTTATTCGTGCAGTAGTCAACTGCGAAGTCAGAACAACGTGTGACGACAGTGACGTCGGAATGTTGGTGGTGTCTACGGACGCCTGACCAAGTACGCCCGTGGATGGTATCGCGGTGACCTGCTCGGTGACGTCCGTAAAACCTGTTCCGGTGGTGTGACCGTTGAACGTCAGAAGTATGTCATCGATCTTGTATGCGGGATTCGTTACGGTGACATCGTAGCCGATGTTCAAATCCGCGGTGTCTCCTGCGAGGGCGGCCCAGCCGCCGATAAAGTTCAAGCCGATGTTGTTAAGCGCAAGCGACCCCACTCCGACAACTATTATGCCATTCGCGTTTGTTCCCGTCGGCGTACCGGACAGGATTGTTGATTGAAACCTAAAGTTGGAAAACACTTTATCGTCAACTGTAATCGTTCCTGCCGGCGTGCCCGCATTAGTTACTAGGTGTCAAGTCTCACAAGTTTGTGAACGGAAAAGAAGCAGCTCGGTCGGCTTCCTGATGAATATGCCTGGTTCTTTGTCGTACCAGCTAACGGCGGCTTCATAGGGTGTCTTGCCGCCGATCCGCCGGTTCTTGCGCCAGAAA